>CANQQL010000027.1 GCA_947625975.1 uncultured Bacilli bacterium
ATTAAAAGTAGAAAAACGCCTTTATTTAGGCTTTTTTTCTTCTTTTCCTTTTCTCCAACTGTCAAAGATGAGATATTGCCATTTTTTTACAAAAAAATGAATAAAAATATTAAGAAATTAACCGCTTTCAATTAAAACGCTAATTTTATATAAATTAAGCATTTTTGGAATGCACGAATATAGAAAAAATTGATTATAAATTTACATTTTTTCTTTAGCATCAATTCCAATTAAATTCAAAGCATTTTTTAAAGTAATCATTGTCGCAGTAATTAAACCTATACGCTGGTTAGTTAAATCCGTCGCTTGAGGATTATTAACTTTGCAAGAAGCATAATAACTGTGAACATATTGCGCTAATTTTTGCACATAATTACATATTTTATTGGGCATACGAGTGACTGCTGCATCTGCCACAACATTAGGAAATTCGTTAATATGTTTTAACAGCAATATTTCTTTTTCTTCCGTTAGTAAATCATAATTATCGACTTTTTGAAACTTAGCACATGATTCAATAATCGAGTGCATTCTCGCATAGGCATATTGTACATAATATACAGGGTTATCCGTTGTTTGCTTTCTAGCTAAATTCAAATCAAAATCAAAATGTGTTGCAACATCTTTACAAACAAAGAAATATCTAGCCGCATCTACCCCAATGTCATCGCATAATTCTCGAATGGTTACAGCATTTCCTGTCCTTTTCGACATTTTTACTTCTTCTCCGTTTTCCACTAAGCGAACCATTTGAATCAAATCAACCTCTAAAGTATTTTCAGGATACCCTAAAGCTTCTAAGGCATATGTCATACGTTTTACATAGCCGTGGTGATCAGCGCCCCAGAAATTAATTAATTTTGAATATCCTCTTTCTAACTTATAAACGTGGTTAGCGATATCTGGTGTCAAATAGGTTAACGAGCCATCCGCTTTTCTTAAGACACGATCTTTATCATCACCAAATTGTGTAGACTTAAACCATAATGCACCTTCTGCTTCATAGGTTAAGCCCTTAGTTTCCATAAGTTTTAAAATTTTTTCAATTCTTTCACTATTATTCTCATAAAAGAATCGCTCATGGATCCAAGAATCAAAGCTAACACGATAATAGTCTAAATCGCATTTAATTTTATTTAATTCAAGTTCAATTCCTTTATCTTTAAAATATTCCAATCGCAATTGGGGGTCAGCGTTTATCCACTTGTCGCCATTTTGTTTAGCTATTTTCTGTGCTAATTTTATTACATCCGGTCCATGATATCCCTCTTCAGGAAGTGGATATTTTTTATTAAAGCAATCAAAATAACGTGATATAAGCGATTGCCCTAACATTTCAATTTGATGACCAGCATCGTTAATATAATATTCTCTTAGACAATTATATCCGGAAAAATTCATAAGTCTTGTGACACTATCACCCCAAGCAGCGCCTCGCGCATGACCCAAGTGTAAATCGCCAGTTGGATTAGCAGAAACATATTCTAATAAAACCTTTTCGCCTTTTCCTACATTATTTCTACCATAATCATTTCCTAATTCAATAATTGTATTAATGACATTTGCCATCAAAACTTTTTTTAATTTAAAGTTTATAAAGCCCGGATTAGCAACCGTAATACTTTCAGTTTCTTCAATAATATTATCAAGTTCTTTTTTTAAAGCATCAGCAATACTACGTGGATTTTGGTGTAAAATTTTTGTTAAACGCATTGCTGCATTTGTCGAATAATCACCCCAACTTGGATCGCGTGGTATTTCTATCATAACTAAATCATCTTCAACATCGAAGTTAAAAGATTTTTTTATTGCAATTTTGATATATTTTTTTAGAATTTCTTCTATTTTCATGCTAATCACTTCCTTACTTTAACGTTTTTAATAATACAATAAATTCCACAATTAATCTAGTTTTATTGTTCATTAAAAAAGATCTTTTTGATTTAATTTAAGCAATGCTTCCATATCTTTTCGAGAAATTATAAAGTCTATCTCAGAATTTTCTTTTATATATTCCTTATGAACACTCTTTGGAATAGGCAACAAACCTAACTGATAGTCAAATCTTATACAAAGCTGAGCAACACTAACACCATATTTTTTTGCCATCTCTATTAAAATATTACTTTTTAATAATCTTCCTGTAGCAACAGGTGAGTATGCTTCAACTAAAATATCATTATCATGACAAAATTTTATTGTCTCAGTTTCAACATAACCAATAAAGCTCGGAATTTGATTAACAGTAGGTCTAATTTCACAATGATCTAAAATGTTTTTTATATCGTTTTTATTAAAATTTGAAATTCCAATTGCCCGAACTTTACCTATTTTCACAAATTCTTCCATAGCTTTCCAAACAGCAACATTTTCTTCAAAATAAAGTTTTCTATTTGGATTCATTTCGTTCCATGGAGCAGGGGCGTGAATCAGCAATAAATCAATATAGTTTAAATTTAATTTTTGTAAGGATTGATTAATTACATCTTTCGTTTCATCAAAACTTTTAATATGTGCTGGAACTTTTGTGGTAATAAAAATGTTTTTTCTCGCTACCTTTAATTCTCTTAAGGCTCTCCCTACGCCTTCTTCATTTTGATAATCAACTGCGGAATCAAAATGGCGATATCCAACTTCATAAGCATCTTTTACTACTTGTACAACTGTATCATTATCAATTTGCCATGTACCTAAAGCTAGAAATGGTATTTTTACGCCATTATTTAATCTTATTGATTTTTTTAAGACATTCATAAAAAAACACCTTCACTTTACCGAAATATATCACTTCTACATAAAAAAACTCTAAAGAATATATATCAAGTATATAACTTGACATAACTTGCAATAATACTCATAATATTTTGTTTTTGTTCATTAATTATAAAAATCAACAACAATTACACGCAAATGGTGGAGATGGCGGTATCGAAACCGCGTCCAAAATAAGTCCAGTAAAGACCACTACAGTTTAGTTTGCTAATCAGTGTCCCTAAAAGCAAGACTAACAAACGAATCATCTTTTAGGTAGCCTATAAATTTTCGTGCTTACCTTATAGACATTGATAAGCCTTATCCTCTTATAATTACACCTATTCCTTGTTTAGAGGCCCAACTCAGATAGATGGCTTTCCTTCCCCAAAGTGGGACTATGGCTTAATTAAGCAGCAAAAGCTAATTGATTTCTGTTGCCAGATATTTGTTTTTGATCTTTAACGCGATCACCCGACTGCGTTCCCTACCCGACCATACCTTGTCGAAACCAATACATCCCCATATAAATTGTATCATGAGATACTTAAATATGATAGCATTTACCTTGAATTGCTGCAACAACAAATAAAAAGGTTCATTAATATAATGAACCATAAATTAATTTATATTTTTATAAAATTATTTTACATCACTATTGGTAAAATCTTCTATCCAAGTTGCAGATGTAGCTTTATTTAAGAGTAATACTACAGTTAAGGCAGAAAGTTTTTCGCCCTTATCCCATTTTTCTTCAACTTGGTCTTTTGTTTTGCAACCTTTTACCCAAATCATGCTTCCGCTTTTAACACTGGCATCACCAATTACTAAATCATAAGTTGGATCTCCATAACTCTTTTTTAAATCATCGTAGGTTAAAGCTTTGCCATCTTTGATATCTTGATTGATTTTGTCAGCTTCATCTTTACTAATTCCACAACTTGCAAGAGACATTCCCATGACAAATACGCCACCTAATGCAAATAATTTTTTTACAATACTTTTCATATTAATTTCTCCTTTTCTTATTTATTATATTTTATCACATTATAAGAATTTTTAAAACTATATTTTGCCTGTAGATCCAAATCCACCTGCATCTCTTTCCGTTTCCGTTAGGTTATCATCTACGATAAAATCAACATGTAAACAGGGTGTTATAATGATTTGAGCAATTCTTTCATTTTTTTCGATTTTTTGTGGTTCATTACTATGATTATGAAGCGCAACCATAATTTCACCACGATAATCCGAATCAATAACTCCTACTTTATTAGCGGGTGCCAAATGGCGTTTTGTAGCCAAACCACTTCTTGCATATATTAATCCCACATACCCTTCTGGAATTTCCATAGCTAAGCTTGTATGAATTAAATTTGTGGAATGAGGCATAATGATTAAATCATTTTCCTCGTCTGCATATAAATCTGCTCCGGCAGCATATACCGTGCCATATGTAGGAAGTTTGGCCGTTGGTTTTAATTTTTTTATTTTTAGTTTCATAAATGATAAATCTCCTAATTTAAATCTGATAACACTATGGAATTATTTTGCAAAGTTTTAGGAACATTTATAATTCTTTGATTCCTTGAACCACGAAATTTTAACGACAAGTCTTTTTGAGCAATTTCAAATCTTCCATCAACTAAAATATCAATGTTCGTAAGAATTTGTTTCGCACTTTCTAAACTAGCTCTACTTGGTTTTTCTCCGATAATTTCTTCAAACGTAAAGCCTGAGTATATCCATATTGTTTTATTTGGCAATTCATGTCTAACACGTTTTACTAAATTAAGCACTTCTTCTTGATTCTCCGGTTCAAAAGGTTCCCCACCTAAAATCGTTAATCCGGAAATATATTCCTTTTGTAAATCGCTAAAAATTTCATCTTCTGTTTCTTTGGTATATTTTTTTCCATATTTAAAAGACCAAGTCATCGGATTAAAACATTCTTGACATTTATTTCTACAACCAGAAACGAAAAGGGATACACGTACCCCTATTCCATTGGCGATATCTACTGATTTAATTTCGCCATAATTCATATTATAAATGCAAAACCCTTTCTTTAATCTCTTGGGTGCGCCCTTGATTCCAATACTGTGTGCCAATATAGCCACATGTTCTTCTTGCAACATTCATTTTACTTTGATCATGGTTGTGACAATTTGGACATTCCCAGATTAATTTACCATCTTCATCAGTAACAATCTGAATCTCTCCATCATAACCACAAACTTGACAATAATCCGATTTCGTATTTAATTCTGCATACATAATGTTGTCATAGATGAATTTAATTACCGCAAGCACAGCCGGAATATTATCTTTCATATTAGGAACTTCAACATATGATATCGCTCCACCAGGCGATAATCTTTGAAATTCCGATTCTAAAGCCAATTTTGTAAATGCATCAAGTTGTTCTGTGACATGAACATGATAGGAATTGGTAATATAATTCTTATCTGTCACTCCTGGAATAATACCAAATCTATGTTGTAAACATTTTGCAAATTTATAAGTCGTAGATTCTATTGGCGTGCCGTATAAAGAATAATCAATGTTTTCGGCTGCTTTCCATTTGGCAGTATAATCATTCAATGTTTTCATAACTTTTAAGCCAAATTGTTTGCCCTCTTCTTCGGTTAATTTTTTTCCAGTCATATAGAAAACTGTTTCCCATAAGCCGGCATAACCAAGCGAAAGTGTCGAATAACCACCATAAAGCAATTTATCGATTGTTTCACCTTTCTTTAGACGCGCCAAGGCTCCATATTGCCATAAAATAGGCGCCGTATCTGAAACTGTGCCAAGCAAGCGCTCATGCCTTGTACGTAAAGCACGATGGCATAGTTCTAATCTTTCATCAAAAATTTTAAAAAACTTATCCATATCCTTATTTGATGATAAGGCAACATCAATTAAATTTATTGTCACAACGCCTTGATTAAAACGGCCATAATACTTAGGTTTCCCATTTTCATCAATGTAAGGAGTTAAGAAGGAACGACACCCCATACATGGGTAACAATTTCCCTTACCATTTTTATCAATCTTAAATTCAAGCATTTTCTTTTCGGAAATATAATCCGGAACCATACGTTTAGCGGTACATTCCGCAGCTAATTTAGTTAAATACCAATATTTAGTACCTTCATTAACATTATCTTCTTCCAAGACATAAAGCAGCTTAGGAAAAGCTGGAGTAATCCACATTCCTTTTGGATTTTTTGTGCCTTGTATTCTTTGCTTTAAAACTTCTTCTATAATTAAAGCAAGGTCTGCTTTTAATGCCTCGTCATGTGCTTCATTCAAATACATATTCACAGAAACAAAAGGAGTTTGTCCATTCGCGGTTTGCAATGTATTAATTTGATATTGAATAGTTTGTACTCCATGTTTGATTTCTTTTTTTAGTCTTTTAGCCACGATATCTTCCACCATGTCATGGAATTTTTGTTCATTAAAATCAATATCATTACGATATTCTTTTAGTTCCTCCAAAACATCTTCTCGAATTTTTTGACGTGATACTTCTACAAATGGTGCCAAGTGAGTTAAAGTAATTGTTTGCCCACCATACTGTGAAGAAGCTACTTGAGCAATTATTTGTGTCGCAATATTACAAGCGGTATGAAATGAATGAGGCTTTTCAATCATTGTACCAGAAATTACTGTACCATTTTGTAACATATCTTCTAAGTTCACTAAATCACAATTGTGAATATGCTGTGCAAAATAATCCATATCATGGAAGTGAATTACACCTTGCTTATGAGCTTCTACAATATCATCAGCAAGCAGAAATCTTTTAGAAATATCTTTGGAAACTTCGCCTGCCATATAATCTCTTTGTGTTGAAGCAATAACCGGATTTTTATTAGAATTTTCTTGTTTGACTTCTTCATTATTATTTTCAATAAGAGCAAGAATACTTTCATCTGTCGTATTAGCTTTTCTCACTAAATGTCTTTTGTATCTATAAGTAATATAAGCACGTGCGACCGAAAAATGTTTTGATGCCATTAAGGCATTTTCTACCATATCTTGAATTTCTTCAACGTTTACAGCGCGTTTGGATTTTTTACATTCTGCACTAACAACAGCAACAATCTCATCAATTTGCGCTTCCGTTAATCGACTATTTTCTTTAACAGAAAGATTGGCTTTAATAATCGCTGCTTTAATTTTTTCTAAATTAAATTTTACTTCCTGTCCGCCACGTTTTATTACTTTCATAATTATTCTCCTCTTACTTATTTTTTACAAAAAATTCTATTAATCAAATTATATCTAACCTAAAAATTCTTGCAAGATAGTGTTCTAAAAAACAATTGGATTTTGCAGTTTTTAAAAGTGCTTTTTTTACATTCGGTAATTTTGTTTTTTAGAGCATTTTTGTATCGGAAATTATCAATATACACTCATGAGTGTATATAATTAAATTCTTTTAAATTTTTATAAAATTTTCTGTCTTACATGATATTTTTAAAAAGCTAGTAAAAAACATTATCGCTTTTCTCAATCTTGAAATTAGAAAAATTCCCTACATAATAAAAAAAAGATGTATAAACTTAGTTTATACATCAATTCTTTATCAATCCTATAGATTAGTCGAAGACAGGAGTAGGATGGTAATAGCCAAAAGAGAAACACATGCCTTGATAATATATGGCTAAATAATCACCTTGGAAAATTGGATTCGTTGCTGCTTCCACAGTATTTAATTCATTTAGTTGCGCATCTACTAAGCATGTACCATTGAAGTATGCAAACGCATTTGCAGCTCCTGTACTTTGGAATATAGGTGCAACTTGTGATTGTGATGTCACTTGATCAATAAATCCTGCTAAATACGGATTTGTTTCTCCAAAATCAAAAGCGGGATTATCATCAATTTTTACGCTTCCTTTAATCTTTTGACCAGTTGTAAGTCCTTGTGCCGATCCAGATTTATTTACAGAGATTAAGTTTAACATCTCCACATCATTTTGTTTAAAAGTAAAATTTGCATTAAAGTTAGTAAATGCGGCATTCAGCGTTTTAATTTGTGGAACAACACCAGATGCACCTACCAAATCAAACCATCCTTCAGTTCCTGCAACTCTACTTTCTAATTTACAACCTGTAAAGGTTGCTTTACCAACACTTCCACCTTCTCCAGTTGTCGAATCGTTATCAACGTGATCCTGTATAATAACCGGTCCTCCAGCTCCAACAAATTCACTATCATTTGCAATTAAAGTAGCTCCCCAGTTATAAATAAAGCTATTGAAGTTATCGTACGCTTTACATTTATTAATTGTATAATTACAATAATCTCTTTCTGAAAAATAAGTAATAAACCATGTTCTAGACAGATTATTTTCCATTAAGGCGTCTACATTATGACTCTTATTCATAATAAGGCCTCCGCCTAAAATAGTATTTTCTTGCTTTGGCGCATTACCGATAAGGTTAAGGTCGCGCATTACAAATTTGCAAGTTGCATCATGGCTTTCTGCTTCATTTTCAGCATCAGCGCGAAATAAATTGGCATGGGAAATAACTTTTCCTTCTGGTGTTGGCTTGCCACCTTCGCGAGTAACGTATGGGAAACTAGCGAAACTTAATGTAAAGTAATTTCCATATATAGTAAATTGATTATCTTTGCCGAAATAACGAGTATAAATATCAACATTATCTCTTAATGAACCAATTGCTCTAGAATAATCTTCATCAGCGTCTGTGATATCAGAATCTTCCTCATTATAAAAGAACTTACTAGGAACATCCGATTTTGTAACATTAATATCATCATGAATAATTAATGCATTTGTTTGTAGTTCTGCATCTAATCCATTTGATGTCTTAAACTCGGCCCAAGCTTCTCGATCACCCTTAAATGAATCAATATATCGATTCATATAGGATAATTCTTTAGCATTATAAACATTGTAGCCATCAATAACATCAAATGTAATTTCAGTTTGATATCTAGTAATATTTTCTTTTTGTTTTGGAGTTAAACCATCTGGAGTAACAACAACTTTAAATGTGTGCCCAATTGCAGTTTCTTTAAAATCAAGGTCACAATTAGTTTTATCAACAAGTTCCAAATATGTTTGAAGATCTTCTTCACCTAATGAAACAAATTGATCATCATTCAAAATTTGTACATCGATAATATACTTCCAGTTATCTACTTGAGTAGTAGGAATACCAGAACTATCTTTAAAAATTACCTTTGGTTTAACATTTATTCTGTTGTCATCTCCAACAACATATTGTCGTGTTAAATCACTAAATTCTGTCTGCTTGTTTGTCTTTTCAACTTTATTTTCAGCAAAAGTTCTAAAGCTATCTTTTGTTGATACGCTCGCAATAGTATAATCTCCCCTTGCACTATTGGAAGATGGTAGAGATGGTTGGTTCCCAGAAACCGAATCGCTTATTGATGTTTCATCTCCACAAGACGTAATACTCATTGCTGCAACGAGTAAACCTACACCTAAAAGTACTTTCTTTTTCATAATTTTCAACCCTTTCTAATTTTCAATTTTTTTAACTTTTATAAAATCTATAAAAGCATTACAATTCTATCACTATTAAAAATTATTGTCACTATTTATTTTATTTCATAAATATTTACATTATTTCAACAGCAAATACTATTGTCTTTCTAACCGATCCATCTGATGATTTAACAGTAATATAGTAAATATCTTCAGTATTAAAAGTTATTTGGGCAATATTATCTCTATAAGATAAACTAACAGAATCTCTGTCTTTTTTTTCTTCGCCTTTATAAAAATCTACAGAATCGTTTGTAGCATTCTCAGGTATAACGCTCGCGGTGACTTCAATAGTATCATTTAATGAAATCTTCCAATAATAATCACACCCCAAATCATCTTTCGTTTCTTGAGAAAGTGGCGTTTCATTATAATTCGTGACGCTAACAATAATATCTTCTACATATATGATTGGATTATATACTCGCATTTGTAAACCAATAAACCCGACAATTACCACAGAGATAATATAAATTAATCCAATTATTAAAATAACTGATTTTTTCATAATTTCACCTATCTTTCGTAATAATACGCCTTAATACGAAGTGCAAATGATCCAAAGGCAAATGCCAAAAGAGCCAATCCAATAATAGCAATTTTTATTGATGCTTGCGTGAATCCACCTGTACGAATACTCGATTCATTAAATAATCCAAAGGAAATTAATGCAATTACAAACGAGAGGACAAAAGCCAATAAAGTGGAATTTTTTTCATTAGGATTATCTATAGATTCCCCTATTGTGGCATATTGCTCATTTTGTGGATTCATAATATCCATGGTCGCACTAAAGAAAATATGCGCATATTGAATAAATAAAATTGCAAATGATAAGATAATGACATTAATTGTGCCAATATTGCTGAATTTACCAAAAATCACCATAGTAATAATGATACTTGGAAGAGAAAATGCCAAATTGAATAATAGTTTTGCAATTAAAGGTAACAAAGGATTTACAGGCTTTGTTTTTTTAATATATCCGGCTCGGCCTTCTTTACTATAAAAAGTTGCAATCATACTATTACTTGCAAGCAATGGCAATAAAATTAAAAGGATATTGAAAGCATATGTCATAATATCACCACTTAATTTGGTATTCATTGCTGCAAACAACGAATTTAAAAGTAGAATTAAAATTGGTACAATGATATATACGGCTAAAAAATTACCAGAAATTTCAACTGATCTGAAGTTTATTTGAAAATCTTTATTAACAAAAGTTATGAATGGTTTACGAACCTTGTTTTGCATTTCTTTCTCAATAAGATTTTTATCAAATTCAAATGATTTTGTCATCATTGAGAAAAATAATGGCTTAGTGGTTATATAAGAAATGCCTATTAATGATCCAACAACTGCAACTAGAGAGGCTACTGTAGCAACAGTGAACCAATTTATTTGATGTTTAGGTATTGCATTAACAGGATTACCGGTCATTGAATAAACAATATAAGCAAAAGGAGAAAGTTTCGTTTTAAATCCAATTAAAAAATCTCGAATAAAATTAGTGACATAGGCCCATTGATTATTTAAGTCAATATTTTCCGGGATTAATCCGATTAAATAAACCACAAGCCATATTCCTCCTACAATAGCGACACAAATTGATAAGGCTTCTATAAAAGGAAATTTTTTAAAAAAACGATTAATATACATTGTGGGAATCGAAAGCAACGAACCAATTAGAACGGGAAGGCCTACAATTACCAAGAAAGGAAACCACATCCATAAAAAAACCGGCCAAGCAACTTGACTATTTTGAAGTGCCCAAATTAAAAATGCCAAAATCATTGGAAGAAGCATATCTAAGCTTTTTTTTAATTCAAAAATATAAAAAACAACCAATTTTGAAAAAAACAACATATCGCCGGTAACAGGTAAAGTTACCAACACTTTGTTATCATCTGCAAAATACAAATTTTTCATTAAGCCTACCGTACAAGAGATAATTGACATAAGCAAAATAAGACCAACAAATAAAATCATTACATCTACAATTTGAGCAAAACTATATAAAGATAATAGACTGCATGAAAGATTTATTACCAAGTAAAGTACAACTAATGTAAATATAAATTTTAATAAACTCAAAACAATTTTTTGAATTCTGCTTTTTAAAGTTTTCGCCCATGAAAAATCAAATTTATCACGTAGCTGCATTAGAACCAGAGCATTAAAAATTTTCATATTACTTTTCCTCTGGTTTTTCACCTATTGTGGTAAGATAAAATTCTTCTAAAGTTGTACCACTCTTTTCTATTTCTTGAACGCTTCTTACACATTGTATCTGACCTTTCTTAATAATAGCAATGCGATCACATAATTTTTCGACAATATCAATAATATGCGAAGAAAAGAAGACAATATTTCCCTCAGCGGCATGTTGTTTCATACATTTTTTTACTTGATATATACTTGTAGGATCTAGGCCAGTTAATGGTTCATCCAAAATCCACACTTTAGGATTATGTACTAAAGCGGCCATAATTGTGATTTTTTGTTTCATACCATGAGAGTATGTTTTTATCTTGTTATCGATTGAATTTTCTAATTGAAATAATTCAATATAATGAGCAAGTCTGTTATCACGGTCTTCTTTGCTTACTTGATAAATATCAGCGATATAATTAAGATATTCCCGGCCCGATAATTTTTCATATAAAGCATAATGATCAGGAACATACCCTATTAAGCGCTTTGCTTGAACTGGCTGCTTGGCAACATCATATCCGCAAATATCAATTCGTCCTTCTGAAATCGGTTGAATACCTACTGTACTTTTAATAATTGTGGATTTGCCTGCTCCATTAGGTCCTAAAAATCCAAATATTTCTCCACCAACGACAGTAAAATTTGCATCATGAACTGCATAATTTTTACTAGAAGCATATTTTTTGGAGAAATTAATTAATTCGTATCTTATTCCCGCATCTTCAATCATAGGTTCTTCAATACTCCTTCCGTTTAAAGTTGACTCTAATGCTAATTGATCAACCTTTATTTGCTTTAATTTTAATATTAATTGGTTATGTGAATCGACGACATTATAACCAAGCTCATAAATAAACCAAACAGCTACGCCTATTAATACATACACAACATAAAATATGAATTGATAAAGGGGATGGAATTCTAATTGCAATGAACCTACAGTTAGATTTACTGCCCCGAAGTTAAATATATTTTCTGCCCATTGACCTAACTTTTCGGCTATAAATGTTGAGTTAATAAAGAAATAATCCACTTCATGTCCCATCGCTGTGAATACAACATTCATAATCAATACTAATACGAAATATACTAAAAACCATGCCATTGAATAATAAAATTGCTTAATTTTCGGTCTTTCGAATACTCCCAAGGCGACTCCTAAAATAGGCATAAAGAAGGCAATGCCATGGTTGTACCAAAAATGGAACATCGTGGGACTAAGAGCATTAGTCCATTCATTATAATTTGGCATAAGCATTGCAAATAAAGCACCAGCCACATTTATAAAATAAGTAAAATAGAATAAACGTTTAGGTTTAAAAATAAAACATATTGGCATTAAAAACATTGCCGTATTACATAAATGGAAGGGCCAACTCCATGGTTCTAAGATTTTATCATATTTATATACATACATAAATCCCGTTAAAGTTCCAACGGAAATGGCAATCAGAGCGTATTCAATAATTTCCCGTGGCTTATTCTTTAATGCTGCATATAAAGCAATAGGGATAATAACAATAAATATATACATAAAAACACGATGCTCAAAACTGATATCAATAATTTGAATCAATACATAGGCGTTACCAAACAAAAATCTCGGCATGAAAGGTGGCATCGTTGCAAGATTAAGTAAAACAAAAGATAAGATCATCATTCCTACATCTTTAATAGTTGTTTTAAATTTAAAATCTTTAATAAAATAATAAATTGATAAGCCCGCTGAAATGCCAAGTTCCAAGGGTAAAGCAAAAGTTAAAACCGACAGTTTATCGTTTCCTTGCATCATTACGATTAAAGGTTTTAGTGCAATAATACAAATAATAAAGATAGGAAAACTTATGAAACGTACAAGATTTTTAGCTGTTTTAAAGTCAAAAAACGCTCTCAAAAAGAGGACAATAATAGCGGTTAATTCGAACCACATCAATAAATTAGCGGTTATTCCAATAAAAGGGCTAAAAGGCTTAAGTTCGCTTACACTATGAGCATAATCAGTAAACATATTAATAATTTCTTCGTTTCCTGATGCTTGAATGTCTTTATAGCACATAAAACGCACAATAAAGACGCCAATTAATAAAAAGGTAATTATTTTCTCAAAGACTAGCTTTTCTTTTGAAACAAATTTAAAGCGCATTAAAACTATTAATCCAGCCATAAGTAATAAAGTTCCAATAGCAAGCAAGTAATACATTTTACCTTATCTTATAAAATTATCTATAAATTGGAATAATTTTATAACTTTTCCTTTCTTTGAGAACAAATTAATGTAATTTATATTCTAAATAAGTTTAATCATTCATACCTAGGGGAATATCGGTTACCTGTAATTTTAAAGATATTAACTAATCTATTTTTTCATCTCTTAACCGTTCTCAATAAATCAAGAAATTTTAGTTTTAGATTATTATGAAGGTGCTTTAAATTTCTTTTACTTAAAAATCTCGTGATTTTTAAGTTCTTATCTTCAAGTTGTTTTTTTGTAACTTATCCCACAATATTTTAAATTTACTGTTCTTTTCTAAAAAAATTTTTCTCCTCTAAATTATAAATTTAGTTTGTCCAAAAATCTTATGTATTATAGCATATTATTTTTTTTAGTCAACTTTAGGTAAACGATCACACTTATTAGGGTAAATTAATAAAAAAAAGCTTAATTAAAATTAAAACTTCAAAAATAAAGTAATTCCAAAATAAACTTCAAAAAAGATAAAATATAAGTGTATCTTTTGTCGATATATATATGAAAGGATTATGTTACCATGACAACAATACTAAAAAATACAGTTCATATTAAATACAAACAATTAACAAAAGAAGATCGCTTTGAATTACAGAAGTGTTTAGAGAGAGGTCTCAATTTGACCGAATGTGGCAAATATTTGCATTGTTCTACTTCAACAATAAAGAAAGAAATAGATAGGAGCAAAGAATTACGTATTAATTCAAGATACAAGAATACATGCGGATTAAAATTTGATAAAAAATCTTTAATATCAAATACCCCATCTATTAAAATAGCATTTGTGCCATCATTGTATAATTTTATCATCTCTGTGATAGATCGGCACAAATGCATTTTTATATCATACTTTTTACATAAAACATCAGTCTTGTATAACAATAAATTTGAATTGCTTAACACTACACATTCTTTAATCATTATAGTTCATATCCATTATCTACTGTATAATCGTTTTGTTTAACGCCTTCCATTGATTTGGCAAAATCAATTTCATCACCTTTTAACTCGTGATAAGAGTATTCTCTTAATTTTACATTATCAGGATTTGTTAATTTTGAAGTATAATTTGCCTTTTCATTAGAAGGATTAGTTATATAGCATAACATATTGCTTTGAATATATTTAACATCATCGCCTTTTGTAAGTTTGTATGTGGCAAAAATATTAAAAATATCATTTTCCATTTTTGTAGCTTGACTAGAAACAACACTAAACTCATAACCTTCCAATCTTCTTTGTTCCATCTCTCCATCAAAAGAATTTGATTTTAACAGATAACTTGCTGATTCATATGGAGAAAGGGAATATGAATGTAATATACTAACAGTGTCATATTTATTATTCAAACAATCATATATTGAATTCACCTCAGTATCGTAATTTAAACTAATAGAAATTAACTGATCTTCTCCGTCACTTACAAAATAACAATCAGAATACAAGCTATTATCTTCTACATAAGCACTAACTACTTTTTTCAAAGTATCACCATACATAGCTTTGCTTATGTATGAACTAACGGAAGAAAAAGAAACTTGTTTTGTATTGTCTAAAGTGTATGTGTAAGTTGACCATGTTCCCGGTGTTGCATAAGTGCCAGTTTCATCAATTGCCTTAACCTTAAATTCTGTTGTTGTGGACATTGGAACATAATACATTTCATTTGTATCTACTTTTTGTTCTTGACCATTTATATTTGTTAAATATGATGTTGCATGATCAACACTGTCCCATGTAAATAAATTTTCTTTTTCGTTGTAATTGATATTTTTTACTACATTTAAAACTTTATGGTCATTATCTGAATGATTGAAAGCATCTTGACCCAATAATTTATATCCTGCAAAAATTCCAGCAGCAGCTGTTCCAAGTGCTGCAAGAGTTACTATAATTTTTTTACCCTTTTTTGCCATTTAGTTTTCTCCTTGTAAAAAGTATAACATAAAAACATATAAATCAATAACCAATTTAATAAAAATTTGAAGTCAAATGCTCTTATTTTATTGGCTTAATGTGGCAAATATTTGCATTGTTCTACTTCAACAATAAAGAAAGAAATAGATAGGAGCAAAGAATTACGTATTAATTCAAGATACAAGAATACATGCGGATTAAAATATGAATGTAATAGGCACAACGTATGTGGCAATTATAATTGCACACATGAATGTCGAGATTGTAGATATTCAAATGTTAATTGTAACGATTATTGTAAGCTTTATGTTCCAACTCCAAGATGCAAGAGATTAAAGCATTTAGGTGGTGTGTGCAATGGATGTAATCGATATACCGAATGTAAATTAAACAAATGGATATATGAGGCAATACAAGCACAAAGTAAGCATGAAAACCAACAAGCTGATGGGCATAAGAAAGCAAGGATAAACGAAGAAGAAGCAAAGAAATTCGCAGAATTTTTAAAGCCCTTGTTAACAAAGAATCTTTCCTTAGAAGTCATCAAATCGCAATATCCAGACATCTTCCCTTATTGTGTACAGACGGTATATAACTGGATTGATAAAAAAGTACTTCCATTAGACAACCTCTACTTACCAAGGAAAATGCGATATACAAAAAGAAAGAAGAAAGTACAAGTAAATTATGATCGAAGTTATCTGAATTCACGATATTATGATGATTTTAAAAATTATATGGATGAACATCCAATGGATGAAGTTGTAGAATTAGATACCGTTGAGGGGCCAAAAGAAACATCTTCATACATAATGACTTTAATTTTTAGGCGATGTAACTTCATGTTAACGTTTAAGCTAAAAGATCACACATCAAATACGATAGTCGAGATATTTAATTGGATTAAAAAGACAATTGGGAATGAACTATTTAAACGATTTTTTACAGTTATTTTAACTGACCGTGGTAGTGAATTTACCAAACCAGAAGAAATTGAATGTGATATGAGTACAGGAGAAAAACTTGTTTCAGTATTCTATTGTGATTCAAGACAAAGTCAACAAAAAGGCAAAATTGAAAAAAATCACGAAGAATTACGAAAAATCTTCCCTAAAGGTTTTGACTTTAATCAAATAACTCAAGACCAATTAGAATTGGCTATGAATCATGTAAATTCGTATCCAAGAAAGATGTTCGGATTTAGAACACCTTTCACTATTTTCAAGGCATATGCCGATGAATTATTACTTTCACTTAATAATTCAAAGGCAATAGCTTTTGAAAAGGTGAATTTATCACCCAGCCTAATTAAGTTTAAATAACAATTAGGCAAATTTTTTAGACAACAGATATGTTCCCTAAACAATATTACTTTTTGAAGTTAAAACTAGAATTAAAAAAATTCCTAGGCGTTAACTACTTTTGTCATGCTTTTTTTTGTTGTCTAACAAGTATTATTATACTTATTTTTGGTCCTGATTCAACTCAAAGCCTATTCTTTTATATGTTCAAAGGCTCAATATATCTCTATTTTGAAGTTACTTTTTTTATTGTGCTTTTCGTCTTCGAATTTTTGAAGTTTTAATTTTAATCAAGCT
>CANQQL010000028.1 GCA_947625975.1 uncultured Bacilli bacterium
TACATTTATATCTTAATAAATTAATATCTTGGATGCTAGTCCAATTTCTTTTCGATTGCTAAATCGATTTTGTTCTTGTTTTTTTAATCCTCCTCGTTGATCAGTTTATAGTATTCATCAAATACTTGTTGGATAATTTGCATATCATCGCATAATTCCAACGGATTTTCTTCGTCTTCTTCATTAATAAGAAATGTTAAGGCTTCATCATCTTCTATACCGTCAATTTTCTCAATCGGTTTCAAGATAGCGTAGGTTTTTTCACCTAAAGAAATTATCGCAATTTGAGAAAAAATTGTTTCTTTGTCGTTTTCATCATAAAGAACGATATCATCGTTATTGGAGTCATCTAATAAAATATCAATTACTGATTTTTCTTTCATTTTTCTTTCATCCTTGCTTTTGTTTCATAAAATAAAATTCATTTAATATAATCAATATAATAGAAATTACAAAAAAAGCAATAAATTGAATGGTGAAAGTTATATGTAGTAAGGCTAATGTTAGTGAAAATATTGAACCGACTGCAAACCATAAACTAATCGGTTTGCCTTTTATAAGACTTTCTAATAATATGGCGATGATAGTTATTCCTGTCCATATAAAAATATGCGTATGATAAGCTTGTAAGAAATTGTCTAAAAACATCTTTTCACCTACTTTACTAAACTGCAACCAATCTTTATTAATTCGTTTTGTAATTCATTGATAAATTGGGTAACTTCCGCAAAATCTTTGCTTTTAAGATCATCAACAATGTTGGAGAAAGACTTAGTACTATAATGATACTTTTGAAAATCAATTATTGAGATTTTAATACGGATTATTGTTTTGTTTATTATCAATTCAAATTCGCTATTACTATTTTTGTATAAACCAACTCGGCGATAAACAAAAGGCGCAAAATAATATATTCCCGAATGGTAAGTGCCGTAATATACTCCAAGTTTTTCAATAATAGCAGTATAGCCTTTTTTTACATAAATAATACCGGATAAAGACAATAGAATGGCTCCAACAATAATAGCAATTAAAGCTGCAATATACAATGTAGTCAATTCCTGTGCCTCTAATGTCATTTTCACTGCTCCTCGAGCATATATTTCAATGCTAAAACTATTATATCACTATATATGACGAGGTGCAAAAATGAAAAAGGATATTGTCTATAAAAAAATTACTAAAGATAGCTTACCCAATATTTTATTTTTGCATGGTTATGGACAGAATAAAGAAATGATGATGCCCCTTGCTAAGCGTGCGGAGAAATTTGCAAATGTTTTAGCGCTTGATTTACCGGGAAATCCCAATAATCCATTAATTAAAATATTTACAATAGACGATTATGTAGAATACTTGGAAGAAATAATTATAACTTATAAATTCATTCCAGATATTATTGTTGGACATTCGTTTGGTGGCAAATTAGCGTCATTTTATGCTTTAAAACATCCTACGACCCTCCTTCTTTTAGCACCTTCCACAATTAAACCAAGCTTTTCTCTTAAAAGATTTTTAAAAATTAAGCTATATAAAGTTTTTAAATGGCTAAATAAACATCAAATTATAAAAAAAATACCTAAATCTTTGTCGGGAAGCAAAGATTTTCAAAATACCAGTGGAATTAATCGTGCAACTTTTTTAAACATTGTAAATAGTTATTTAGGCAAAAAACAATTAAAAAATTTAAAAAGTGAAATTTATTTGATTTATGGTAACAGAGATAAAGAAGTAAGCTATACACAAATGAAAAAGTTTGCAAAATATAGTTCGGCTACGCATCTAATTGTAATTTCTGGCGATCATTTTGCTTACATAATAAATGTAAGCGCAATTACAAATTTACTATTTGAAATAACTAAGGAGAAATTATGGAAATTGTAATAAGAGTTATTTTGAGCATATTTTCTTTTTTTAATTTGTTTTGTTGTACGGCAACATTCATTTCTCAGTATTATGACAATAAGCGACTCCTAATAGTGGCAAAACAAAGAATTATTCCACCAAGTTATCATAATATGATAACTATCAGTTTGTTTTGCTTTTCCTTTGGATTGATTTTTAAATATTCTCTTTGGTCGCTAGGAATACTTTTGGTGGGACTTTTAATAAACATTTTTTATCGAAAACAAGTTACTTTTAAATTTACACGTCGTAGCCTATCTTTTTTATTTGTTTATCTTTTAATAATTGTTTTAAGTGCAATTTTTTTAAATAATTATTTTTTATATGCTTTCCATGTTTTAATTTTATTATGCACAGAAATAATTGTAATTTTTGTGAATATTATGCTTTGTCCTTATGAGCATTTTGTTAGGAAGTTTTATATTGGGAAAGCTAAAAGAAAATTAAAAAACAATCCGAATTTAAAAATTATTGCTATTACAGGTAGCTTCGGTAAAACTTCATTTAAGAATTATTTATATGCAATTCTGTGTGGCCAGTATAATGTAATAAAAACTCCGGGATCAATAAATACACCAATGGGTATTTGCAAATTTATTAATTCCAGTTTGACACCATACGATGACATTTTGATTTTAGAATTAGGTGTAGATGCCCCGAATACAATGCGAAAATTTTTTAAAATTTTTCATCCGGATATTGGTGTTATAACCGCAATTGGAGAAATGCATTTGGCAACATTTAAGACTATTGAAAATATTCAAAAAGAAAAGCTGTCATTATTTAAAAATTTAAAAGAAGAAAAAGCAAAGTTTTACAACCAAGATTGCAAATTAATTAGCCTAACAACCAAAGATAATGTACATCCGTATTCCTTAAGTGAAATTAAAATAATCTCAATGAGTATTGAGGGTACCAGTTTTGAATATTTGAATCATGTTTATTTTGCTCCAATCTTTGGTAGGCACCAGTTACTTAATTTGCTTGGTGCAATCAAAGTGGCAAAATATCTTGATATCAGAGAGGATATACTAGTTAACCGACTAAACTTTGTTAAAGCAGAAAAACATCGTCTAAGTGTAGAGAAGATTAATAATACTTATATAATTGATGATGCTTATAATACCAATTATTTAGGTATAAGTGAGGCCATAGGCACTCTTAACTCATTTTCTGGAAGTAAAGGCATAATCTTGAATGGCATTATTGAAGCGGGTAGTAAAGCAAAAGAGATTAATTTTAAATTAGGAACAATTTTGGCCAGTATTGATGAAGTAGTTCTTCTTAAGACCGCTAATCCAGATCTGAAAGATGGGTTAAGAAGTGTTAATAAAAAATTTAAAGTTTTTGCTAAATATAGCGAAGCATTAGCATATCTTTTAAAAAGAGATTTAAATTATATTTTGCTTTCCAGTAAAGCAGAAAATGAATTTATAAAATAAGAAGGAGATTTATGAAAAAAATTGCGGTTGTATTTGGCGGTAATTCATTAGAACACGATATATCTATTATTACCGGATTATTTGTCTTAGAGGAGTTAGAAAAAAATAAAGTAGATTTTTTACCTCTTTATCTTAGCCACGATAATGTGTTTTATACAGGTAAAGGATTGTTAAATAAGGATAATTATGAAAATAGAAGACACTTTATAAAAGGCGAGTTTGTTTTTAAAAATGGCTATTATAAATTTAAAGCGAAACATCAATACACTGATATAGATTGTGCAATTCTTTGCGTTCATGGTAAAGGAGTAGAGGATGGTAAATTAAAAGCATTATTTGATTTTATGCACATTCCGTCTACATCATCTTCAGTTTTAAGTTCGGCTTTAATTCAAGACAAATATTTTTCTAAACTCATTATGAAAAATGCCAATATTCCTGTCGTAGATGCTTTTTTGCTTAGAAAAGATTCACCATGTGAAATAAGGGAAGGATTTGATTTTCCATTAATTATTAAGCCCACTAATCTTGGCTCTTCAATCGGAGTTAAAAAGGTTAATAATATAGACGAATTTAATAAGTATCTAAATCTTGCTTTTAGTTATGATGATAGTGTAATTGTTGAGAAAGTCGTAGAAAATTTAAAAGAATTAAACATTGCAATTCTAGGCGATTATAATAATTTTGTAATGAGTGAAATTGAAATGGTTAATGCCAAAAATAGTGTTCTTTCTTTTTCAGACAAATACGAATTATTTAAGTCAAAATATGACGGACATGTCATTCCGGCACATATTTCAAAAACAATTGAAAACGAAATTAAAGAAAATGCGCAAAAGGCCTTTAAATTGTTTGATGCAAAGGGTGTAGTGCGGTTTGATTTTTTACTAGATAGCAAAGAAAAAAAAGTATATTTAAATGAAATAAACTCAATTCCCGGATCATTGGCATTTTATTTATTTAAAAATATAAATATAAGCTTTATGGATATTCTAGGAAAGATGATTGAGGTGGCTAAAGAGGAATACAAAAATAATCGTAAGTTGATTAGCAAATATGAATATTCATCCTTAAAATCATTAACAAGAAAAAAATAATCAGTCTTAAAACTTCTTAAATTATATGGTAATATAAATAAGAAGTTTTTTTATTAATTTAGGAGGATTTAAAAATGGCTACACCACATATAGGCGCTGAAAAAGGTGATTTTGCCAAAACAGTGTTAATGGCAGGAGATCCACTTCGCGCAAAGTTTATTGCACAAACGTATCTTACAAATGTTAAATTAGTTAATACAGTTCGTAATGCCTTAGGCTATACAGGCTATTACAAAGGGAAGAAAGTATCAGTTATGGCTTCTGGTATGGGCATGCCTTCAATTGGTATTTATTCTTATGAATTATATAATTTTTTTGATGTCGAAACCATTATTCGTGTAGGAACATGTGGGTCTTACCGAGAGGATATTAATCTTTTTGATGTCTTAGTCTGTTCAGGTGCATGTACAAATTCAAATTGGATTAAGCAATATGGAATTGAAGATGGTTATAGTGCAATAGCAGATTTTGAGTTAACGATGAAAGCCTATGAAACAGCAAAAAAACTAGGAATTCCTACTCATGTCGGAAATATTCTTTCTAGTGATAATTTCTATAATGATAATACTTGGCAAAAATGGGCAAAAATGGGCGTAATGGGCGTGGAAATGGAATCATATGCTCTTTATTGTACGGCCGCAAGTTTAAATAAAAAAGCCTTGTGTCTGCTCAGTGTTACCGATCATTTTCTTAAAGAAGGGAAGGCTACTGCAGAAGAGCGTCAATTAAATTTAAAGAAAATGATTGAAATTGCTTTGGAGATTGCGGAGTAAATATGTCACCAGAATTAACAATCTTAATTATTGTTATTCTTGTATTGTTTTGTATTTTTTTATTGATATCTTATCCTTTAAATAAATTTATTAATCAAAAGCTATTTCGCTATTTTTATTATCGAAAAATATATCGATACGTTAATCATCGTGATTTGCGCTTAATTAATAATTTCCAATTTGCGGTGGATGAATCGACAAATGCTCATTTTGATCATATTATTTTTGGAAATAAATATATTTATCTGATTACTGACAAATATTGGACGAAAGGCATTTATGGAAAAGTAGAAGATAAGTCCTGGCTATTATTTAAAAATGGAGATAAAAGAATATATATTGATAATCCGTTAAAGAAAAATGAATTAAGAACGGAAAAACTCTCTCTTGTTACGGATATTAATCGCAGTATGTTCGTGGCAATTGTGGTAGTAAATAACGATTGTTTAGTGGATGATAACATTAAACTTAATAAACAAAATATTATTTTAAAAATACGTCATTTAATAAAAACAATCGAGCAATATGAAAAAGATGATATTGAAAACATCAATGATGAACAACTTCAGAAAGTAGTTTATGCGTTTGATAAAATAAAAAATAGCACTTCGAGATGAAGTGCCATTTTTTTAGTTTGTCGCTCTTTTGCGAGGATAATCAGTGTTGTAGTCATATTCTTGGCTTTCGTCAAGGCGCATAAATAATAAAAGAATATTAATTAGAGCTGAGACGGCGACAACAATATAAACAATTCTGGTAACTACGCTTCCTGTACCAAAAATGGCTTCAACAAGATTCCAGTCAAAAATTCCGACTAATCCCCAGTTTATTCCACCAATAATTGTGAAAACTAAAGCGATTTTTTCTAAAATGTTCATAATGACCTCCAGTCATTATTAATATGTGATAATTTTTGTAATTTATGCACTCATATTTTATTTATAGTGTTCATATGTATTAAGGAGGTGGAATTATGTTTAAGAAAATTATTATTGGTTTAGTAGTGTTAGGGGTTATTGCATTAGCAGGTTGGAAGCTGTTTTTCTCTGGTGGTGATGTCATGACTACAATTGATAAAAAGCGTGAAGAATTAACTGCATATCATATGGAAGCTACGATGGATATTGAACAAGGTGAAAATATTAAAAATTATCTTGTGAAGACTGATTACCAAAAAGTGGAAGATAAAGAAAACTTTAAGGTTTCTTTAACCGATACAAATATTAATCAAGAACAAATCATTGTTAAAAATAATGAAGGTGTTTATGTGTTAACACCAACTTTAAATCAGGTATACAAATTTAAGAGTGAGTGGCCAACAAATTCACCTAAACCATATTTGTATCAAGCAATATTATCTACATTTGATGGCAAGCATGAAATTAAGAAAGTTGATGATGGTATTATTGTTACTACTAATCCAACATATAAAAATAATCCTACATGGGTTAAGCAAGACGTTAAACTTACTAATGAACTTGAGCCTAAATATGTAAATATCTATAATGCCAAGAATGAGGCATTGGTAAAAATCAATTTCACAGCAGTTGATTTTTCTCCAAAATTTGATGAAGGATATTTTGATGTAAAGGTAACAATGCAAGAAGCCCGATCAACAATGAGCGAAACGACATCTTCAACAGAGAAAGATTTCCCGCTTTATCCGAGTGGCGCAAATGTGTCTGCAACAAAAAAAGAGGAAATAACAAGTAATGTTGGTGGTGAAGAGGTCGTCATTATGGTTTATGAAGGCACAGAATCATTTACTGTTGTGCAGCAATTACTCGAATCTAATGAAGAATTAGTGATAAGTGAAATAGATGGTGAGTTAGAATCAGTTTTAAGTGGTGTAGCATATACGAAAAATAATTATCTGATTTATATTGAAGATAGTATTAAATATCAAATTTATTCCAAAGATTTAACTACCGCACAAAAATTAGAAGTGGCGCAAGGTATGGAATACAATGCCATAAAATAGCTATGTGTAAACATAGCTTTTTTTTCATTTCAAATTATAAAATAATTTGGTCATACTTGATAATAATTATAAAATAATTTATATTATTATTCGTATGAGGTCAAAAAAGTATGCAAGAAGTTTATAATGAAGCAAAAGGAAAAAAGAAAAGATATTATACTGTTGTATTAGCGATGCTTTTTGGCTTTTTGATGATAGGCTTATTGGCAGTAATCTTAGACTTTTTATTACCATATACAATAATAATATTATTCCCTTTTGTTATAATGCCCTATTTTTTGGCAATGCAAATGACTTTAATTCAATTGGATACTCAAGAATTTAACCGAAAAAACTTTTATCGTATGTTCGCTCTTGGTATATCGCCATTATCACGCAGAGCTTATTCATTATTAAAAAATATTCTATTGACTCTTCTTATCTATTTTTTGGCTCTCCAAGCAGTTACCTTTGTACTCGGGCTTATGCCACAGTATAGTGAGCTGATGAATGAAATTAAAGAGGCTATAGCCGGAAGCGGTACAAACTTTAATGATATATATATAACCATTAATGGCTATTTGCAGAACAATGAATTATTAAAAAATATTATTTTTATTAGTAGTTCGGTTGCATATGGTGTTTCGTTTATGTTTTTCGTTTACCGAATCCTACATAATGCTTTATATGCTTTATGTAAAGTCAGTGCTTCTTTACCGGACGGCCACAATAAGCCTGTGTTTAAAGAGGTCTTTAAAAAATATTCAAAGGATTATTATAAAGTTTACTATAAAAATGAATGGTACAAAGTCGCTTTAGTTCCTTTGTTTTATATAGGCGGTGTCGTTCTTGCATATTTTACAGGTTTGTTAGGATTATATGTGGTGTTTGGTGCAGGTTTTGCCTTTATTGCTATTATCATTTTACTTCCTAATTTAATGCTCTATCAAGAAAAGACTTATGCTAGAATGTTTGAAGATTTGAGTAAGGCAAATCTTTCCAATATGAAAAAATTGTATTCTGATTTAAAAGATCAAACGAATTTAACTGCTGAACAAGAAAAGGCTTTAGAGGACTTTATGAAGCAATTGGAGAACGCGGTTAAAAATAAAGAAGATTCAAATAATGAAAATAAAAATTCTGATGATTAATCAGAATTTTTTTTACATATTATTTTAAAAACAAACATGCCGCTCCAACGATACCGGAATCGTTATTTAGTTTACTAGGCAATACGCGTATTTTTTGATTACCAATGTTCATTATTGCTTCCTCAACTTTATGGGTTAAATGCTCTTTTTGTAAAGAAACACCACCTCCTAGTAAAAATACTTCGGGGTGATATACATCGTTAATCTTAATAATCGAACGTGCAAGATTGGTAACATAATTGTTTATAACTTCTAAAGCGGATTTATCACCAAGTTTAGCAGCCTCAAAAGCTGTTTGACCATTTGCTTTGACAAGCATATCGGCAAAATCCCACATTAAACTAGAACTATTTTGTTCCATGGCAATTTTAGTTTCTCTTATTAAAGCGGATGCTGAACAATAAGCTTCAATACAACCTTTTTTACCACAATTACACGGCTCGCCATTTTCCACTAAGGTCCAATGTCCTAATTCGGTTTCAGAATCATCTTTTCCTTCAAATAATTCATGATTAATAACTATACCGCCACCGACACCAGTTCCAAGAGTTAACATCACAAAACTGTTAAAATCTTTTCCGGCACCTAAGACCAATTCTGCAAGAGCAGCGGCATTTGCGTCATTAATGATTCTTACCTCTTTTTTGCATATATTTTGAACAATTTCACAAATATGGAGTTCGTGCCAAAATAAATTTGGAGAAGTATGGCAAATACCATTTTGACGATCAATGATTCCTGGACAAGCAAGACCTATGCCTTGAATAGCAGATAAATCGTCACCGATGAATTTTAAAATAAAATTACCAAGTTCTTCTGCCATTTTTTCTTGATTATTATTGACCACTTTATAGCTTTCTTTTTTAATAATTGTTCCATCTTTTTTTACTAAGCCAACTTTAATAGATGTACCACCTATATCAACACCAATAATCATAATTAACCTCCAAAGATCAATCTAAAATAATTTCAAAAATATTATAGAAAAAATTAATTTGTTTTACTATTCAAATTTTTATTTTTTAACTTCTTTGATGCAAAAGAGGTTTATTTTATTAGCCAAAACTTTTTTGTTGGACTTTTTATGCTATAATTTATTAAAAGTAAAGGTGATTATAAATGAAAGAACAGATTGTGCAGTGGATTAGAAATTATTTTGAAGAAAATGGTAAGGACTGCAATGCTATTATTGGGATATCTGGTGGTAAGGATAGTTCAGTATGTGCTACTCTATTAGTGGAAGCACTGGGAAAGGATAGAGTTATTGGTGTTTTAATGCCACAAGGATCGCAACATGACATACAAATGGCATATGATTTAGTTAATTATCTAGGCATTCGCCATTTTGAGATTAATATAGGCGATACATGTGAAAGTATTTTAAACGCAATAGCAAAAAGTGGTATTAGCGAACAAGAGTTACGAGCAAATAAAGTTTATTATTCTAATACACCTGCTCGTATTAGAATGGTAGTGCTTTATGGGGTCTCTGCTATGTTTAATGGTAGAGTCGTAAACACTTGTAATAAATCCGAAGATTATGTTGGATATTCAACGAAATTTGGCGATAGTGCCGGTGATTTCTCTCCTTTAAGCGATTTACTTGTAAAAGAAGTTAAAGCTTTAGGAGCTGAACTAGGACTGCCAAGAAAATTTATTGAAAAAATTCCGGAAGATGGATTGTCAGGTAAAACAGATGAAGATAATCTGGGATTTACCTATGAACAATTGGATAGCTATATTGAAACGGGTAGAATTGATAATCCCGTTATTAAAGCTAAGATTGATAAATTACACATGACAAATTTGCATAAAATTACACCAATGCCGATGTTTATAAAAAATATTAATAAGTGAATTTAAAATAACACATTAGTTAGATAATCTTTTTGCCTCTACGAGTTTTTTATCCTTATACGTTAATTTTAATTTGAAAAACGGTTCGTTGTCTTTCAAATACTTTAAAAATATTTTATCGCCTTCCCAAATATTTAATGTTAAAACTTTCTCTTTAGGAATGAAATATAGTTCTCCTTCATTACATTCTCCGATTTCCCCTTTATAATTATCGGAGGTATAAAGATACATAATTTCTTGATAATCATCATTTTGAAAATAAATGAGGCCCCGCAAAGAATATGATAATAAATCAAGATTTGTCTCTTCTTTGACTTCACGAACTAATGCTAAGTCCGGACTTTCGCCTTCTTCAATATGACCTCCCACACCCATCCATTTGCCTTCACTTAAATCGTTTTTCTTTTTATTACGATAAATCATTAAATATTGATTATCTTTTTCAATGTAGCATAATACTGTCTTATCAATTTTCATATTATAATTTTAACATATCTTTAAAAGATGTAATTACTTTAGTAAATAAAAAATTACATCTAAAAAAACTCTTTATAATTGCTAACTTGGGTATTTAAAATGCATTTCTATTTGTATGTTAATACTCAATTTTTACAATTGCAGAGAATTTAGACTCTAAAATTACCTTAGAAAAAAATCTAAAAATATGATGGCAAACTTTATTAAAATTCTAAAAAGCAAAAATTTAGCGGTATAAAAAAATCGTTCTACTAATTTTGATAATAGAACGAAATATTTTTGCATGGCTGGGAAAGCAGGATTCGAACCTGCGATTGCCTGGTTCAGAGCCAGGTGACTTACCACTTGTCCATTTCCCAAGTAAAGTTGCTGATTAGGGTCAGCAACTATATTTTAGTAGTTTTATAAATTTTTGCAATAATTTTACTATTA
Source organism: uncultured Bacilli bacterium (assembly GCA_947625975.1). Classification (GTDB taxonomy): domain Bacteria; phylum Bacillota_I; class Bacilli_A; order RFN20; family CAG-826; genus RUG131. The sequence goes on from CANQQL010000028.1 coordinate 11,095, forward strand.
CCAACCAAAAAAACAGCATCATCTTTTTTAAAGCAATATGTAGCAGTAGGTAGATCTACTTTATCACCATTACTTACGGCAATAACATTTATATTAAACTTATTTCTTAAGTTTAATTCAGAAAGAGTTTTTCCAACCCATGGTTTTGGCACATGTATTTCAGTAATTTCAAATTCATCATTAATTTTAACAAAATCTATCAAATTCGAAGCATCGCATTTGACGGCGGTTTTTTCCGCAATATCTTTTTCAGGATAAACTACTTCAGAAGCACCGGCCATCAGCAAAAACTTTGATTGAACATCGCTTGATGCCTTGGAAACAATATGTTTTGCTCCTAATTCTTTTAAAAGTGAAGTTATCTCTAAACTAGCTTGGAAATTTTCAGATATGGCTACTACACAAATATCAAAATTTTTAACACCTAATTCCAGCAGTGTTTGTTCTTGCATACAATCACCAATATAGGCGTTTTCATAAACATTTGAGAGAGCATTAATCACTTCTTTTTTTATGTCGACTACGCATACATCGTTATTTAGTTCTTTTAATTTTCTAGCAAAATGCTTACCGAATTCGCCCATTCCAATAATTAAAACAGTTTTCATATTATCCCACCAATACCTTTCCTTCTGGTTTTTTTAACATCTTATAAGTTTTATCCTTAAATACCAAATCAAATAGAGCAAAGGCACCTAAGCGCCCTAAATACATTAAAATAATTAAAACAATTTTTGTCAATGCTGATGCTTTAGTTGTCACTCCCAAAGATAATCCTACTGTTCCTAAAGCTGATATAACTTCAAATAGCGTCTCTTCCAAATCAAACTCTTGTACGGCAGATATAACAATTGTTGCCAGTAAAGCAATTGATAAATATGACAAGAGCAAAGCACTTGCTTGTTTAACAATTTTACTAGGTATAGTTTGTTTCATTACGGACACATCTTCTCGTCCTCTTGCCATAGCAATGACATTTGCAAATACTATAACAGCAGTAGTAACCTTAATTCCTCCCGCAGTTGAACCGGAATTTCCGCCAATAAACATTAAAATCATGGTTAATAATTTCCCGGATCCTGTTAAATCATTTAAATTTACGGCATTAAACCCTGCTGTTCTTGGACTTATTGCCAAAAACAAAGAGTTTAATATTTTTTCTAAGAATGTAAAATCGTTAAAATTACCATTTCTTCCAATGTTAGTAAATTCAAATATGAAAAAGAACAGAGCACCAACAAAAATTAAAATACCATTCCAAAATAATACTATTTTGGTATGCAGATTAAATTTTGAGAATTTAAATTTGTTCTTCCAAATATCGCCCCAAACAATAAATCCCAGGCCACCAATTACAATTAAACAAGACAAAGTCAGTATGACACCGAAATTATTATAAAAAGGCGTAAGTGAACCTGTTTCAGAACCGATTATATCAAAGCCGGCATTGCAAAAAGCTGAAATCGAATGAAAAATACCTAAATAAAAGGCATGACTACCATAATCTTTATAGAAAAACACAGTAAGCAATATTGCACCAATCGATTCAAAGAAAAGAGTTCCAACGATTATCTTTTTCATTAATGGTAAAACTTCAGAGATGCTGATTGTTCCTGCCGATTGCATTAAAACTGTTTGATTATATAAGCGAATGTTTTTTCTGAAGGCCATAAAAATCAGTGTAATAATCGTCATAAAACCAAGACCACCGATTTGAATTAAAATAAGTATGACAATTTGCCCAAATGTTGACCAATAATTACATGTGTCCACTACAACAAGGCCGGTAACACAAGTTGCACTTGTTGCGGTAAATAAAGCATCTAATAATTTTACTGGTTCGCCACTTTTTGAAGAAAAAGGCAATAGTAAAAGTAACGTACCTAACAATATTGCTATTAGGTATCCTAAAGATAATAAATATACCGCTGACATTTTTCTTTTTATTTTTTTCATTTATAAATCCTTAAAAGACTATTTCTTTCCGTAAGTTGATTCCAAATATTTCTTTTGAATATTAAGCATTCGTTTACTTAAATTTAAGAGCTGTAAAATATCATTATTAAATAGTGTATCGACTTTTTTTGTTAAACCTTCAAGACTTTCATTCTTGACGTTAATCATATTTATATTATTAACCACTGCATTACATTCATCTAATAATTCTGTATTATCGATGCTATTATCAATTGACATATTTTCAATGATGTAACGAATGGAATAAAGATGTCCACGTACTTTAAAAAACAATTTAAGAATTTGCTTTTTCTTTTTTTCTTCATTTAATTTTTCGTTATTTAGGACAAGGTCAAATTTACTTCGGAATTTTAATAGTTTTTCTAGTTTTTCCGCGGTTGATTCAAGGCTTCCGACAAATTTGTTGGCTTTAAAGAAAATAAAATAACCAATTCCTAAAAATACGGCAATTATGGGAAGGTAGAAATATGGCAATAATTTGAAATTATCATCATTCGTATCTTCTTCAATAGCTGACACTATTACCTCTCTACCGTTTTGTAGATATTTAGTAAAATTAATACTTTCTGAAGAATTTTCGATATAAATTTTAAAATTTACGGCGTAAACGTAATTGTTCTCTTCCGTATCCATAAAAGTGCAAGTGTTTGAATTATATTCGGTTTCCTCAACATATATGGAATAATTCAAGACATAATCTTGATAGCGGGATTTAATTTCTTCTGAAGCAAAATCGAGTGTTAAGGTATATTGCTTTTCTTCATAATTAACATTTAAGGTAAAATCTGATTTGTTTAATGAAATTGTCTCCTCGGCTTTTGCCTCTATATATGAATTATTTTGCGAAGCAATTGACAAAAATACAAAGGCCAAGGCCAATAAACCACAACGTGCTTTCATTGTTTTTCACCATCCTTTGAATCGAGATGAATATCAAGTTGATTAAAGGGAATAGATATATTATTAGCTTTAAAGGCATCAAAAACTTTACGGGGCATATCATAATTTAGATCCCAATAGTCACCAGTATTTGTCCAAACACGTACAGTATATTCGAGACTCGATTCTCCATGGTTTGACAAAAATATAAATGGTTTGGGTTTGGCTAATACTCTTTTATCAGCTTTTACTACTTCTAACAGCACCTTTTCTACTTTATCTAAGTCTGACTCATAAGCAACAGTAAAAGTCAGACTTAATCTTCGGGTGGGTAAGGAAGTAAAGTTTGTAATCGTTGAATTTACCATTTTGGAATTAGGAATAATATAACGCTTATTGTCAAAAGAAATAATTTCACTTGTAAGTAATTTTATATTAATTATTTTTCCTTCCACCCCATCGACTTCAATATGATCCCCTCTTCTAAAAGGTTTGTTAAAAATAATAATTATACCATTTGCGAGGTTTGCTAGAGAGTCTTTTAAAGCCAAAGCAACAGCAAGTGCAATGGAGGAAAATCCCACAATTAACGAGGATGTAGAAATTGATAAAATACTTGCGACAATGAATATTACAATAATCCATAAAGCTAGTTTAGTGACAGCTAGATAAAAAGAGACTGCAGTTCCATCTATGCCACTTTTCAGCAAAACCTTATTTAAAATACTGCAAATCAATCTGATGATTACCAAGGAAATAATTAGCATACTAATAGCCAAAATTATTGGCCAGAGATTGTTTTTAAAAAATTCGTATAAAGAATCCCATATAGTTGCAAAAATAAGCATTTTTTGATCCTCCTTAAATTACAATTATCGTAAGAGTTTTACCACCATACTCTTTAGTTTCGAAAGTAATGGTAAATGTCCCCTTATATCCATATTGGTTAAAATACATGTAAAATCCATCAAAATAGCCTTCATTTGTTTGGGTTGCGGGTTGAAAATACACATTATACAAAGCTTCATCCACACTAGCATAAATAGTGAAATCATGCTCAACATCTATCGACTCACTGCATTTTATGAGAAAACTAAAATAAACTGAGTCACCGAAAACTTTAGTATCAAACGTATATGTGGAATCTTTAATTATTTTTTCATTTATATAATCATAAATATATACATCAAATGCACCGATATCTTCAGCGGGTTCTATAATTATTGTCACGCTATCGAAAATAAAATCATCAATATTTGTGCCATTTCTTATTACATATATTTTGAATTCTCCAACACCTGCAAAGGTAAGTTTAATTTTGTTTTCAAACTTTTCGGGAGTTAAAATTAAAGTATCATTCTTTTCATAACTAAACTTAAAACCATTCTCTAAATCATTGATATTATAATCAGCGGCAATAACAAGATCATAAATAGTGCCACTTTTATCACGCGATAATTTGTTGCTTGGAATTCTTATTATTTTTTCATTATTCTCTTCAGTAATTCTTAAATTTTTTATATAAGATAACTCTTCATCAATATATATTCCTTTTAAATCTTCAAAAGAAAATTTTAAAATTGCAAAGTCACTTGTTTCATATTTACCTCTACTATCTACGGCTTGAACTTTTATAGTGTTGATTATTCCTTCATATAAAACTGAAAATAAGACATCGGCATTATCATAGCTTTTATCACTGACTATAACTTCAAAATCATTTAAGCAAAGGCGATATTGATTAGCGTGTTCTACTTTATTCCAGGTAATTTTCCAATTTTCTTGATCAAATTGCAAATTTGTTGGTTGAGTTAATTTACCTTCTGAAGGAACAACTGGATTATCTGGGTTTTCTGGAGATTCCGGATTTACTGGCTCAGTATTTTTGATAATATCATCGCCACTATTGTTGCCTCTTAAGTAAATGCCACCAAAGGAAATATTATAATATTCGCTTAATTCATCGCGTGGAGAGGAAGAATAAATTAATTTCACTTGAGTAATAGAGGGACCTTCTAAAAGCAAATTAAAATCTCCTACTGTTACTTTAGTTCTTAAAATTCCATCTGCCGATACTACTTTCCCGCTAGAATCAAGACCATATAATGAGAAAGCAAAATCATTATCTCCAACATTATCTAATTTTCCTTTTAAATGTTTAGAACGCACATTTATTTTAACTTCAATATGGTTTTTGTGCTCAAAAGTATTTGATAATAAGCCATCCCCCACATATTGAAATTTTAAGCCACCATTTGCATAATATTGTTCTTTAGTCTCCGCTTTTGGACCTTTTACAAACGACCAGCCATCAGGTAGACTATTGTTAATATCTCCGCCACCCAAGTCAATCAAATCATCAAACTTTTCATTTGCTGAGTTTGGATTATTAGCTGTAGAACTAGAAGACTTTTCTTCAGTTGAAAGTGAATTAACTGAAGATTCAGAGTTAGGAACAGTATTTGAAATACTGGGTATAGCGTTAGAAGGTCTTTCAACACTTGAAGGAACTAAGGAATCAAAAATAGAATTTTCTGATTCATGGCTTGCATTATTGACATTACATGCGGTAATTAATAAAGCAGTTAGTAGTAAGATGCTTTTTTTCATCGGCAATTGTCACAACTCCTTTATATTATAGTTAACTATAATATCATTAATATTTTAGCATTGCAAAAATTATTATCAACGAAAATTAATCACCGTGAGTAATAAAACTATTTTTAAAAGTTTC
>CANQQL010000029.1 GCA_947625975.1 uncultured Bacilli bacterium
CTCTTCTTTGAGTCCTTTTTTTACTTTTCTCATTAAAATACAATTTCCTAGTTAAAAAAAAAAGAGACCGTAGTCTCTCTTTAAATTTATTTTAGTTTATTTTCGGCTTGAATAATTCCTAAGCCACCGTTGTCTCTTCGATATAGGACAGAAATCATCTCGTCTTCATCATCTAAATACATAAAGAAATCATGTCCTAAAGCTTCCATTCTTGTTATTGCCTCTTCTACTGACATGGGATTAAGTAGATAAGACTTTGTACGAATAATTTCATCCTTTTCATATTCTTCATCTTCAGCCTCGAAATTTTCAAACGCAATTGATTTTCCCAAGCCATCTCTATTACGTCGATCTAAGCGGGTCTTTAATTTTCGCATTTGACCTTCCAATTTATCAATTGCTAAGTCAAAGGCGGCATATAAATCATTATCCATAACTTCAGCACGGAAATCCATCATCTTAGTAAAGATCGTTATTTCAACTTTTTGTCCATTTTTATATGTTCTTACAACTGCTCGACACTCTACATCATCTGTAATGACAAAGTACTTGTCCATTCTTTTGAGCTTTTTTAATAAAGCCTCTTTGATTCCTTCTGTGACCTCAATGTTTTTTCCAATAATTTGGTATTTCATAATCTTATCTCCTTTCCAAATATTGTTTACAATATCTCACACTGATATTTTCGCATTTTATTTATATAAAATATAGTATTTTATTAATAATTTTTTATGATATAATCTAGATAGATACGGATAAAATTTAAATAAGAAAATTTATTAAAAGTATGATAAAAAAACTCAATTAATAAATTGAGTTTTTTATTATATAGTCTATTTATTTTTTAGTAAATCTTTAATTTGCTCAACCATATTTAATTTTTCCCAAGGTAAATCGAGATCAGGTCTACCAAAATGTCCATATGTTGCAATATCTTCATATCTGAACGATGGTTTAGTTAAGCTTAAAGTGTTAATAATACCAGCCGGTGTTAAATCAAATAATTTTTCAATTATAGAAAGAATAATTTTCACATCATATTTTAAGGTCCCAAATCCTTCAATATTTACACTTAAAGGCTTTGCTACTCCTATCGCATAACTGAGTTGAATTTCTAACTTGTCAGCTACACCTGCAGCGACAAGATTTTTAGCAACATAACGTGCCATATACGCTGCAGAACGGTCAACTTTTGATGGATCTTTTCCAGAAAATGAGCCACCACCATGACGAGCGCTTCCACCATAGGTATCGACAATAATTTTTCTACCGGTTAATCCTGTATCGCCCGCTGGACCGCCAGTAACAAAACGTCCGGTGGGATTAATAAGATATTCAAAATCATCGTTCAAATTAAATGATTTGATAACTTTTTGCATAATTTCAGTATAAATAAATTTTGTGAATTCTTCTTTATTATAATCAGGATCATGTTGCACGGACATCAAAACTGTTTGAACTCGAATGTTTTTAGCATCGGTATAATCCATTGTCACTTGGGCTTTCATATCCGGACGTGCCCATTTAAATGTCCCCAATTTACGCAAATTTGATGCATATCGCATTAATTTATGAGAGATAGCTAGCGCTAAAGGCATATAACCTTCAGATTCGTTTGTGGCATAGCCAAACATGATACCTTGATCCCCTGCACCTTGAATTTCTTTATTAACTCCTTGTGCAATATCCAAAGATTGATGTTTAACTCTTACTTCAATTTTACATGTGTCCGCGCCTATTCCATATTCTTTTTTTGTGTAGCCAATTTTACGCATTACATCTCGCGCAATTTTTTCATAATTTGGTTTGGCTTTGGAAGTAATTTCGCCACCAATTAACAAATATTCTGTTGTGACAAAGCATTCACAGGCAACCCGAGAATTTGGATCCCGAGCTAGACAATAATCAAGAATTGCGTCAGAAATTTGATCGCATAATTTATCCGGATGTCCTTCTGATACGGATTCACTTGTAAATAATATTTTTTGTTCCATCCCTAATTAATCCTCCTAAACAAAAAAGCTTTCCCACATCGGAAAGCTTTTTACCACTATCCCATCTTATCGTTCAGGGTGGGCCCTGCTAGGAAAAAGCACCTACATGACTATTGGTCAGGGTTGCTATCACGTTTGTTCGTTCCTTTAATACGTGATTCTTGATAAGACGTTTTATTTTTATCTTCTATATTATCAACTAAATTATTATTACCGTCAAGATTATTTTCATCTTCATAATCAAGCACGCCAGCTTTATCAAGCAATATATCTACTGCATCTACACCAGAAATATCCTTAATAACATTAAAATCCATACCTAATTCAAAAAGTGCCTTAGCAATTTGGATTTGTTCTTTCTTGTGCTTTGCTTTCATTTTCATAATTAATCACCTTAATATTAATTATGATAACAATTAGAAATCTTATACTTATTTGCTTAAAATTTCTTTAATTGCCTTAGCAATCTGATCTGGGCATGAAGTGTTTTTAAATCCGCAAGTAATTCCACTAAGTCTTTGTTCAGCATCTTCTAGTTTCATACCAGAAAGCAGAGCACTAACTCCTTTTAAATTACCATTGCAGCCTCCTACAACTTCAAATTTAACAATTTTTCCGTCTTCGTGGTATATGCGCATTTCGCGTGAGCACACACCTGTTGGTCGATATACATAACATTCCATAAAATTCCTTAAAGGTCTAAAATTTTACCAAAAACTTGTCCAGATAATCCGGCAGCATTACTTTCATCAGTGTCAATATGCATGGCAAGTGCATAATTATTAGATACACGAACCACAACATCACCAAACACTAAAGAACGATCTTGAGATTTAACTTCTACCTTGACAATATCTTTATCTTTTAAACCAAATTCCTTTGCATCTTTTTCCGTCATATGAATATGTCTTTTGGCCGCAATAACACCTTCGCTCAATTCTACCTCTCCACATGGTCCAACAAGTTTACATGCTCCCGATTCTTTGATATCACCAGATTCTCTAATTGGTGCTACTACACCAATTGAGCGAGCATCCGTGAGAGATAACTCAACTTGATTTTCCTTTCTGACAGGTCCTAAAATCGAAGCATTTAGTTCTCCTTTTGTTCCCACGATTTTGACCTTTTCATTCGAGGCAAATTGTCCGGGTTGTGATAGCATTTTTTTGATAGTTAATTCATAGTCTTTTCCAAATAATTTTTCTAAAGTTTCCTTTGTAACATGGACATGTCGCGCCGATGTTTCCACTAAAATTTCTTTCATTGCTTTAACTCCTTAATTTAATTATTACAACAATGATTATAGAAAATTTTATACAAAAGTCAAATGTTACACAATGACATTTTAAAAATTAGTTTTATTGGAAAAAATGTTTATATATTTATCGATAAATGCTATTATATGTTTGTTTTTTAGGAGGTAGTAATATTATGGATGAGATAATGATTAATTTAGATACATTATTAGAAATTATTGAAAATAAAGAAGTTACTAAACTCCGTAAACTTTTTGATACTCACGAGATAATCGATATCGCCGAAATATGTGATGAAATAGAAGATATTTCCAAATTACTTTTTATTTTTAAAACTGTAAAAAGTGAATTCACTGCGGAACTATTTACTTATCTGAATGAAGAACAGCAGGCAAAACTAATTAACTCTTTTACCGATAAACAATTAAAAGAATTAATTGACAACTCATACACGGATGATATTGTTGACTTTCTTGAAGATATGCCTGCAAATCTCGTAACTCGTGTTTTAAAAGCTTCTCCTAAAGAAGAAAGAAATGATATTAATAAATTACTAAACTATAAAGAAGACACCGCCGGTTCAATTATGACAACCGAATATGTCGAAATTTCTGTCGACTTAACTGTCAAAGAAGCATTAGAACAAATTAAAAAAATCGGTCAAAATGCCGAAACTATATCATCGACCTTCGTCATTGATAAAAAAAGAAACCTCGTTGGTGTTTTATATCTTGAACAACTTGTCCTTTCAAATGAAGACACGCCAATTAAAAATATTATGAATGAAGAGTTTTTAACTGCCAATGTGCACGATGACCAAGAAGTTGTTGCCGATATCTTTAAAAGATATGACCGAACTGTTTTACCAGTTTTAAATAACGAAAAACGTTTGATTGGAATTATTACCATTGATGATGTCATTGATGTTATGGAAAAAGAAACAAGTGAAGATATCGCAATCCAAGCAGGTATGCAGCCTCTTGAAGATGAATACTTAAAAACAGGTGTTTTCACATTGGCAAAAAAAAGAATTCTTTGGCTCTTAATCTTGATGATATCTGCAACTTTCACGAGTATGATTATCTCAAAATTTGAAGGAGCTTTAAGTTCCGCGACAATCTTATCCGCATTTATTCCAATGTTTATGGACACCGGCGGTAATTCCGGAGGTCAAACAACATCACTTATTACACGAGGACTCGCTACTAAAGAAGTAACTACAAAAGATTATGGCAAAGTTATTTGGAAAGAATTTCGTGTAGCTTTAATTACCGGCTTAGTCGTTGCCACATTTAATTTTTTATGGATTTTTCTTGAACTTAGCATTGGTTTAGTAACAAATAGTGGAACAATCGCTAATTGGCAAGTTGCCGGACTAGTAGCGTTAACGTTATTCTGTACCATAATTATTGCCAAATGTCTTGGTGCTTCACTCCCAATGTTTGCCCAAAAAATTGGACTTGATCCCGCATTGATGTCCGGTCCAATCGTTACAACACTTGTCGATGCTACCTCACTTCTCATTTATTTCTTACTATGTACTAAAATATTTCAACTTGTATAAAAAATGTAATTTTCTTTAAAATAATAAAAGCACATAGAATAATTATCATGCGCTTGACTATTTTAATGTAATTTGATTTTATGATGGTAATGAAGAAATAATAATTGTATCGTTAAATATCATTTTCTACTTATAAGGGCACAAACAGAGTTATCAAAGATATTAAGTTTCCGAAAATATATGAAAATGTGTTGATAATAATTTTATAAAAATCACTACCTTGTTTTTCCTGGAGAAATGTGCAAAAAAAGCATAGCAATCAAGCTACACTTTCTTTAAACATTCATAAGCCGTTTTATAAGTGCTTATCTAATTTACACTCTTTTTTGCTTTTAATTTTTCTTTTTCTGCTTTTAAAGCCAATTTACGTTTTCGATTACTTTGAATCATTCCTCCGACAACAAAGCAAATACCAAGTAAAACACTTAAGAAGTAGCAACAGAATCTCCAATACGCCATTGCCCAATATGAAGACACACCTGCGACACCATGCAGAACAGTAAATAACATGGCAAAAGATATTTCCGCTGCTCCTGAGTTACCTGGAGTCGGAATAAACGAAATCGCCGCATAAACAAAAATACAAATACATAGCGAATTAAAATAATCAACAGATACTCCACAAGCTCGTATTACAAAGTAAGGAATTGAGCACAAAGATAATTGATAAACAAATGACAAAATTGTAATTATCAACAAAGTTAATTTGCTTTTAGCTAAAATTACTAAACTACGTTTATAATCATTAACTAATTTGTTAGCTTTTCTTGTTGCGGCACCTTTATTTTTAACAAATTTAAATTTGAAAGATATTCTGACGCATAACTTTATGATTTTCGCTCTTAATTTGGGCATAAATGAGATCACAAAGATTAAGGTTGGTAGTAAGATAGAAAACGCTGCTCCTACATATGCCATAACTAGAAATACCGGCTGATCTGCTATTATGTTGCTTCTAAAAATAAAGGCAATTATACATAAAATTAAAAACGCGAGCTGATTTAAAAAGAAAGATGCTGTAGGCAAATACATTGATTCAGCACCAGGAACTCCTCCTTTTGATAAATAAAAAATTTGGAAAGGTTGTCCACCACTTCCTAGAGGAGTAATGTTATCATAATATTTTCCTAAAATTGCAGTTTTAAGTGATAAACCAAATTTATTGGTATGCGTGGTTTTCCTTATCATGGCAAAGAATTTTAAAGCTTCTGCCACAAGAGCTAATAAACCAAGACCTAAAGCTATAAGCCAGTAAATAACGTTATTTCCCGTCATCCATGTACGAAACATTTCACCGAATGTAACGTCACCTTGGCTAGAATTGTTAAATGAAGTAAATCCTAAAATTACAACTAAAATAACATTTACAAAAACAAATATTAAACCAAAAAGATTGCTTTTATTAGTTTTTTTCGTTTTTTCATGAAGTTCACTTTCAGCAAGCGCAGTATCGATTTCATCAATAATCATCTCTTGCGTTTTTCGAATTTCTTCTTCATTAGAATTCATGATTATGCTCCTTTCTAAAACATAACTATTCTAATCACATTCCCTAAAAAACACAACTATTTTTTCCATTCGTCTAAAATACAGCGATATTCTTCAACCATCTCTTTTACAACATCTTCCCATGTACGATAAACTTCTTTTCTGCATAATCTCCGTACTTCTTCGTGATGCTCTTTATTATTTACAATACTAATAATTTTATTAGCCCATGCTTCAGAACTCTCAATTTCAGCATATCCATTTCTTTCATCAATAATAATTTCTGAAGTTGGCGAATCTTTAACAAGAAGCGTAGGAAGAGAGAAAGTCGCAGATTCTATTGGAACTAAACTTGCCGTGTCAAATGTCGAAGGGAACAAAAATAAATCGCTTCTTAAATAGAAAGACATAAGATAATCGCGATCATGTATTGCTCCCACAAAAATTGTTTTATCATCTACACCGCATTCGCGAGCCATTTCTTTAAATTTATCTAAGTCAGCTCCATCTCCAACAACTAAAAATTTAAAATCGATTCCTCTTTCTTTGACTATTTTTAAGGCATCAAAAGCCAATTTAAGATTTTTAGTCACGACCATTCTGCCAACAAACAAAAAAACGTTTTCTTGGCCTTTTAAGACATATTTATCATCAATTTCTTTTTTCCTTTCTTCAATATTTTCTGGGCAAATCAAATCGGTGCCGTTTCGAATAACTTTAATATTCTTTTTATAGCCATATTCTATTAAAACACGCTTTGCTCCTTCGGAAACTGTATAAACATAATCCGAACGATTTATATTTCGCATAATAAATTTCATTAAAATGCGTGTCAAAAATTTAGAATGTGTTACTCGTATAAATTCATCTTTAAATTTAGTGTGAAAAGTAAAGATTATAGGTATATTCTTTGCTTTTGCTTGCTTTGTTAAATGCGAAGAAATAAAAAATGGTGAGTGTAAATGAACAATGTCATAGTCATTTTCTTTAAAAAACTTTTTTATAGCTCGATCCGGGAAGATACTGGCACTATAATATTTTGAAACAGACTCATATCTTGATTTCACATAATAAATGGGATAATTTACGTTTCTTTTTTCCTTTTCTTCTAAGTCTATTTTTTCAGTCTGAGAAGGTACAAAAACTTGCACATCATTAGTTTTGCTCATAATTGTCGCAAAGTTATGCAAAACTACCACTGGCCCTTCGATACTAGGAAAAAAAGAATCTAAAGCCAAAACAATTTTCATTTTTGGGAAACCTCGGTTTTTATATAATCTAAAGCACTTCTTATGACATTATGCATATCAAAATATTTATACTGTCCAAGACGCCCGCCAAAATAAACACGTGTCTCTTTTTCTGCTAAATCATGATATTTTTTGTAAAGAGCAGAATTTTTTTCATCATTGACCGGATAGTATGGTTCATCGCCAAGTTTCCACTTTGAAGAATATTCTTTCGATATTATGGTTTTTGGGCAATTAGTAAATTCAAAATGTTTATGTTCAATTATGCGAGTATAAGGAATATCAAAATCTGTATAATTAACAACTGCATTGCCTTGATAATTTTCCATATCTAAAATTTCATTTTCAAAGCGCACACTGCGATATTCTAAAGGACCGAAGCAATAGTTATAAAATGCATCAATTGGGCCAGTAAAAATAATTTTTTCACCCATTTGCATATATTTCTCCTTCTCTTTTAGAAAATCGGTATTTAATAAAACATCGACATTTTCCAACATTTTTTCAATGATGGGTGTATATCCTCCTATTGGAATGCCTTGATAACGATCATTAAAATAATTGTTATCATAAATGAATCTTACCGGTAAGCGCTTTATAATAAAAGCTGGTAATTCGTCACATTTTTTACCCCATTGCTTTTCGGTATATCCTTTAATAAGTTTTTCATAAATAGTTTTGCCAACTAAATTTTTTGCTTGTTCTTCTAAATTTTTGGGATTTTCCACAAAGGATTCTTTTTTCTCCTTTTCAATTATTTCTTTGGCTTCTTTAGGTGTTTTTATATGAAAAAGCTTAGAAAAAGTATTCATATTAAAAGGTAAATTATATAATTCATCCTTATATATTGCGATAGGTGAATTAACATAATTATTAAAATCTGCAAATTGATTTACATAATCCCAAATCTCTTTATCTGATGTATGAAATATATGTGCACCATATTTGTGAACATTAATTTCTTCTATTTTTTCTGTATACACATTGCCCCCAATATGATTTCTTTTTTCCAGAACCAAGCATTTATAACCTCTCTTACTTAATTCATAGGCCGTAACAGCACCAAATAAACCTGATCCTACAATAATATATGCGTATTTTTTCATATAAATCTTCTCCTTTGTATTCTTATTCATATTGGACATATTAAATTTACTATATTCGAAAAAACAATATGAATATTCTTATTGAAATCGTAGCAATAAACGCTTATAATATTTTCAATGCAGGAATGGCGGAATCGGTAGACGCGTACGTTTGAGGGGCGTATGGGTATTCCCGTGTGAGTTCGAGTCTCATTTCCTGCACCAACTTAGATATTAACTCGATACTTCGAGTTTTTTTATTTGCCTAAAAGAGATAGACGATTAAGAGCTCTTTTTAATGCGGCCTCCGCTCTTATCATATCAATAGATTCGTCAGACTCTTTCATTCTTTCTTCCGCTCTTTTCTTAGCAGATTGGGCTCTGCCTTCATTTATTTCTTCTGCGTTTTCAATTGCGCTTGTAATAATTTTACAACCTTCTTCGCTAACAAAAAGGGTTCCGCCTGCAATCGCATAATTATATGTAACACCATCATTTATAATGTACATATGCGATATTTTAATGTTTGTTATAAGTGGCAAATGGTTAGCAAGAATTGTTAATTCACCGGCTGAAGTGTTTATATTCAATAAATCAACATCGTCATTAAAATATTCTTTTTCTAAATTTATAATTTTAAGATGAAGTTTCATATTACTTCATTCCTTCTGCTTTCTTGACAACATCTTCAATAGTACCGCAATATAAAAAAGCTTGTTCTGGTAAATCATCATATTTACCATCAATAATTGCTTCAAATGACTCTATAGTTTTTTCAACCGGGACATAAACTCCGGGAGTTCCTAAGAATTGTGAGGCAACATGAAATGGTTGTGACAAGAAATTTCTTATTCTTCTGGCTCTCCCAACTATTCTTTTATCTTCTTCCGATAACTCATCCATACCAAGTATGGCAATAATATCTTGCAATTCTTTGTAGCGTTGTAAGATTT
This sequence comes from uncultured Bacilli bacterium, assembly GCA_947625975.1. Taxonomy (GTDB): domain Bacteria; phylum Bacillota_I; class Bacilli_A; order RFN20; family CAG-826; genus RUG131. The sequence goes on from CANQQL010000029.1 coordinate 9,591, forward strand.
GTTGCACTTTTAGAGCAACATCATAATGCCTTTGTCCGACAATTTCAGGATCTAAAGCACGACTTGAGGATTCAAGAGGTGAAACAGCTGGATAAATACCAAGTGAGGCTATATCCCGTGATAAAACAGTCTTTGCATCAAGATGCGTAAAAGTCGTTGCAGGAGCCGGATCTGTCAAATCATCAGCAGGCACATAAACGGCTTGCACCGATGTGATTGATCCAAATTTTGTGGAAGTAATTCTTTCTTGTAATTGTCCCATTTCTGTAGCAAGAGTAGGTTGATATCCGACAGCGCTTGGCATTCTGCCTAAAAGAGCAGATACCTCACTACCTGCTTGTGTGAAACGAAATATATTATCGATAAACAAAAGAACATCTTGATGTTCGTAATCTCTAAAATATTCCGCCATAGTAAGCCCGGTTAAACCGACACGCATTCTACTTCCAGGTGGTTCATTCATTTGGCCAAAAACCAAACAAGTTTTATTTATTACACCAGATTCGGTCATTTCACGATATAGATCATTGCCCTCTCGTGTTCGTTCTCCGACACCGGTAAATACAGAAATACCGCCGTGCTCAGTTGCAATATTGTTTATTAATTCTTGAATGAGCACAGTTTTTCCCACGCCTGCTCCACCGAATAAGCCGATTTTTCCACCTTTTACATACGGGCAGAGAAGATCAATAACCTTGATACCCGTTTCAAATATCTCAGTTTCGGTTTTTTGATCTTCATAAGAAGGAGCGAGACGATGAATTGGCAATCTTTTTTTAGTTTTAACAGGTCCTTTACCATCTATTGGTTCACCAAGAACATTAAATAATCTGGACAAGGTTTCTTTGCCAACTGGTACTGATATTGGTTCATTCAGTGCTTTGGCCTGCAGATTTCTTGTCAAGCCTTCGGTTGGCCCCATTGATATACAACGCACAGTATCATCTCCTACATGCTGTGCCACTTCTACGACTAAGGTATCATTGCCATTTTCAATTTCAATTGCCGTTCTTAAAGCTGGCAATTCATCAGGAAATTTTACATCCACAACCGGTCCTTGAACTTGGGACACTTTTCCATACAAGATTTTTGCTTTCATAAATAGCCTCCTTAATTCTTCGCGTTAGCAGAGCCGGAAATCTCTGTGATTTCTTGAGTAATAGAAGCTTGACGCGATTTATTAAATTCAAGAAGTAATTTTTCTTGAAGTTCTTCAGCATTATCATTTGCGGTTTCCATTGCAGTTCTTCTTGATGCTTGTTCACAAAGCATAGACTCTAACATCAAAGTTTTTAATGCTGTAGTTATATAAAACGGAATAAGATTTTCCAAGACTTCTTCCGGACTTGGTTCGAAAAGAAGTTCTTTATTCATCTTTTTTGTATTTTTTATATTAGCTAAAGGCAGTAATTGTGTAGATTTAGGGCTGAAAGTTAAAGAGTTAACAAATTCTGTTGAGAGTAAATACACACTATGATACTTACCTAAGTCAAATTCATGAATAAGATAGTGCGTAAGTTCTTTTGAAACGTTTTCCTTAATACTCAGATAAGGTAAATCAATTATGCGATTAATAATATAATTATTATTATTTAAATATCCCGAAATTTTATTGCCAATTAAAACAATTTCATCTTTTTCTTTGTTTATCAATGTGGCTAAAAATTTTTCCATGTTTATATTATAACCACCGCATAAACCTAAATTAGAATTAATGATAACAAATAGTTTTTTATCACTCTTTTCGTTAAAATTCAAATAACGATTAATCTTTTTATCAACATTTTCTACACAATAAGACACTATTTCAAAAACTTCGTTGCGATAGGGCGTCACTTTGGCATTTAAATCTTTTGCAGTTTTAAGTTTAGCTGTCGCTACTAATTCCATTGCCTTGGTTATTTTCATTGTGGATGCAACGGATTTAATGCGAGATTTTGTTTGTTGTAAACTCATGGCCATAAGTAACACCTCTCTTTCCTTAAGCTAGATAATTTTTAGTAAATTCACTTATAACTTTTATTAATTTTTCTTCTAATTCCGGACTAATTGATTTGTTTTTTTCTAAATCTTTCATCAATGTCTTTTGACTATTTCGCATAAATTTTATTAAGGCTTCCTCATAATCCTGAATCTTATGCAGAGGAACATCATCAATAAATTTATTTTTTGCGGTAAATAGTTGAATCACTTGATCAAAAACGTTCATTGATGCATATTGTTTTTGCTTTAATAATTCATAAACCTTAGCACCATGGTTTAAAACGTCTTTTGTAGTTTTATCTAAGTCGGAACCAAACTGAGCAAAAGCTTGAAGTTCACGATAATTTGCTAACTCAATTTTTAAATTACTTGAAACTTGTTTAATCGCTTTTATTTGTGCAGCACTACCGACACGAGAAACAGATAGACCTGTATCTACTGCCGGTCGTTGTCCACTTGCAAACAAATCAGATTGCAAGAAGATTTGTCCGTCAGTTATCGAGATAACATTAGTAGGAATATAGGCGGAAATATCACCAGCTTGTGTCTCAATAATCGGCAAAGCCGTAATTGAGCCTCCACCAAATTTTTCATCCATTCTTGCAGCACGTTCAAGTAATCTAGAATGCAAGTAGAAAACATCACCAGGATATGCTTCTCTTCCGGGTGAACGACGTAAAAGCAATGACAAAGTACGATATGCAACAGCATGCTTACTTAAATCATCATAAACTACTAAAACATCTTCTCCCTTTTCCATCCATTCCTCAGCTAGTGTAACACCGGCATATGGCGCAATGTATTGAATAGGAGCCATTTCACTTGCAGTAGCAACAACGACAACTGTATAAGCCAAAGCACCATGCACGCGTAATTTTTCCACTACCTGTGCGACAGTAGAAGCCTTTTGCCCGATTGCTACATAAACACATTTAATATTTTGATCTTTTTGATTAATAATGGTATCAATGGCAATTGCCGTTTTGCCTGTTTGACGATCACCAATAATCAATTCTCTTTGACCCCTGCCAATCGGAATCATCGAATCAATTGCCTTAATACCAGTTTGAAGAGGTGTATCAACTGATTTTCGCGTAATAACACCTGGAGCAATTCTTTCTATTGGACGCGTTTTATTTGATGTGATTGGACCTAATCCATCAATAGGTTGTCCAAGAGGATTAACAACTCTGCCTAAGAAATTATCTCCAACTGGAATTTCCACAATTTTATTGGTTCGTTTTACGATATCATCTTCTTTTATTTGAGAATCATCACCAAAAATAACCACTCCCACTGAGTCTTCTTCTAAAGATAAGACCATACCGTAAATTCCATTATCAAAAAGTACAAGTTCCGAGAGCATCGCATTTTCTAGTCCATGGATCATTGCGACGCCATCACCAACAGAAATAACTTTTCCTGTATCTAATAATTCCATTTTATGTTGGTATTTCTTTATTTGTTCTTTAATAAGGGAAGAAATCTCATTTGCTTTTATTTCCATTCTTAATTACTTCCTTCCTTTAATAATAATTTATTTTTTAAATCATCCAGTCGCTTCTTGACTGATTCATCGATAATCATATCTTCAACTTGAATTTTAAAACCTCCTAATAAATTTTCATCAAGTTTGTTTTCTAACACCACTGTTGCATTAATTATTTCCGAGGTCTTTTTTTCAATTTCTTTTATTTCTGCTTCCGTTAATTTAATGGTTGAGAAAATTGTTCCTTTTTTTATATTGAGATCTTTATAAGCAATACGGATAAACTCAGCTAAAATTTCTCTAAAGAAATTTCCGCGTCTATTATCAATGATGATATAGAAAAAATTCATGATATATTCTGGTATTTTCCCTTTAAAACAAAGATCCAAAGTACTTTTTTTCTCATCTGAAGATAATCCGTAATCGCGCAAAATTCTTTGCAGTCCTTCGTTTTCTTCAAATATGTTTAACAATTGTTCACATATATGAATATATTCTTTAACGCATTTTTCTTCACGCGCTAAAGACAGTAAGGCAATTGCGTAGCGGCTTGCCACACTATCCATTAATTTTTATCCCCTTTTCTTACAAAATCAGAAACAATCTTACGATTATCTTCATCATTCAAATTACGATCCACTACTTGAGTAGCGGCAAGTATTGCAACATCAATAACTTCATTTTTAAGTTCTTCGCGCATTTTATATCGTTCACTTTCAATCTCTTGAAAAGCATTATCACGCATCGAATTAACTTCTTTTTTCGTTTCGTCCACAATTCTTCTTTTTTCACTAACAGCATTTTCTCTTGCACTTTCAATAATCTGTTTGCTCTCTTGTCTAGATTTTTTGAGAATTTCTTCAGAATTATGAAGATTCTCTTCCGCTAATCGATTCTTTTCTTCTGCTTCATTTAAATTATTAGCTATATATTCTTTTCGAGCAGCAATGAATTTTTTCGCTGGTTTAACTAAAAATTTAGCTAAAATGAAAACTAAAATAGCTGTCGCAAGTAATTGTACGATAAACGCCCAAATATCATTAGGAATAATTTTATTACCGATTTCCTTTAAAGATGCAAAAGGGTCGTCGCCAGTTTCTTGACTAACGCAAGTGATTAAATTTAATTTTTCTATTAGATTCATACACTTTCCTCCTACAAAAAATCAATAATTAGAATAAAACCATAATCAAAATTAAGATAGCAATTGCAAAGCCATAAATACCCGTTGTTTCTGCTAAAGCAATACCAAGAATCATGTTTGATCTTATATTGTTTGTAGCTTCCGGATTACGTCCAATTGCATCCATAGCATGAGCTGCTACATTACCTTCGCCTAAACCGGAACCGAATCCGGTAAATACTGCGAGACCTGCACCAATAAGAGCAAGACCTGTTCCTACATCTAATTGTGCCGCCAATGTAATTAAGTTTAGCATCCTTGTTTTTCCTCCTTTTTCTTAGTTTTTATTTTTTTATGCACCGGTGCAGGTATTTCAATGGAAATTAACTGCATCGTTAATAAAACAAATATTAAAGTTTGAATAAATGTCGAGAATATATCGAAATACGCATGAAACGGGGGTGCAATAATCATACCAAAAATATTAAAATTATTGAAAATTAAACTACTTAAAGAATCCGTAGCCCAATAAATAAGCCACATTAGTATTGAGCCTGCCAAAGCGTTGCCAAACATACGAATCGACAAAGATAAAAGTGGCGATAGTTTACTCAACATATTAATTGGCACAAAAATAGGAAGCCAAGCCGGTAAAGGGCTTGTAAAACCTTTTAAGTAATCAAGCTTTTGAAAAACAATTGCGGAAATTTGAATACCTAGCCAAGATACCAAAGCTAAACACAAAGGAATCGTAAAATAAGTCATTGGAGAAGCTAAGCCAAATAAGCCTGCCATAAACGCCATAGGAATAAATGTAACTAAAAAAATCAAATATGGCGCCGCAAAGTCATAAGCATCTCCAAGATTATTGTTTAAAGTATTCAAAGAAAACTCAACCAACCAATCAGCAAGAAATGCTAATCCTTTAGGGGGCTTGGTGGGGTCTGCTTTTTTTATTGCATGGCCTAAAATAATAGCTACAATTGCAATTAAAACCATAATGAGCAAAGATACGATTAACTCACCCGGCATCTTATTAACAATATAATCCCAGATTTTATCCATGTTTTTTCTCCATAAGCACAAATATTACAATTGCTATCTTAATAATCATAATTCCTAAAACACAAGCAACAAATGACCAAATCTGTTTGGTAATTAAATAAATTGCAATTAGCGTTAGCGCATATATAAGTTGCTTTGTAATAGTTAATTGTTTGACAACACTTCTATAAGATTCCACTCTTGCTTTGTTTATAACTCTTATAGTTAAGTAGTGCATTGCATTACCAGTTAAGAAGCCGATGAGAAAACTAACTGCAACTTTATAGCTAATTAAGCCAAATAGAGAAATAGCAATTAGTAATGTATCCACTATAGCACCTAGTATTAATGACACAACAAATAAATTCTTATTTTCCTGCTCCAATTGTGCTATCATCTTAACCATCCTTTTGAGATTAACTATCTCGAGTTTATATTATAGTCAAATATAATATAAATTACAAATCTAATTTTTTCTTTTCCATTAAGAGATTAAAATTTTAAAACTTAAAAATTTTTTATGTTT
>CANQQL010000030.1 GCA_947625975.1 uncultured Bacilli bacterium
ACCATTTTTTTATTACAATTCATATCGCAACACCCTTGTCCGTCATGTGTTGCTTTTTCGATTGAGATTAACAAAATTTATGTCATACTGTCTAATTTATAGATAATTCGAAAAAAATTTTATATAATGATACTATAAAACTAACTATTAAATTGGAGGTATTTTATGAATGTTAATTTATTTACTTTTTTGACTCCAAAATCCCAAACGTTTTATTTGAACCATAAATCTACGATAAGACAAGTCTTAGAAAAGTTAGACTCTCATAAATTTAGTGTTGTTCCTCTTGTCGATGAAGAAGGAAAATTTGTATCCACAATTTCCGAAGGAGACATTTTAAGATATATCAAAAATGTTAAAAATTTTAATATTTCCATGGCAGAAAGTGAATGCATTGCCAATATCGAAAAATATCGCCCATACGCTCCATTTGCGATTAATATGGAATTAAAAGAACTATTTCGATTATCTTTAGAGCAAAATTTTGTGCCGGTCGTTGATGATCGCGGTATTTACATAGGAATTGTAAAACGAAAAAGTATTATTAATTATCTATATGGCGAGAAAAAAGTTATTAATGAATGATAAACAGTTATTTAATACATTGAAAAGCTTATTCTCTTAATGATGTAATTCATCAATAAATTGCTGTATTCTTCTAGTCAGCAATTCATCCTCTTTCATGTTGATAAGAGTGTCCTTGCTAACCCATTTATAGGCAATTGTTTCACCTTTTTGAAATGAAATATTACTTTTATGCCAGTTTGTGTAACATATAAATTCAACGTAAATCGAGTTTTTGTTTTTTTCCACCACTCGGCCTACTTCTTTAATATTAGTAGCAACAATTCCCGTTTCTTCAAATAATTCTCTTTTAGCGCATTCTAATGGCGTCTCGCCTTTTAATGCCGAACCACCGGATGTTGCTTCCCACAAACCGCCATGATGTTTATTTAAATCTCTTTTCATTAGTAAATAACTACCATCTGAATGTTTTACAAGTACATCACATACTAAATGAAATAAACCTTCTGGTATTTTTTCTCCCCGCACCAAAGTCAAATTATTAATTTTTTCAAAATTTTCATTATAAGCATCCCATAATTCCATAACTTTGCTCCTAATTATTTTCTTTACCAAGGAAATATTTAATAAAATTAGTTAATAAGAATTTGGATCTTATGCTTGTTGAGCATATTCACGCTTGTTTTGACCATGCTTTTTAATGTAGATAAAAAACAAAATCAAAGAAATAATACTACAAACTATATCAGCGATTGGAGTAGCCCACACTAAGCCATTAACTGCAGGATTAATAAGATGGACTAAAATAAACATTAAGGGAATATCAAGAATTCCCTTTCTTAACAAAGCGAGAATAAGCGATCTTATTCCTTTGCCGGTTGCTTGAAAAAACGATATTACGGTATATGCTAAAGCCGAGAACGGAGCACCGATACAGAGAATTCGTAAGAAAGTTATGCCATATGACAAAGAGTTGATTCCATCTTTCGAATCTAAGAATAACTGGGTGAGCGGTTGCGCAAATATTAGGCAGACCATCGTGCAAATAAGAGATATTCCGATTGACATTGCTCCAGATGCATATACAACTTTTTTCATGCGTTTACGATTTCCCGACGATTTATTATAAGCAATTAATGGTAAAACTCCTTGAGCCATTCCTCTTACAATACTATGCGCTAACATATTTATTTTTTTGGCGACACCGATTCCGGATTGGGCAATAATACCACCAGCAGCATACATTTGTTTTTCCAGCACAGCATAAGAAATATTCTCACATAGAGTCATTAGACAAGCAGGAATGCCTACCAAAATAACATTTTTAGGAATTGCTTCTTTAAAACCTTCTATGGTAGGTAGCAAAGTAATTAACGATTTTTTCCTGTTATGAATAATTAATACTAAGAAATATATAAAAGCAATACAATTTGATATGGCAGTTGCAAGAGCGGCACCTAAAACTTCTTGCCCGGGTTTTAAAATCACAAACATAAATAAGGGATCTAATGCCACATTCAAAAGACCACCAATAGCGATACCGATACTTGCTTGCAATGATTGTCCTTCTGAACGAACTAAATGGGCAAAAAGTGTATTTAATGCAGTAGGAAGCCCGCCGATAACGACGGCATAAAGCATATAATCTTTAGCTATTTGACGAACAGTATCATCGACTGCCCCTAAACCAATAAGAAAAGAATCCATGAAAATAAGGGAAAACAAACAATAAACGAGAGTTACACCGATACATCCCCATACAGCAAAACTTGAAGTATTACGAACTCTGGCATAATTCTTTTTGCCTAATGCTCGAGACATTACGCTTGAGCCACCTACTCCAAATAAGTTGGAAATGGCTGATAAAATCATAAAAGCGGGCATGCATACTGTAACAGCAACATTAAGGTGGTCGCTATTTGCCATACAAACAAAGTAAGTGTCGGCTATATTGTATATAACAAGAATAATTTGGCCAATAACGGAAGGTATTGCAAGATTAATAATAGCGCTTAAAACAGATTTTTTTTCAAATAATTCCTTATTATTCATCCGCAATTATCTCCCTTCTTAAAAAGTATGATTTAAAAAATAAATTTTTACAATTTTTATTAATTATTAGTATAATATAGGCGCAAAACCTTGAATTTTTTTTGCCCATATAAGATAATTATATTTCAAGTAGTAATAATGTCAAATTATAATTTGTGCTAGGCTTATAAGAAAAACTTATAGGAGGTTATACTTATGTTAGATCCAAAGATTTATTCCTTAATTGTTGTTAGTGAAACAGGAGGATTTTCAAGCGCAGCTAAAAAATTATCTGTCACACAACCGGCAATTAGTCAACACATTAAAGCATTAGAAGAAAAATTTAATGCCAAATTACTAGAACGACATAATGGCAATATCGTTTTGACAAAGCAGGGAGAAAAAGTTGTAAAATGCGCAAAAAAAATGATAGGGCTAGAAAGAACATTAATCCAAGAGTTAAATGACATTAAGAATATGGTTGACCATATTACTGTTGGTGTAACTCATACGGCAGAAAGTAATGCTATTACGGAGGCTTTAGCTAAATATTGTACAGAAAAAATAGGTATCAGTATCAAGATAATAACGAGTTCAAATGAAAAGTTATATGCTCTATTAAAATCTTACGAGATTGATCTTGCCATTGTAGAAGGAAAAATAACTGATCAGAATTTAGAGCATATTCCCTTAGATATAGATTATCTTTGTTTGGCGGTATCTCCTAATCATCCCTTTGCAAAAGCAAAAATTGTCACATTAAATGCCCTAAAAAAAGAAAAAATGATTCTCAGATTGCCAAATTCTAGTACTCGCACTTTATTTAATGCACACCTTGAGAGTCAAAATATGAATATTTCAGAGTTTAATGTAATTTTAGAGGTCGATAATGTCGCCACCATAAAAGATTTAATACAAAAAGATCTAGGTGTTTCTATTTTGCCAAAAAGTGCATGTATTAATGATATAAATAGTGGTAAAATTGTAATTGTTCCTATTAAGAATTTAAGTATGATGCGAGAAATCAATATTGCTTATTTAAAAGATTTTTCACAAACAGACATAATTAATGGAATTATAAAATCATATGAAGAAGTTATTTCCTCTCATCATTTAGATATAAATTAAAAATACTACTTAACTTATAAATTGTTTTTGTTAAAATATAGCAAGCGAGCTAAATATTGACATTTTAGTTTTTATGGGGTGAATTAAATGCGAATATTTGTTATTGGTGCTGGTAAAATAGGTCAAACTATTGTGCGTAATGCATCAAAAGAAGGACATGATTTAACTGTAATTGATAATAACGCAAAAATTGTAAATCAGCTTATAGATTCTTATGATGTAATGGGCATTATTGGGAATGGAGCTAGTTTAGAAATACAAAAAGCTGCCGGTGTTCAAGGAGCCGATTTGGTTATTGCAGTTACTTCTAGTGATGAAATAAACCTTTTGGCTTGCCTTTTGGCGCATAAACTTGGAGCTTCTGATACAATCGCGCGTGTTCGTAATCCTCAATATTCAAAGCAACTACAATTTATGAAGGACGATCTTGGTTTATCTATGTCTATCAATCCTGAATATGAAGCAGCCAAAGCAATCGCAAGAAACTTGGCACTCCCCAGTGCTTTAAATGTTGAATATTTTGCTAATGGCAAAATGGAATTGGTAGAGATGCGTATCGAACCCCATAGCGCTTTAAACGGGCTTACCCTTTCCGAGCTATCCACTAAATTTAAGATTAGTTTGCTTGTTTGTGCAGTTGTTCGTGGTGAAGAAGTTATAATCCCCGTTGGTAATTTTACTCTTCAAGAAAATGATAAGATTTACATTGCTGCTACCAAACAAAATTTATTTAAATTTTTTCAAAAAACAAAAAAGATTGACAAAATGCATTCTATTTTAATGGTTGGAGGAGGCAGAATTGCTTATTATTTTTGTGAATTGACAAAAAAAAGCAAATACCATATTAAGCTTATCGAGAGCAAACATGAAACCTGTAAATTTTTAAGTGAAAATTTTTCACATATTGAGATTATCGAAGCTGATGGAACAGATCAGGCGACTTTGGAATCAGAAGGTATCGAAAATATCGATGCTTTTCTAGCCCTTACTGGTGTTGATGAAGAAAATATCATTATTTCTATGCTTGCACAAAAAAGAAAAGCAAAAAAAATTATTACTAAAGTCAATAATTCAAATTTGCACAGTATGATGGAAACAATTGGTATGGCTAGTGTCTTCTCACCTCAAGATATTATTGCCAATCAAATTCTTTCATATATTAGAGCAAAAGCAAATAAGCGAGGAAGTAATGTAAAAACACTCTATAAATTAGTTAATCAAAAGGTAGAAGCCTTGGAATTTAATGTAAAAACCAAAGGCAAATATGTCGGTATACCTTTAAAAGATTTAAAGTTAAAACCAAATTTACTTATTGTTGGAATTATACGTGGTAATGAAGTGATAATTCCTAATGGAAATACTATCATTCAAATTGAAGATAGCGTTATTATAATCACCACAGATTCTTACTTAGAAGATTTGGCACAAATAATAGGATAAAGCAATGAATAACTATAAAAATATTTTTAATACTATTGGAAAAATTTGCGTGTTGAAGCATTTTTTATGCTTTTTCCTATTTTAGTTGCAATAATTTACCAAGAACAATTTAATACTACGATATTTGGATTTTTAATTACTGCCGTTGGAATTTTTATACTTGGCACTCTACTAAATATAAAAAAAGCGACAAATATCAAAATTTTGCCACGAGAATCTTTTATTATCGTTAGCTTATCTTGGATACTAATGGCCTTGTTTGGTTGCCTTCCTTTGATTATTAGTGGCTTTATTGGCAATTTTTTCGATGCTTTTTTTGAAATGTGTTCGGGATTCACGACTACGGGGGCTACTATTTTAACTGATGTGGAGAGTATGCCACATAGCATTTTATTCTGGAGATCATTTTCTCATTGGATTGGGGGAATGGGAGTAATTGTCTTTATTTTAGCTATTTTACCTAATAATAAAGAAGGCTCTAATATGCATATTCTTCGAGCGGAATCACCAGGACCTCAAGTAGGTAAACTAAGTTCAAAGATTTCAGTTACCGCAAGAATTCTTTATTTAATCTATCTTTCATTAACTTTTCTTGAATTTATAATTTTGCTTCTTGGACCCGATCCGAAGATGGACCTTTTTTCAAGTCTCACTTTAACTTTAGGTACAGCAGGCACAGGAGGATTTTCAGTTTTAAATGATGGTATTGCAAGTTATGCACCATTTTCACAATATGTAATAGCAATATTTATGCTACTGTTTGGTATAAATTTTAGTCTTTTTTATATGCTAATTCTTGGTAAAATAAGAAATATTTTTAAAAATGATGAATTACGTTTGTATCTTTCTATTATTTTCATCAGCACTATTATTATAATAGTTTCTTTGACAATGAATAATGTTTATGGCTCTTTTGAAGAACGGTTTAGACACGCTTTCTTCCAAGTAACTTCCATCATTTCCACGACAGGATATGTTACAACCGACTACACTATTGCTTTTCCTTGGCCAACAATTTGTTTTATGATTATTATTTTCCTAATGTTTACAGGTCCATGTGCTGGTTCAACTGGTGGAGGAATTAAATTATCTCGTATAAATATTTTGTGTAAATCCGCAATACGAAAGGTTAAGCAAATGATTTCGCCACGGATTGTATTGCCAATCAAAGATAGTGGTACAGTTGTTGAAGAAGATGTTATTCAAGGTGCAGAAAATTTCTTCATTATATACATATTCATCATATTTTTTGCAACTTTTTTAATTTCCTTTGATGGAAAAGATTTAGTAACTAATTTTACTGCTTCTTTAAGTTGTATAAGTAATGTTGGTCCTGGGCTAGGAAATATTGTCGGACCTTCAGGAAATTTTTCATCTTTTTCATCTTTTTCAAAGTTTATTTTATCTCTAACAATGATTACCGGACGCTTAGAATTATTTCCGATTCTTGCATTATTCAATTATAAAACTTGGAAAACTCAATAGTTAAATCATATTTATATTAAACATTAACTAAACTTTTAGATAAATTATTTATAACATTCGCAATTTCCTTAAGAGTGGCTTTAGCTTCTGAAATCGGATGAGCAGGCCACACATGGCATAAATTACTACCTATTACTAATTCTAAATCGACATCATTTTCTCTTAGTTTATCCGCGAACAATTTAGCATCCGGATATAACAAATCATTTGTTGCAATATACATATGAGTAGGTGGGAAACCTTTAACATTTCCATAAAGAGGACTGACTAAATAATTTGTTAAATTTTCTTTTTTTCCTGACCAATAATAGGCCCAAGCTTCTAGCAAAGGCTTCCAAGACATTGGATCTTTTTTTTGATATTCATCAATTAAAGGATTTGTCATACTTAAATCAAGAGCAGGTGATAGTAGAAAAACATAATCCGGTGTTTGAATATTGTGTTCAGAGAAATACTCACAAAGTCCACACGCTAAAGTTCCACCAGCAGAATCTCCTAATATTATAATTTTTTTATTGTTGTTTTTTTCAATTATCAGTTTATAAAGTTCTATCAAAACATCATAGCATTCATCAAAAGTATGAAATGGTAAAAGAGGATATAGAGGCATAATTACTTGAGCATCGGTCATTTTGATTATTTTATTAATCATTTTCAATTGATATTTAACTGGTCTGCTTACAAATCCTCCGCCATATAGATATAAAATTATTGTATTAGTATTATTACTAGAGTTAAAATTATAAACTTTTATATTGTTGAAAGTAAAATTATCTACCTTACAATTGAATTTTATATTCCGCGAAATTGAATATGGCTGTTCGCCAAGAGATTTTATTTTTTCAAGATACCTAATATTTTCTTCGAAACTATATCGCTTGTGGTAGTTAAAATGTGTTAGATAGAAGTAAACAAGCCTTGCACTTAAAGATATTTTATCCTTCACATTAATCACCGCCAATTAAAAGTATAAACTAAATTCTAAAGATAACAATATTAATATTACAATATAAAATGTTCATACTTTATTTTGGAAAGGGCATTCTTTTAATAATGTCAATCTTGCCTATGGTTTATTTGTGCCTATGATTTTAATCATCAGTAACACCAAATATGATTTCATTATCGTTATAATTTTCATAAACATTAATCGTTTACCCTCAAAATCCTTTTAATTATAAAAACTAAAAGCTATTTTTTTTATTTAGATATTTTCTTACATTAATTTGATTATCAATGTCTCTAAAAACTTCATTAAAGTTGCTCCAACCATCAGTTGATTCATTATATGAATGATAATTTTCACTTTTAAATAAATAAAATTGGCTGCCATGTTTAATAACAATTCCTCCAAATACTTTCGGAGCATAACCACGATTAAAATTCAAATCCTGTAGATATTTAAATAATGCCTTTTGTTTAACTTTTGTGTCTTCAATTCTTTGATCAATAGCTTTTGTATCAAAAATACCTACAGTTCCATCGGCGAATTTAACAATGAAATCGGGCTGAAATGTATTCATCCCATTATTGTAAGAAATTCCAAAATTTATTCTCATTAATTCTGGACCATTTTCCCAATACCAACAAACATATTCTTGATCATCAAGATAATTTAAAAATTCTTTTTCTAAAAAATTAATTTTGCCACTTGGATTTTTTAAAACAAATAGGGGTTGATATAAAGATTTCTTTGCTCTTATTGCTTCATGAGTTTCAGTAGAATAACTTCGTTTATCTTCAATTTTAAAGTCATAAGTTTCTCCCTTTTTACCAGCATTTTTTTGAAGCATTTCTCTAAATTGCTCTGTTGATTCATTTAATATTTCAGCAAAAATTTTCTTGTTATTTACTACAATTCGTTGAATTGCTGATACTCTGTTAGATCTCGAAAAAACATTATAAAATGTCATAAAAGCATCAATAATTGCCGAATTAATTGGTGACTTAGAACGAACAAAAGCAAGACCATTTAAATTTTCTTTAATTAATGCATAATATTGTGCTTGAACATCATTTTCAGCCATTTTTACTTTTGCTTGTTCACCACTAATTAATTGTTCATTCTCAATTACTGTTACATCTATTGATGTCTCTTCCAATAAAGTATCTTTAGTATCAATTGTTAAATCAAGGCCTTTTAATTTAAATTTTTCGATATTTGACTCTAAGTTTAATGTTGTATCTTCAACTGTTAGATTAAAGAATTTCATGAATGAGTTTAAAAAATATACAGTAAACTTTGAATCTGCTGAGTTATAGTCACCCTGTCTAGATCTATAAAACGATCTTAATTGAGTTTGTTCCCAAATCATTTGTTTGTTATATGGCTTGGCGAAATATGAAAATTCAGTTTTTATTCTATTAGGATTATAGCTTTCTGGTTTTGTTTCAAATTCTTTAATATTAGTAAATATATATGCATTATCTAATAAATTGTTATTGTATGATTTTGCTTCAGCTGTTCTTAATATTCTACCAATAGTTTGTATTTCAAATGTTTCTGATTTACCTTCTCTAAATTTAATTAACACTTGTGCTCTTGGACAATCCCAACCCGTTGCAACCGCTGTTTTAAATATTAAGTATTCTGTTTCATCATTTAAGTTTTTGATTTTTTTCTTATCAAAATTACCTTTATCATCACACCATAATTTTAATTTCCCATTATCTTCGGTTATTCCTTTTTCTCTTAAAAAGTCTTTAATAACTATTTTTTTAGTTTCACCTTCATCAACATTAGGAATTTGAATTAACACCAATGGATTTACTATTGAACCAATTGATTCATATTCTTTTTTTAATTCTTCTCGTTTTAAATATCCTTTTTCTAAAACAAGTAATTCTGAATCTTTATCTTCCATTGATCTATCTTCTTTAGAAATGCCTTCATTGACGATTACATCTACTTTAATCATTCCTTCATCAATTACTTTTTGAGGATCAATAGTTACATCTATGTGATCATTTAATGGCGTTGCGGACATTTCTAGAATAATATTAGGGCATACAATTG
Organism: uncultured Bacilli bacterium; assembly: GCA_947625975.1. Taxonomy (GTDB): domain Bacteria; phylum Bacillota_I; class Bacilli_A; order RFN20; family CAG-826; genus RUG131. The sequence continues at coordinate 9,626 of CANQQL010000030.1, forward strand.
TATTGATAAATTCTTGAATTCTTGCATGTATGGAATTTCCAATATGAGATTCATCAACAATTAAAATAACTTTTGTACCATTTTTCTTGGTTTGATCAATAACATCAATAAAATTTTGACCTTCTTGATCTTTCATTAAATTATTTGCCCATTTCCCAGTTTCCCTATCTTTTTGAATTAATTTTTCCCAGTTAATAAAAACAATTTCATGCTTTTTTATGTATTTTCTTGAGCCAAAGAAATCTTCTTCTAATAATGAACAAACTGGATTACCGCCTAAATATTTTTTAATATTATCAAATGATTGTTTATGTAGCTCACCTTTTCCAGGACAAGCCCACATAATACAAAAATTAACACCATTATTTTCATTTGCTAATTCTTCCATAAGTGAGGCGGCCATAAACGTTTTTCCACTGCCAGTAGGTGCTTTAAAAACAATCTCTTTTCTGTTTTGACTTTTAAAATATAATTCAAATAAACTTTTTAGTTCATCAACTGCATCTCTTTGATAGTCTTTTAACGAATAAATCATTTTTACTGCCCCCTTTTAATATCTTCAACAATTTCTTTATAAATTTCATAAATTTTTGAAGGTATTGGTTTTACTTCTATGCCTTTATCTCCTTCAAATATTCTTGCATCGACATAATTATCAGAAGAAAATATATAAACAATCTTATTTCCTGATGCATTTAATACTCTTTGTTTGAATTCGTGGAATTTTATTTCATTAAAATATTCAGAATAAATAAACATATGTCTGGTTTTATCACTTGAAATATAGTGCGAAGAATATTCATTTCGTTCTACTTCATCAAAAATATTTTCTAAAATACATAAAAGAGCATCAACTTTTTCTACAAGGCAATATTTAATCTGATCGCTATTTTGATGATCTGCAATAAAACTTGTTTTAAAGTAATAAAGATTTGATGGGATTCCTTCACTATATTTACTTCCATCTGGTCTAATTCCTGTGATAACCGTTTTTAATCTTTGATAAGTAACATCACTACAAATATTATTTTCATTATTAGTACATAAAATAAATCTTCTGTGCCCACCATCTTCTTTATTTAGTTCTAATACTGCTTGCCCAGTAGTTCCTGAACCTGCAAAGAAATCTAAAACAACAAAATCTTTTTTATATATGTCCTGCTTATAATCAAACATTAGACTAATTAAATATTTAATTAAAGAAGTAGGTTTAGGATATGTAAAAATATTTTGATTAACTAATCTATTTAAATCACTACTACCTTCTTCGTTTACTCCTACTTTTTCTTTAAACCGACTATATGTGCAAAGTGAATTATTGCTATTAGTAAAAATTATTTGACGAGGAGATTCATTACTTTTTTTCCCTTCATGGTATATTGCTCGAATTGCAAATCCTTTTGATTTTACCAAAAAGATAGTTCCTTTTTTTATTTCTTCATTAACTGTATCTTGCGACCAACGTGATTTAAATTTTATTTTGAGAGGTGAATTGTTTAACGAATTCTTAACACTAACTGGTTCAACCAACTCATAAGAATCGTTGTTTGTTTCAGTATATACACCATCAGCAATATTAAATTTTACACTTCCCGAAGGAAAAATTATTATATTTGACTTGTTTGAAGCATTATATAAAGGCGCATCGGTTAAATCGGTTTTTATTTTTTCAACAAGTAGTTCTTTTAGTTTATTAAATTCAGAGCTAAAAAGTTTTTTCGCATAACATAAAATATATTCACAATTGGAATAAAAATTTATTTTTTGACGTCCAAAATGTTGCGCTTTTTCCCAAACAAATTGAGTAACAAAATTATTTGTGCCAAATATAGAATCACATAAAATTTTTAAATTTGCCTGCTCATTATCATCAATGCTAATAAATATTATTCCATCTTCAGAAAGCAATTCTTTTGCCATTTTAAGTCTCTTTGATAAAAAATTTAACCATTTCGAGTGTCTATATCCATCTTCAAAATCAATAAATTTATCATTATATATAAAGTCACTATTTCCAGTATTATAAGGGGGATCTATATAAATTATATCGATTGATTCTTTTGCTATCATATTTAAAGCCATTAACGAATGATAATTGTCACCTTCAATTAAAATATTATTGTCTTTTCCCAAGATAATTTTTCTGCTTTTATCTTGTTCTAGTACTGGAATATATTTTTCACAATCTAATACAACTTGTTCTTTGGTATTTTCTTTATCCCATACTAATCCATATTTTTTCAATGATTTAATTTCGAATTCTAATTCGTTAATTTTTTTTAATAAATCATTAATATTATATTCATCCATTTTCGTTGCACCTCTTAAACTTGAGATGCTCAGTATAAAATTGTATGCATTTTGGCACCTCATGAATTTAATTATATTATAACAAATTTTGCAACAAACACCCAAAAAATCATTAAATTTGTGCCAAAATTATGTCGATATAAAAAATTATACAAATTGATAGCGGTTTGGCATATTTTTATTTCTTGCTAATTTCTAATTTTTATTGTATACACACCATGAGGTGATCTTATGATATATGCATATATTCGTGTGTCAACAAAACAACAAAAAATAGATAGGCAATATGAAGAAATTAAGGCTCTTAATGTGGATGATAAAAATATTTATGTAGATAAAGAGTCTGGTAAAGATTTTGAACGAATTAAATATCAAAAAATGATTAAAAAATTAAAAAAAGATGATTTATTAATAATAAAATCAATAGACCGTCTTGGAAGAAATTATCAAATGATTATTGAAGAATGGTCAAAAATAACAAAAACAATTGGAGCTGATATTAAAGTTCTTGATATGCCACTTCTTGACACAAGAATCGAAGGAAAAAATTTGGTTGGAAAATTTATTAGTGATATAGTTTTGCAAGTATTAAGTTTTGTCGCTGAAAGCGAAAGAAACAATATTAAGCAAAGGCAAGCTGAAGGCATTAGAATTGCCAAAGAAAAAGGAATTAAATTTGGCAGGCCAAAAATTATTTTACCTAAAAATACATATGAAATTATTGATAAATTTATAAACAGAGAATTAACAAATACTGAAGCCGCTAAAATAATAGGAATATCAAAAGGAACATTTTTTAGATTGCTTAAAGAATACAAAAAAATTATGATTTAATTGCTTTTTCAATTAGGAAAACAGAATAAAACCTAATGAGTGACAACTTTACGAAGTGCCCGTTTTCGGTGGATAATTTGTATAATTTAAAATATCTAATAGTAAAATCTCCAAACTTTTTGCGTCTTCAATTTGGTTGTTTTAATATGATAAAAAATAGCATTTTGATCTAATGACATCGTTAATGTAAATCTAACCGCAATCTATTTAGCTACTATCATCTTGATTAATTTTTTTTGCTTTTTAAATTAGATAATAAAATATACATTCCTAATAAAATTATGCTTGTTCCTATTACAACCGCAAAAAGAGTCCAAGTAGGAATTGTATTATTAAACAGCACCAACTTTCCATCAAATGAAAGTCTAATTTGTTCTGTTATTTCTGATGGGACATGTTCTACTGTTTGCAATTGATTGATAACGCCATTCATATAATATTGTCTAAATAATACGGTTCCATAAGTACTAGGCAAAAAACTTAAAAAATTTCTTATTCCAATTCCAAATTGCGATATTGGCATATAAGCACCGCTTATAAAACCATACATTGAGGATACAAGTGTCGATACAGCCGAATGAGCACCTTGTGAAGATATAAATATCCCGATAATGGATGCTAATAAACTGCCAAATAAGCACATACAAAATGTGGATACGAAAAGCATTATTATATCTAAAAATGTTAAATAAAATCCGACAAAGCCAAGATAGATAAAACTAATAATAAGTACAATTACGCCAATTAAAAATGTTGTTAAAAAATTAGATATAAAATAGGATATTAGCAATGTTGATTTTTTAACAGGTGTAATATTTAAATCATCAATAGCTTTATTTAATTTATCAAGAACCATTATATTTGAACAAAACGATACGGTTACACAAGAAACAGATATTATTGATGAAAATAACCATCCGCCACAAAAAGCTTCAATTGTATGTTTATTAACTTCTATTCCTTCTGGTATTAGATTAGTAATGGTATCAGCGTATACATTCTTTAAAAAAGTTAAAAATAAAACGACTAAAATTAGAGGAGTTAATAAAGAAACAAAAAAAGTCATTTTATCTTTAAAATATAATTTTATATTTCTTTTTATTAAGGCTAAAAGTTTTTTCATTTCACTTTTCATATCACTTGCTCCTTCAAGTCCTTACCAGTTATGTTTAAAAAGACATTGTCCATTTTTCCTTTAAATACTTCAAAATCAAAAATATATTTACCATAATTAATGATTATATTTTTTGCTTCTTCGATATTAGGTAGTTCTATTTCTAAAACTTTATCTGTTTTGATAAATTTTATTTGATTTTTATTAAAAAGATCTAGTAAATTTTCGTTATATTTATATATTTTTAAAAGATCATTAGCATATTTGTTTTTTAAATTATTTGGAGTATCGTTTGCTACAATTTTACCATTATCGATAATAACTATTGTATCTGCTTCATCAGATTCTTCCATATAATGAGTTGTTAAAATTATGGTAAGATCTTTGGCTTGCCTTAAATTAGATAAAAGTTTCCAAACTAAAATTCTTGTTTTAGGATCAAGCCCTGTAGTTGGTTCGTCTAAGATAAGAATTTCAGGATTATGAATGAGAGCACGAGCTATATCAACCCTTCTTTTTTGTCCACCACTTAACTTATAAAGAGAGCGATTTAAGATATCTTTAAATTCTAAAGTTTCAGCAAGATAATTTAAATTTTCTTTAAATTTTTCTTTGCTTAAGCCATATAAATCAGCTTTTAATTTTAAATTTTCAAAAATAGTAAGTTTTGAATCAAGAACAGAATTTTGAAAAACAACACCTAGTTTTGGTTTAATTTTACTAATATCATTATCTAAGTTTAAGCCATCAATAATAACTTCTCCATCATCTTTTTTTTGTTGACCGCAGATAATATTAATCGTTGTAGATTTACCAGCGCCATTTAAACCAAGAAAAGCAAAAAATTCCCCTTTTTTGATGGAGAAAGAAATATCATCAACTGCTTTGACATCTTTAAAATATTTCTTTAAATGATTAATTTCAATAATATTATATGTTGTCATTTTTGTCTTCCTTTAATTTAAAAATTTCTTCTGCAAACTTTAAATAATCATCGTATTTTGCAATAGCAATACCTTTGCTTTTATCACCAAGTAAAATTAATGTATCACCATCTTTAAAACCAAAAACATCTCGTGCTTGTTTTGGAATAACAATCTGCCCTTTACTAGTTATTTTAGTAGTCCAAATAAATTTATCTTGTTCGTTGTTCATAACTAATCTCCTTATTATTCTTACTTTTCTTACATTTTATATTGTAAATGTAAATAAGAATTAAATCAACTTAAATTTTTTACCACCATGATTTAAGATAAACAAAAAGGACTATGGATATAAGGCTATACAATATCTTCTAGAGTCTTATTATTTATAATAATACCTATGCAGGTTATCTAACTCTATAAAAAAAGACTGACACATTGTCAATCTGATTCTTGAATACACATTTTGATACAATGCACGCAAATTTAGTAGGTTATAATATATTATTTTGGCTTTTAGACAAATTTGTTTTACTTTTTAATTGATAAATCTTTGCAAGTATCTAATACTATATCTCTTAATATTTCTTGATTATCTACATCATCAACTATATACATAGATTTAGCACTTTCATAAGGAATAGATTTCTGCATATTATATTTTTTATTACCCTCAACTATCTGCTAATGTGCGATAAAGAAGTAATAGAAGTGTAAAAAATTTTGCCGTTCCTATCCGGCACTTAGGGCTGTGTCGGA
>CANQQL010000031.1 GCA_947625975.1 uncultured Bacilli bacterium
GATACACTTACATTTTAACTTTTTTGAAGTTTATTTTGGAATTACTTTATTTTTGAAGTTTTAATTTTAATTAAGCCCATTAAAAATACACTCAAATATTTGTTTATTTTCGGAAAAATATTTGACATATATTATATATATGTGGTAAATTATTTACGTTGCGGCCTCACTAGCTACAACCGCATAGAAAAGGTGTTTAACTTTTATGACCTTAATAGCGAGTCATTAGTGAAAAAAATTTTTCAGGAGGTGTATCTATGTACGCAATTATTGAAACTGGCGGTAAGCAAGTTAAAGTAGAAGTTGGTCAAAAGATTTTTGTGGAAAAATTAGATGCTGAAGCCGGTGCTTCTTACACATTTGATAAAGTTCTACTTATTGCCGATGCTAAAACTGTTGTTGGTACTCCATATGTAAAAGGTGCCACAGTTACTGCAAAAGTCGAAAAGCAAGGTAAAGGCAAAAAAATTCGCGTCTTCAAGTACAAGAACAAGGCAAATGAACGTAAGACCATTGGTCATCGTCAACCATATACTTGTTTAGTAATTGAAGCAATTAATGCATAATTATGATTAAAGTTGAATTTAAATATGTTGATGATAAATTTTCATATTTAAAAATACAGGGACACGCGAACAGTGCTGAGTATGGTCATGACCTTATTTGTGCCGGCGTATCCGCTATCGTAATTGGTGCGTTAAATAATATCGATACGAATAATTACGAAATAAAAATAAAAGAAGGGCTTACGGAAGTCCAATTAAAAAATGAGATTACAACTCATGATAATATAGTTTTTGAAACAATGTATTTTCAATTAAAAACCATTGAAGAAAGCTATCCTAAAAATATAAAAATAATCAAGTAAGAAAGAGGTGCATCGCAAGTGATGTTTAAGTTAAATCTTCAACTCTTCGCATCTAAGAAGGGTGTCGGATCTACAAAAAACGGACGTGATTCTGAATCAAAACGTCTTGGAGCTAAAAAAGCTGATGGTCAATTTGCTACAGCAGGCTCAATTATTTATCGTCAACGCGGAACTAAAATCTATCCAGGTGTCAATACGATGCGTGGTGGGGATGATACAATTTTTGCTACTAAATCAGGAATCGTGAGATTTGAACGTGTAGGCAAAGATCGAAAACGAGTATCCGTTTACGAAGTTGAAGCTAAGTAAATATTTAATAGCCTGACTAGTTCAGGCTTTTTTTAATAATAATATAAGTGAGGTGAATCACATGTTTATTGATAAAGCAATTATCGAAGTTCGGGCCGGAAATGGTGGAAATGGTATGATTGCCTTTCATCGTGAAAAATTTATTTCTCGTGGTGGTCCAAGTGGTGGCAATGGTGGTCGTGGCGGATCGATTATTTTTCGTGCCTCAAAAAGTGTTAATACATTGATAAATTTTCGCCATTCGAAATGTATTATAGCTAAAGATGGTGAAAAAGGTATGGGCAAAAATCAATATGGCAAAAGTGCTGAGGATGTCATTGTGACGTTGCCCGTTGGAACGGTTGTTTTTGAAGAAAAGAGTAAAAAATTTGTTTGTGATTTATCGGAAGACGGAAAAGAATTTATTGTGGCTCATGGTGGAAGAGGTGGACGTGGTAATGCTTGTTTTAAGTCCCCAACTAATCGCACACCACGCGTAGCTGAAAATGGAATGCCCGGCGAAAAGAAACGTTTAATTTTGGAATTAAAATTATTAGCAGATGTCGGATTTGTGGGTTTCCCTAGTGTAGGGAAATCTACTTTATTAAGCCTTATATCCGCCGCAAGACCGGAAATCGGTGATTATGACTTTACAACTATTGTGCCAAATTTAGGCGTTGTCAAAGTCAAAGATGGAAGAAGTTTTGTTGCGGCAGACCTTCCTGGTCTCATTGAGGGTGCGCATTTAGGTAAAGGCTTGGGTTTACAGTTTTTACGTCATATTGAAAGATGTCGCGTAATCATTCATATTATCGACATGTCCGGTGTACGTGATCCATATGAGGATTATAAAAAAATAAAAAAAGAATTAAAAGCTTATGGTTTTGGTTTGGATAAAAGACCGGTCATTTTAGTCGGTTCAAAAATGGATGAAGAAAATGCTATGGAAAGATTAAAAGCCCTAAGTAAACGCCTACGTAAACCAATTATTGGAATATCTGCATTAACTAACGAGAATATTGATTTATTATGTTATAAAATCGCGGATTTATTAGATAAAACACCGATGTTTTCTCTCTATAACGAAGACAATATTGAATCCGGTGTAAAAATTTATGAAGCCAAAAGAGATGATAAGGAAGACTTTGAGATTTTACGTAAAGATAATCACACCTTTATTATTAAAGGTGAAAAAATCGAACGTACGTACAAGCTGATTAATTTATCCACTGATGAAGGTATCTTAAAACTTCTGAATTATATGCGCAAGATTGGTGTCGATGATCGCCTAAAGGCAATGGGAGCAAAAGATGGCGATACAGTAATCTTATGTGATTTTGAGTTTGATTATATTGACTAGTGCTTTTCTTACCTTAAAAACTTTAAAACAATTCAAAGATTGAGTTTTTATTTTTAGACTAGCTTACTAGTCTTTTTTTTCAAATTTTCAGAATTTTACGGATAAATTTTGTTTAAAAAGCAATAAAAGATAGTTTATAATAAATAATGGTGAGTTAGTATGGATGATAAAAATAAAATTAACCCTTCGATTTTTGCATTAATTTGCAGTGCTTTTATCAATCTTTTACTAATCTTCCTAATTATTTTAATAAATTGAGGTGATTAAAATGTTTTATGCCCTAAAAGGTTATGTAGAATTAATCAAGTGCGACTATATAGTTTTAGACGTTCATGATGTTTCCTATCAAATAAATGTCGCTCACCCCGAAGAATATACTATCGATGAGTTGGTTAAAGTTTATATTCACTATGTTGTCCGTGAAGATGAACAATATTTAGTTGGCTTCAAAAGCTTAGAGGAAAAAGAGATTTTTCAACACCTTATTACGGTTAAAGGTATTGGTCCAAGAACCGCCATCAATGCGCTAAGCAAGACTACCGCTTCGCAATTGAAAGAAGCAATAAGATCTTCAAACGTTACATATTTGAAAAAGCTACCAGGAATTGGTAGCAAAGCTGCAGCACAAATAATTTTAGATTTAAAAGGGGAAGTCTCCTTAGAAGAAACACACGATTTAGGAATGACTCCGCAAGCTCTCGATGCCAAACAAGCTCTTAAAAATTTGGGATTTAAAACTGCCCAGATCGAAGAAGCCTTCCAAAAAATAAATTTGGCACAAGATTCAGCAAATATTATTCATGATGCATTACAAATAATGAGGTGATTAAATGGATCGATTATTGGATGCAAGTAAAACAAGCGAAGATATAGGCGAAGTATCTTTGCGCCCTCAAGCATTATCAGAGTATATCGGACAAAACGATTTAAAGGATAATTTGACCGTCTTTATTGGCGCTGCTTTAAAACGAAATGAAACTCTTGATCATGTTTTACTATATGGCCCTCCTGGTCTTGGTAAAACCACTTTGGCCTATATTATAGCCAATGAAATGCATGGAGAAATAACCGTTGTCAATGGGCCGGCAATTGAAAAAACAGGCGATTTAGCCGCTATTTTAACTAAACTAAATGCCGGTGATGTTCTATTTATTGATGAAATACATCGTCTACCCCGTGTCGTAGAAGAAGTATTGTATAGCGCAATGGAAGATTTTATGCTTTCAATCATTGTGCAAAGGGATGCCGGCGCCAAAACTATTAACGTCCCGATTCCTCCGTTTACACTTGTCGGTGCAACTACAAGGGCAGGAGACTTATCCTCGCCTCTACGTGCTAGATTTGGCATAATGGAAAAACTAAATTTTTATACGATTGAAGAAATTAAAATGATTGTGCAGCGAACTGCCCGAGTATTTCAAACTACGATCGACAATGACGCTTGCGAAGAAATAGCAAAAAGATCACGTGGAACACCACGTATTGCCAATAGACTATTTCGACGTGTTCGTGATTTCGCCAATTTTCGCGGAGAAAATCACATTACAAACGCTGATGCCATCGCGGCGTTAAATGCTTTAAAGGTCGATTCTCTTGGTCTAGATGATGTCGATATTAAATATTTAAATACAATTATTGAACGCTTTAAAGGAGGTCCTGTCGGTCTGGAGTCCTTAGCCGCTGCAATAGGTGAAGAAACGATGAATCTAGAAGACGTTTACGAGCCTTACTTGTTGCAGTTAGGTTTGATTGATCGCACTCCACGGGGTAGAATTGCTACCGAACGCGCATACCGACATTTGAAAAAAAGTCATCAAGAAACTTTATTTTAATTCTTATTAAGGTTTACACCAATTACTGAACCGCTGACTATTAAAAGTGCCCGAGCTATGTTTACTATTGTCGTATGCACTGTCCATTCTTTACTTTCAAGAAGGTAATATACTAAAAGAAATAAACCATAAATTAACGCAAGGACTAATCCATTAATTAGTCCTTTTGTTTTAGTTTTTTTCCCAAAAATTAAGCCAAATAGAAAGAAAATTATAAAACTGGCAATCATAATAATTATGGATGTCGTTCCGGAAGAAATAACACCTGTTGACGACAAGATCGTAAGAATAAGCGAAAATGCCAAAGTTACAATAAAAAGCAAAATAATGGATACACTAATATTTGATAAATATTTTTTCATTGTCAACACCTCATTAGGTTATATGCAGGAAAAGTATTTTTTAGAAGGAGTAAATATGACTTTTAATGAAATAATCAGTGTAATTTTAAAAACCATTGTCAGCTACATTTTCTTATTAGCAATTCTAAAAATTATGGGTAAACGAGAAATTGGTAAGGTATCCACATTTGATATCGTGGTATTCTTTGTAATTTCTGAGTTATTTTCTTTGTCTTTGAACGAACCCGAAATGTCTATTTTGCACTCTGTAATACCAATTAGTGTCATTGTTTTATTGCAATTAATCTCCGCCTTCATTTCCTTAAAATCCAGCAAAGCACGTCAATTACTTGAAGGGAAAACTAGTTACATCATTTATAATGGGGAAATTCAGCAAGAAGTAATGAAAAAAGAACGTTATACCATTGAAGATTTAATGGTACAACTACGTACAAAAGACATTCAGACACCGGATGAAGTCAGTTTTGCGATTTTAGAAGATAATGGAACCTTGAATGTTATAAGCAAAAAAGATTGTAATGTTAAAGATCCGGAACCCTTAATAAGTGATGGCCAAATTGTGCAGCATACTCTTAGTCGCTTGTCAAAAGATGAAAATTGGCTTAAAGAAGAATTAGCAAAGAAAAATATTCATTCGATAAAAGATGTCTTTTTATGCCTGGCATTAAATAACGATCTTCTCATTGTGAAAAAATAAGCGATCAAATACAAAAAATCCATTAATTAATACATCGATAAATACGGCGACAATGGTGGCTAATGCCACGGAGTTAACTTGTAAATTTTTCGTGAAAATTAATAATATTAAAATTCTGATTATGCAACTGATAATCGTCGAGTAGAACGCTTTAGTAGTTAAATTTAAAGCGTGCATCGCCGCCGCAATCGGCGACTCGATATAGTAAATTGCGAAAGGAAACGCTAATATTTTTACCATTTGGTAACCTTCATTGGTTCCATATAAAAAAAGCATTAATTTATCGCCGAATAAAAAGAAAACTAACGAAAAAAACAAACCGGTTCCCGCAGATATTATAAACATTTTTTTAAATTTCATTTTTGCATCTTTTAAATTACCCTTTCCGACACTTTTGGACATATTAGGTAACAAATAGTTGGCAAAAGAAGTGGCAAAGAATCCCGGCATTAAAAGAAGTGGCATAACATATCCGGATAATAAACCATAGTCGTGAGTTAAAACTTCTACACCATACCCATATTTTAGCATTAAGTTAGAAATAATTATGGATTCCAAAAAATATGTAATAGAGCCAATTAAACGCGACAACGTCAAAGGGAATGATAACTTTAAGATGGCTTGGGACTCCACAAATCTATCTTTAAGTTTTATTGATAATAATTCATTAACCCGAAGATATAAACGGCGATTATTAAAAATAATCATATATAAGCTTTGAAACACTTCACCCACACAGACGCCTATCATGGCACCAAAAGAACCAAAATTCGGTCCTTTTTCTGCAAGCGAATCCAGAAAAAATATAATAAATAAGATTCGTCCGACTTCTTCCATAATCGTTGATGTCGAAGTCAGTTCAATTTCATTTAATCCTAAGAAAAATCCTTTAATAATTGCCGATAGACTAACTAGCGGAATTAATAGTGCCAATCCATAAATCGTAAGCAGAATATTTGGATTTTTTAAGACATCATTGGCAATAACTCCTGCGAGTAAAATTACAAGAACCATCATAAAAAATGAAATTATGAAGGAAATAGTTAAACCGGAAATAAGTATAGTTTTCGCTTTATTTCGATGCCTGCTGACCAACGTTGCCATCGCTGTCGGTAAGCCAAATTGCGACAAAGTAATAACCAATAGCATACAAGGAGATGCTAATTGATATAACCCCATCGCGTCTATGCCAATTGTTCTGGTAGTTAAGACACGAGCAAGTGTCGAAAGTATTTTAGCGACAAAGCCTAAACATAATAAAGTTAAAATTGTATTGAGTGAGCGATTTTTATTCATTTTTTCTTTCCATTTTCTTGCATTCATAGTAAAAAAGTTGTAAAGTAGAAAAGCACAGTATATTTATATTAAATATAACCTGTTGTTATGAATAAAAAATTGGACTTAAATTACAGAGTGCAATTCGTTTGGAGGAATTAATATATGCGTAGATTTATTGCCTTTATAATTTTAGCGGTTTCGGTTATGTTAGGCTTAGGCTTTATGACGCCTTCGATGATGAAAAACGCAAACTTATCGCTAGATTATACTTCGGGAAAAGAATTTGTTTATTCTGTGGAAAGAAAATCAGATGGCAACGATACAATTATTCGAGAAAATGAGATGAATGAAGTCGTAAACAATCTGTCTGCCCGATTAGATGCAGCTGGAGTAGATCGTTATCAAGTTATTGTAGAGGACAATAACACATCAGAAGGTCAAAATCATATTAGAGTGCAGGTTTCTGCTGACTATAATGACAAATACGATCACATTAAGCGTTTAATTTCATTTGATTCTAAATTCACCTTAGCTACTAGCGATTCGCAAGAAGACGCAATTTTAGAAGGTGAAGTAGCATTTGGTACCAATAAGGCTCGCGTAGCTTATAAGAAGGACAATCCTCAGGCATATTTTGTTATTCCACTACGCGATGATTCCTCAGTTAGAAATAAGTTAAAAGATATGATTGACCATGCAAAATCTCTTGGTACAACCGGAGAAGATGGTTCTATTGATGAAGCAGGTAAAATTCTTTTATGGTCTGACTTTGACCCAGAAGTTGATAGTTTAGCTAAATCAAAAGAAGAAGGCCAAGAGGAAATGGCTGCAAGGATTTTGGTAGAATTCGATCCAAATGATTTATACTTTGATGAAGATAAGACAGAATTAGGCGTAGCAGTTTTGGAGCACGAAATTACTTCTGCAAAATCTTATGCGTTAAATTCCGATGTGGCGAAAACTTATGTCGATTTATTTAACGCTAAGCCTATTCCTAGTGACATTGATATTAAGTTATCGTTTATCTTCGAAGATTATATTGATCCATTGGCAGAAGCGTTTATTAGTTATGGTAAGCCAAATACACTTGCATTCTCACGTACATTAATCGCTATTTGTATTGCTTTAGTGCTTGTTTCTATTTTTATGATTGTGTTCTATCGTATTCAAGGCCTAAATGCAGTTATTAATATGCTTGTATCATTATTTGTAACATTTACATTATTTAATGCGGTCGGAATGGTCTTTAATGTTGGGGCGCTAATTGGCTTAATTGTAGTCAGCGTAATGTCTCTTGTGTCTTCCGTAATATATATTGAATGTTTCAAAAATGAAGTTTATCGTGGACGAAGTTTGAAAAAAGCTAATCAAGAAGCTCAAAAACGAACCTTTGCTTCCTTGATTGATACTCATTTAGTAATATTAATTGCCTCTTTGGTTACCTATTTTGTCGGTCATAGTACCATTCAATCTTTGGCAATTTTGGGAGTTATCGGCAGTTTAGTTAGCTTTATTGTTTCAATTACCTTCAATCGTTTGATGACTTGGTTAATTACCAATGATACATCGTTGCAGAAAAAATATTCTTTATTTGCAATCAATAAAGATGTAATTCCTGATATATCCAAAGAAGAAAAACAAACATATTATGGTCCTTTTGAAAAGGTTAATTTTACAAAAAAATCTAAGAGAAATTCTTTAGGCGTCTTAATTGCCACTGTGGTATTTACGTTAGCGATGATTGGATTTGGTGTATTCGGAAATGGTGTAGTTAATAATTCAAAAGGTGTTGAGTTTACACGTGCTTACTTTGTTTTGAACGAATATGGTGATACCATCCGTGATAATAATAAAACTATTAATATTGAATATTTTGAAAACAAATTAGAAGAAGCCGATCTTGATTTCGAGGCTGTGAAATACTATGAAAGCACAGATCCGGAAGATAATGAAACAAAAATTCACTATTATGTTGTCGACTTTGATGGAACAATTGACCCTTCCGAAGAAATCGAAGTAAATAGTGTCAAAAACTCTGTTCAAGAATATTTAAATTCAATTATTAATATTAGTGATAATGAAACCGATGTTCTTTATTTTAATCATGTGCGTCAGGTCGGTACTAACCCCGTAATTAATATTACGCAACCTGCTTTGTCCAGCGTTCTGATTGCCACTGCAATTGTCGTTGTAATTAGTGCAATCTATATAGCTGTAAGATTCGGAATAAATAAAGGAATAGTAACCTTGGGGACTTCTTTATTTGCGACTTTCTTACCATTAGGTTTCTTCAGTTTAACAAGAATCGAAGTCAATGTTGCAACTTTTGTGGCCTTAATAGGTGTCGCATTAATCAATGCTCTCTTGACAATTATTCATACTACCAAAGCAAAAGAAGTATTATCTGAAAAGCGGAATGAAGAAGTTTCTATTTTAGATAATAGTGTACGCGCTATGAGTTTAAGTGGTGCACCATTACTTGCTACAGGGGTTATAGCCGCTTATCTTGCTCTTGACTTTTTAGCCTTTGGCCATCCTGTATTTAATACGACCTTTATCGTTTTATTACTAGGTATCTTGTTAAGTATAATGCTTAATTTAACGACATTTACTTCTTCACAAATGTTCTTAGATAAACATATTGGTTCTCTAAATATTCATTTACCAAAGCATAAAGCCAAGCAAAAGAAAAAATTTGGTAATATCAAAGGTACAAAGGATTCTAGCGAGCCGGAAGAAGCTCTATATCCAGGTATTAACGATTAAAAGACTGCCTTGTGCAGTCTTTTTCAAAAAGGATTATTTTATGAACTTCAAAGAAAAAATTTTAAATTATTTAAACTTAAGTCCTGAAGATTATTTATGCTTGACAAAAAATATTGCAAGTATTCAATTACCATCATTTGACAATTTTAAGGGAATGGATACCGCAAATAAAATTATAAAGGAATGTATCGCGAATAAGGATAAAATTGTAATCTATGGTGACTATGATTGCGATGGCATTATGGCGACCTCAATTCTTTTTAAATGTTTTCAGATGCTTAATATACATGTCGGATATTATATTCCTTCAAGATATATTGATGGATATGGTCTAAATGTGACTCGGGTCAATGAATTTTATAAAAAGGGCTATAAATTAATTATTACAGTTGATAACGGAATTGCGCAATTCGACGCTATCGAAAGGGCCTATGAACTGGGAATGAAAGTAATCGTTACCGATCATCATGAAATACAAGAAAGACTGCCCAAATGCGAGGTTATCTTGCATCCTATAACATCGGAATATGGTGATGTTGTCTGCTGTGGCGCATATGTTGCTTTTATGTTAGCAAGCAAATTGCTTAATCGGTACGATGAGTACCTTTTATCACTGGCGAGTATTGCCACAATTTCGGATATGATGGAATTAAAATCTTATAACCGCGATATTGTTCGTTTAGGAATTTACTATCTTAATAAAAATAAATATCGCAATATTAGTCTTTTAGCAAATAATGAATTAATCGACGAGAACACAATTGGAATAAAAATTGCCCCAAAGATTAACGCAATTGGACGGATGATTGAAACTACGGCTATTAATGTTTTAGTAGAATTTATGACAAGTGATAATTCTTCTCGTCTCGAATATTTGGCCACTTTTATTGAAGAGACCAATCAGAGGCGAAAGCAATTAACCAAAGAGACGGCAAATAGCCTTGAAATAAATCAAGATGAATCAACAATTATGCTGATTACCGACTTAAAAGAGGGAATAATAGGGCTTCTTGCTAATAATTTATTAAACAAATATAATAAACCAACTATAATCTTTACTAAAGACAGTACAAATGAAAATGTTATAAAAGGTAGTGCTCGCTCGAAAAAAGGTCTGGCTATCAATAAATTTTTATGTGAGAATAAGGAGCTACTAATTACTAGTGGTGGGCATGAGCAGGCTGGTGGATTGTCCTTATATTTGAGTAATTTTAATCTCTTAAAGAGCAGATTCGAGTTATATGCTAATAGCCATCCCTTTATAGAAGAGAAAGAAGACTTTGTCGATATCTCCATAACTGATATTAATGAAGATAATTATAAATTTTTGCGCACACTTGCACCATTCGGAGAAGGTTTCAAACTACCTTTGTTAAAAATTTCTAATATTAAAGTTTCCTCCTTATGTTATTCCAAAAGTCGCGAACATATTCTTTATCCTCTTTCCGTTAATCAAAAAATAGTCGGATTTAATTATTCCAAACAATTAATGGACAAATATGACTACATTGATATTTATGGTGAATTAGGATATTCTTATTTCAATGGAAAACAAAGTTTTGATTTTATTATTAAAAGAATATGCACCGCGAATAATGAAACTATTTTAGTATAAAAAAGCAAAATTTTTATTTTTTTCTTTTAGTAGTATACTTAATATAATTTATAATAAAGATAGGTGATTATTTATGGACTTAAAAAAATTTATTATCGAGATTCAGAATTTTCCCAAATCTGGGATTAACTTTAAAGACATTACACCACTTATTAAAGATGGCGAGGCCTATAAATACACGGTTAAACAAATTGCCGAATACGCAAAAGAATGTGGCGCAAAAATAATTGCATCACCCGAATCGCGGGGTTTTATTTTTGGTTGCCCGGTAGCCTCGGAATTAGGGATAGGTTTTATTCCCTTTCGTAAGCCCAATAAATTACCTCGTCGCACAATGTCCGTTTGCTATGGCCTTGAGTATGGAAATGATGTTTTACAAGTTCATATTGATGATATAAAAAAAGGCGATAAAATTTTTATAGTTGATGATTTATTAGCTTCCGGTGGAACCTTAGAAGCTTGTGTCAAATTATTGGAAGAATTAGGAGCTCATATTGTCGGAATATGTTTTGTAGTCGAACTTTCAAATCTCGGTGGAAGAGAACGACTGAAAGATTATAATGTAAAATCATTAGTGACTTATTAGGTAATAATTATGGAAAACTCAGCTCATACCTTTGATGATGTTAAATCTCTATATTTCAGTTATATAACAAATGAAAATGATAGAAAAAAAATAGAAGATGCTTATCAATTAGTTGAAAAAAAGCACCAAGGACAATTTCGAAAATCGGGTGAACCATATATTCATCATTTAATCGAGGTTGCCTATATTTTAGCATCTATTGTTGCCGGACCTGAAACAATTATTGCCGGTTTATTACATGATGTCGTTGAAGATACTGATTATCCATTAAGTGAAATAAAAAAAGAATTTGGAGAGGATGTAGCTTTTTTAGTCGATTCAGTCACAAAAATTCAACGTATGAAATTTTCAAAACGTTATATGGAAAATGAGGATTTTGAGGCTGAAGATCATAAAAAGATTTTTTTAGGCATGGCAAAAGACATTCGCGTGATTATTATTAAACTTGCGGATCGTCTTCATAATATGCGTACCCTACAGTATTTGTCACATGAGCGTCAATTAGCTTTGTCAAAGGAAACGCTGGATGTATATGCTCCCATTGCGGATCGCTTAGGTATGAATCACATAAAAAGTGAGCTTCAAGATATTGCTTTGTCATACTTAGAGCCTGACAAATACGATGAAATAAAGAATTTAATTAATACACGCATAAAAAACCGCGAAAGCGATTTGTTATCCTTAAAAAAACGTTTGGCCGATATGCTTTATGAAAAAAATATTCCGATGTATGAAATATCTTCACGATATAAATCTATCTATTCTGTTTATCGAAAGATGTATTTTAAAGGGCGTTCATTTGATCAAATTTACGATATAATGGCCATACGTATTATCACAGAGACGGAAATAAATTGTTATGAAATTTTAGGATTTATACATCAGATGTATAAACCTCTTTTAGGGCGCTTTAAAGACTATATTGCGATGCCTAAACCTAATATGTATCAATCTTTGCACACCACTATTTTGACCGGAGAAAATCTTTGGTTTGAAGTGCAAATCAGAACCAAAGAAATGGATGAAGTTGCCGAAGAAGGAATTGCGGCACATTGGAGATATAAAGAAGGCAAAAACTACAATGCCAAAACAGAACAAAAGGAAATTTCAGAAAAACTACATTGGCTAAAAGATTTTGTAAATATGTCCAGTGAACTATCCGATGATGCTAAAAATTACATGGATTCATTGAAACATGAGATATTTGAGGCGAATATTTACGTTTTCACTCCGATGGGTAAAGTTATTGATTTACCTACAGGAGCAACTCCGTTGGATTTTGCTTTTCGTATTCATACAAAAGTTTTTGATTCCGCAGTTGGTGCATTAGTAAATAATGTACTTGTCCCTCTAAATACCGAGCTAAAAACAGGCGACATCGTAGAAATCAAAACCTCTAAGGCCTCTCCCGGACCTAATGAAGGATGGCTAAAAATTGTTACAACCAATAGTGCCAAAAATCATATCCGCAAATTTTTAGCTGAAAAAAATGCTGATGATTTGCGCAATGATAAAATTACGAAAGGTAAAATTTCGCTTCTTGATGCTTTTAAAGATCGTGGTATCAATGAAAAGCAGGCCCTTGAATTATTAAATAATGAGAAATTATTAGAAGCTTTTGAATGCGCAACAGTTGATGAATTATTTATCAATGTGTCTAATCGAAATCCCGCCCCAACAGCGGTAATTGATTTTTTACACATCAAGAAAAAAGTAGAAGTTAACTTTGCCAAAGTCGGAAGCAATGATTCGAGCAATCCTATTTTAGTTAAAAACGCTGGAAAAGTAATGATTAATCTCGGATCTTGTTGTACCCCGATTCCTGGAGATGAAATAATCGGTTACATTACTAAAGGTAAAGGTATCACGATTCATCGTAAAGAATGTCCAAACATAAAAAATACACAACGCCTTGTTGATGTTTTTTGGAATCCTGATCTCAAAGAAAAAACTTATCCAGTAGACCTCGAAATAGATTGTAATGATCGCCCCAATCTGGTTGTCGATATTATGCAAGTATTTTCAATTCACAAAATAAGTGTTACTTCTTTAAGTGCTAAACTTCACCAAGAGACAATGACTTCGACAATTAGTGCAACAATATATATAAAAAATGCCACGGAACTAAAAAATTTAGAAAATATGTTAATAAATGTCAATGGTATATATCATGTTGAACGCAAGATACATTAGTTTCCGCACAAAAAAATTTTCGATATAGTTTGGAAGGAATTGGTAATAGTCTAAAAAGGCACAGAAATGCCGTTATATAGATAAAATATGAAAAGCAAGAAATAATTTAGTGAATGGTTGATATAAACCATTCTTTTTTTTATTGTTTAAAAATTTTAAGGCATTATCGCCTTATCGAGAATCTTGACAGAAAAAAACAGAATGCTACAATATATTTGGAATAAAAAAGGAGGAAATTTGATGAAAAAAATTTTTATTCTATTGCCTTTATTACTTGTAGGGCTAGTCTCTTGCGGAGAAAATAATAACTCTACTAGTGAAGGCACCCCGTCTACTTCTACACAAAGTCCTAGTACTAGTACTCCACAAGGTACAAGTACATCAACAACTACGCCAAGCACTGACAAGGGTTCAGAAACCAATCCTTACACTGTTGCCGAAGCTTTAGATGTTGCCAAAGCGCTAGAAGCCGATGCTTATAGCGATAATGAAGTATGCGTTACCGGTTTTGTCGTAGATAAACCTGGTACAAAAAATGGTTCTGGAAAGTATTCGTTCAACATTGTTGATGATTTGTCAGAAACTACCGAACAACTTTATGTCTATTTAACTAAGAATGATACCGGTGTTGCAGATGCTTATCAAAATGATAAAGTTACAGTAAAAGCTTATTTACAAAACTTCAAAGGTAATACATACGAAATAACTGGTAAAAAATTAGACAATAATAACTATACTGATAGTTTAATTCTTTCTGTCACTACCGGAACTTCAAAAATTACAGCAGTGGAAGTGGATCATGCCACTATCACTTTAGATCAAACATCCGGCACCAATGGATCAACTTTCACTTTTGCAGTAGCAGTTGATACTGGTTATGTTCTAGATGCTGTAAAAGTAAACGGAGCTACTGTTACAGAAAGCGAAGGAAAATATACTGGAACAATTGCCGGCGATACTCAAGTAACTGTTGACTTACACGGAGAAAACGAACAAGTTCCTCAAATGGTTGCAAGCATTAATTTATCAGGCCATGCTGGAACATTAACTGGTGAAGGTGCTGATCAAACTATGGTCTTTACCGAAAATGGTATCACAGTTACTTGTATCAAGAATTCATCGACTACACCTTTGGCACTTCAAAGCCAATATGAACAACGATTTTATCAAAATTCAACTTTAAAAGTTGAATATACTTCTGCCTTCAAGTATGTTGTATTTACTTGCTATAGTAATAATAAGACATTAAACGGACAAACTGTAGATGGTTTAACTATCACAGAAGATGCTGCACAAAATACTATCAAAATTGAACTTGATACACCTGCTACATCTTTCGAAATTGAAAAATTAGCTAAACAAATTCGTGTCGGTTTAGTCCAGATTTACGCTTAATTTTGAAATATTCTTGCGAATTATTAAAAAATTACAAGAAGCACATTTCATAATCAAATAGTAAATCGTTTAGCACAGAGTAATCTGTGCTTTTTTTTGCTAATTGTTTATATTTTTAGTTAGATTGAGAATAAAGCTTTCTGTAGATTAAGGTAAGAAGAAGTGATAAACAATACTTTTTCTATATGCCTAATAAATACACTAGGCTAGTATAATTTGGCTGTGTTCTAGAAAACGACTGCTAAAAGACATTTTTGATGTATTCCCAAGATAATTTTTTATGTTTTCCATATA
>CANQQL010000032.1 GCA_947625975.1 uncultured Bacilli bacterium
TTTGCCAACACTTTTGGCAAAGACTTGTTAAATCAATTGAACATTCATCTCGTTCCAAAAGATGAAGTTCTGTTGAAACCAACACTCATTACCAAACTTAAATAGTGAGTGTTTTATCCTCTTGAACACCTACCAACTTATTCCCTTCAAAGTGTTGCGATTTCAATTGAACATCTTGACACTTTCTTTTCAGTATGCTTTTTTGTGTTCTTTAAGGACATTTTTATCTTATCAAATCTATTTTTTCTTTTCAATTTCTTCCTTTTTTCACTTACTTTTTCATTTCATTTTGCAACACTTTCGTATTGCAACGTTGTGTTGCTTTTTCGATTGAGATTAACAAATTTTGTGATATTTATTAAAAATCAATTTTTTTAAAAAAATTCTAATGCAATATTGATTTATTTTAAAAAATGGTATTACCGATTACTTATGATTTTGCAATAATTTATAAAAAAAGAGGGTTCAAATAGAGCCTCTCTCTTAAGAAATTATACCATTATTTCATTTTGGCGATGCTATCAACAACGGATTGATAAACATCTTGATGTGTCTTTAAATATTCAACCGCAGTTTCTCGACCTTGGCCAATTCTTTCCCCATCAATTTCATACCAAGATCCCGCTTTTTTTACAATTCCGGATATTAGTCCTAAATCTATGGCTTCCCCATATTTTGAAATTCCGGTTCCATAAATAATATCTACTTTACATGTTTTAAACGGAGGTGCAACTTTATTTTTTACAACTTTAACATTAACCGTATTACCAATAATATCGCTACCTTCTTTAATAGCTTCTGCTCTACGGATTTCAATGCGAATGGATGCATAAAATTTTAAAGCTCGTCCACCAGTTGTGGTTTCTGGATTTCCATAAATAACTCCGACTTTTTCTCTCAATTGGTTTATAAAAATAATCGTGCAAGATGATTTGTTTAAAATGCCTGCTAGTTTTCTCATTGCCTTAGACATTAAACGCGCCTGCAATCCAACTTGAGCATCACCCATTTCACCATCAAGTTCAGCTTGAGGCACTAAAGCAGCGACACTATCTACAACTATAATATCGATAGCATTTGAAGAAGCTAACATGTGAACTATTTCTAAAGCTTGCTCGCCATTA
This sequence comes from uncultured Bacilli bacterium, assembly GCA_947625975.1. Classification (GTDB taxonomy): domain Bacteria; phylum Bacillota_I; class Bacilli_A; order RFN20; family CAG-826; genus RUG131. Next base: position 1,125 of record CANQQL010000032.1, read on the forward strand.
TCTGGTTGAGATAAGATTAATTCATCAGTATTGACACCTAGATTTTTAGCGTATACCGGATCGATTGCGTGCTCAGCGTCAACAAAAGCAGCACGACCACCACGAGCTTGACATTCGGCAATTGCATGTAAAGCAAAAGTGGTTTTGCCTGATGATTCCGGGCCATATATTTCTATGATTCGTCCTTTAGGGTATCCGCCTATGCCTAAAGCATAATTGAGTGATAAAGACCCCGTAGGAATGACATCGACATCCACATTAGGTCTTTCGCCTAATTTCATAATTGAGCCCTTTCCAAAAGTTTTCTCAATGTTTTTAATCGCTTCCGCTAGTGCTTCGTCTTTAGACTTTGGTTTTTCTACTTTTTCTGCCATATCATTCACCTTCCATAAATATTATAGTTTATAAATTTGCACAAATCTTATTCAGAAAGTATTTTTATTAATTTTTCTGCAGCAAATTGGCATGCTTTTTCACGGATTTCATTCCGATTTCCGGAAAATATTTTATGTTCGACCATAATTGTATCATTAATTGCAAAGCCAATAAATACTTCTCCGATTTTTTTGTTTTCCAGTACACTAGGCCCAGCATTACCTGTAAAAGAAACACAAACATTTGTCTCTAATTTTTTTTGACCACCTTTAGCCATTAATTCAGCAACGCTAGCAGAAACTACTCCATGCTTTTCAATTTCTTTCTTGTCAACATCGGCAAGTTTAGTTTTTAAATCACTTGAATAAGTTACCAAACCGCCACGTAATACTGTACTAGCACCCGGACAACTTGCAATTGATGCACAAAACAAGCCAGCAGTTAAACTTTCAACACTGCCAATTGTAAAATTTTTTTCGTTTAAAATATTAATTAATTCCTTAAACATTTATTTGACCTCAAAAACTTTACGACCTTTTATGACGTAATCAATACCGGAAATTAGAGAAATCAAAGCCGCCAAATAACAAAGTGATATCCCTATCCAACCATCCGTGCCCAAATATACAAATGGCCAGTCTGCTAAAAATATAAAAGACAAGGCAATCATTTGCGTAACTGTTTTTAATTTACCTAATTTACTCGCCGCAATTACGATACCTTTTTCAACTGAAATCATTCTTAAAGCGTCGACAACTATATCTCTTCCTATCATAATAATGACAACTATTGCCGGTATTCTAACTGGTCCTTGTATGGCTAAGATAATAAAGCTAGTATTAACTAATAATTTATCTGCAATTGGATCCATAAACTTTCCAAAAGTTGTTACTAAATCATACTTTCTGGCCACATATCCATCCACAAAATCTGAGAAACTAGCGACAATGAAAATAATAAAAGCAATCAAGTATTGCCAAGTTAACACTGAACTATTACCTACATAAGAGTAATTAAATGGCAAAAGCAAGATAGCCACAAGTGCTACTACTAAGACCATTCTGAAAATTGTAATCTTATTAGGTAAATTCATTTTTCCTCCAATTGAGTTTTCGACCCTATAAGCCATGTTCTGTCAAGGATAATTATTTATCTATGCCTAAGCATGTTTAGAAAAATTTGATTCTTCTTCTAAACCTCCCCTACCAAATTTGGGTTTCTCGCTTGTGGGGTTTACCGCGTTCCACTATTATAGTTTCCCATAAAATTCGTCACTATGGCACTTTCAAATTCTTAACCATATCTTAAAGACTTAGGTCTCAAATTGCCGTTATATGCTCCCATATACCTAGACTTATTTCTTCATCTAGCACAATCACTACTAGCATCTCAGCTAGTGCGAGCATGGACTTTCCTCTAATGTAAATACATCAGCAATTATCCAGGTCGAATAAAAATTTTAAATTTTTGTAGGATCAATTCCTGCTTTATGCAAAGCATCTTCTAATTTTTTAATACGATTTAACAAGTCTAAATTAGAAAGTGATACGGCAGTATCATCCGTAATGGAAGATAATCGGTCACTAAGCAAAGAATTTTTCGCTTCTAATTCAGATATTTGTTTAAAGTACTCTTTGTTTTGCGCTTTTAATGCATTTAACTCTTTGCTAATTTTCTCTTGCTCATCAAGGAAAGTATCATAATCATTCGCAATAACATCTAGAAATTCATCGACTTCAAGCGCACGATATCCTTTGACAGATACCGAAAAAGTCTTGTCCACTATTTTTTTAGAATCTAATACTAAGCTTTTCATACTTTTTATCCTACAAAAGTAGTATACTCTTTTTGTTTATGTCATTCAACAAATTTATAAGTTAGGAAATATAAAAGGCCAACATAGTTGGCCTAAATATTTGAGTTACTTTAACTAACGCTTTATGCACCAGCTGAATTTCCGGGGCAACAGCAACATACTTGTAAGCAATTTACATTAGAAGGGATTGCTACTTTCTTGTTTTCACAGCAGCAACATACAACACCAGTTAATAATGCTTGTGTCTTATTGTATCGTTTGCATTCCATAACTGTGACTGTAAAGGTAACTGTGACTGTAGCACTTGGATCAATTGTGCCTAAAGATATGCATTCTGGAGTAACATTTTCTTGTGGAGCGCTATTGACATTAATGCTATTAGGATGGAAACAGAAGGAACGCGGTAAAGCGATATGTAATGCAGCACACTGTATTGTGCATGTGGCAGTATTTGTAATTGTTATCGTGAATGTTACTTCTGAACATACATTCGTGCAACAATTATCACAAGTTATTACTACTGTTGGTCCGCATGCTGTTGGGGTACAGGTTGATACGCAGCAATTGTTAAAGTTTGGAAAACTATTATTACAAAAAAACATATTTAACTTTCACCTACAGTTTGTGAGCATTTATTTAGCTCACTTATTTATATGAAAAAAAATTTTTCTAGTTACTTATTTTGTTTTAAATGGATTATTTTGTATACAATGTTATACTAATTAAGAGGTTATTTTATGAAGAGTCTAGTAAAATTGTTAAAAAAAAGAAAACATATTGTTTTTTTAGATTTTGAAGGCACGCAATTTTCTCACGAAATGATTGCTTTTGGAGCAATAAGAGTCGATTTAGATTATAAAAATCGTATTAAGAAAATTTATCCAGGCATAAAAAATTATGTTTTAGCAACTGGTTCAATTGGAAAATATGTCCAAGAATTAACCGGAATCACACCAGAAATTTTACAAAAAGAGGCCATAAGTTTTAAAGAAGCAATCATAAAAATTAAAAATTACTGTGGATTATCTTTTAACAATTGTGCCTTTATGACCTTTGGAAATCATGATTTAGTAATTCTTGCCAAATCACTGGAGGCTCATCCGGATGCTAACATGGAAATTATTCAACACATTATGAAAAACGATATAGATTTTGCAGCTTTTTTATCGCAATATGTTAAAGATAGCAATAATAATCCTTACTCCTTAGTAAATTATCTTAAATTATTCGGAGAAGAACCAGTTGGTATTTCTCACGATCCTCTAAATGATGCTAAAGACTTAATGAGATTATACAAGGTAGTACTCAAATCCAATGATAAAGTTTATGAAGAGTATTTAAAAGTATTAAAACAGATGCGACATTTCCCCGCACCGGTACAAAGCACAATTAATAAATTAATTGATGGTGAAGATGTCACCTCTGAAGAATTTAAAAAAATTGTTCGTAATTATCTTTATTAAAATCGGCCACAATATAAGTGGCATATATTAGGAGGTGAATATTGTGATAAATTACCCAAATGGAAGCAAAAATATTTTGATTAAAAATAAAACCAAAACACAAAAAGAGGATATCGTCTATAAAAATCGTGGTATGGATTTCGAAAATGATATTAATTTGTCATTAAATTATTTTGCGGAAAACAATCTTGCTTTAATTTTAAAAAGAACTACACCAATAAATGTTGTTCGCGTAGATTATTCGCATGGTGCACGGATTGTCGATGCTTATTTTGAAAAGCAATCCACAACCGATTATAATGGAGTATATCGTGGAAAATATATTGATTTTGAGGCAAAAAACTCCAAAAGCAAAACTTCGCTTCCGCTTCACAATATTACTCCTCATCAAATTAATCATTTAGAAAAAGTTATCAAACATGGTGGTATTGCATTTTTTATGATATCACTGGAAAGCTTAGACAAAGTTTATCTTCTAGATGCGAGTTTTGTGATCTCTTTTTATAAATCTAAAGAAAGAGCTTCAATTCCTGTGTCAGAAATAACTAGAAACGGAATAGAAGTAGAACAAGGATATATGCCAAGATATCAAATTTTGAAAGCAATTGACGAGGCATATTTCCATGAAAAAGATATTTAAAATTATTTTTACTATTTCTTCAATTATTACAATTCTATCTACTGTTGTTACCGTAGGTTATGTTTTTTATTCGCTTAGCGGTGTAAAATTAAGTGGCATTTCCAAATTAAAAAATGAATCCTATTCACGTATTTATGATCGTAATAATTCAGTTGTTGAAGTTATTGGGCAAGACAAAAAAGAATATGTTGAATACTCTGATATTCCTCCTCTTCTTGTAAATGCACTAATAAGTATCGAAGACAAAAACTTTTTCGCTCATCCTGGAGTTGATCCTAAGAGAACTGTCGAAGCTTTTATCCATAATATTTTTTCATCTAATAAACATGGAGGCTCTACCTTAACTCAGCAATTAGTAAAAAATATTATGCTTACTAATGAACAAACATACAAGCGAAAAATACAAGAAGCCTACCTAGCACTTCAGCTTGAACAACAATTTAGTAAAGAAGAAATTCTCGCACTTTACTTTAATAGCGTGTATTTTGAGCAAACAACTCCGGGTGTTGTCTACGCATCTCGAAGATATTTTAATAAAGAACTAAATCAACTAACGCTTCCCGAAATTGCAATTTTAGCAGGCGTTGTAAAATCCGCTAGTTACTACAACCCTCTAAAATACTATTCACGTATGGATGAAAGAAAAAATTTAGTATTAAAAAACATGTTAGAAGATGGCTATATCTCGAAAAACGAATATGAAGCAGCAATTAAAATCTCCACCGAACAACTCGTAAGTAAAAGCGAAACCACGACAAAAATTGCGTATCGTTTTCAATCGTATTTGGATGTTGTTTATCTTGAAGTTGAGGAATTAATTGGCAAGGATCCACTCGTGGATAAATTAGAAATTTATACATATTTAGACACTTCTCTTCAAACTTATCTAGACAATATCCAAGAAGGAAAAATTATAAACTTTAGCGACGAAACTCAACAAATTGCCGCGACAGTAGTGGACAATAAAGATAGTAGCATTGTCGGTGTGATTGGCGGTAGAAATTATCATGGCTCACGACTTTATAATCGAGCTTATTCCATGAAACGTCAACCAGCTTCAACAATGAAGCCAATTTTTGAATATGCTTTAGCCTGTGAGTACCTTAATTACACTAATGCTACGTCTGTTTTAGATGCACCATATACTTATCCAGGAAGCAATATAACCGTGCAAAATGCCGATAAAAATTATTTAGGGAATATCCCCGTTCAAGATGCCTTGGGATATTCTAAAAATACCGCTGCACTATACACTTTAGAGAAGGTAGCCAAAAAAATTGGTCTTAATAAATGCGAAGAATTTTTGCAAGAGATCGATATTATGGATGACGGTCCTTTTACTTACGCTTATGGTATAGGAGGAATGACATATGGTGTATCCACTACTCAACTTGCCGGTGCATATTCGATGCTTATTGATCGCGGTAAATATTTAAAACCTTCAACGATTTCGCTAATAAAAGATGCCGACACTGGTGAGATACTATATCAACGTGATACAACCAAAAAGCAAATGATTTCAGAAACAGCTGCTTATAAAATATCTTCGACACTAGTCAATATTGTCAATGAAAATTATTATAATATTGGTGCCGTTAAAGTAAGTGGCATAGAAATTGGTGCCAAAACCGGAACAAATGGTTATGATGAATCTCAAGCAAGAGCTTTAGGTTATCCAAGTTATGCAGATAAGGATACTTGGCTTGCCGGTTTTTCAAGTGCATACACCACAACTGTTTGGTCAGGTTGGGATATCCCTCAAAAAGGTGAAAAAAACTATTTTGGAAAAAGCGATTCACGTAGACAAATTCCAAAGCAAATTTTCAAAAGTATTATGGAAAGAATTAATTTAAAAAATCAAAAAAGATATACTCCGAGTGGCCTTGTAAATATAAATGTCGTTAAAGGAACAGATGGATATTATCTAGCGAATGAACTAATTCCAAATAGTTACATTATTAAAGGCATTTTTGATGTAGATGAAACACCAAAACATATCTTACCTCTTCCTAATCTAACCGACATAACAGACGTTAAAATGTATATTATGGAAAATGAAATTTGCTTAAATATCATCAGAGAAAGTGATCCTATTCTTCCCTTTGATTATACAAAAATTTTCGGGCAAATCGGCTATGAAATTAAAATTAAGGAATACGAGTCCGAAATAAGATCTTTATTTTATAATAATGCCGACATTGAAATTCCTATTATATTTGATAATCTTGAATATTTATCTATAACACCAAAATATGAAAAAAGTTCACTAACTTTTGCTAGCGAATTTCGAATTATATAAATTACAAATATCTTTAAGTTTACATTCCGCACAATTTGGGTTTATTGCTTTACAAAAATAACGGCCAAAATGAATTAGCAAGTGATGTGCTTTAATATATTGGCTTTTTCGCAAAAGTTTTCTAAGTTTCTTTTCTACTTGATTAACATCATCACTTTCTTTCGCAAGACCTAATCTTTTAGCTACACGTGCAACATGTGTATCAACTGCAATTTCGGCTTCTTTATACCATTCTGCTCTAAATACATTCGCAGTTTTATTGCCAACACCCGGTAACTTTGTTAATAAATCTTTTTCACGGGGAATTTTTCCATTATATTCTTGAAGCAATATTGCTACTGTTTCTTTAATATTTTTCGCCTTATTTTTATATAATCCCAATGATTTTATGTCATTTTCGATATCTTTTAAAGAAGCGGCATTAATTGCTTCGAGTGTCGAATACTTTTTGAATAGTTCACGTGTTATCATATTGACACGCTTATCCGTGCATTGCGCTGATAAAATTATAGCAATTAGCAATTCGTAATCTTTGTGATACTCTAATTCACAATGTGCATCAGGAAATAATTCTTCTAAATAATCAAAGATAAATTCAACTTTATTCATCATCGTTCAACCATTTGGTCTTAGCCAACTTAATAGTGTCTTCTAAACTTTTAGACCAATTATCACTTAAAGTTGTGACACCTTCTTTATTAATTTCCTCTGCTTTTGCTTTGGCTAGTAATTTTTTATCGATTGCCTTAATCGTGACTTTTTTATTGGTAACTATCAAATCTTTAATCGCGTTTATAATTTCATCTTCTGTATAATTCATGGTAAACCACTCTTGAATTCGCGATATCTCAACCGGTGAAAGAGTCCTTTTTAATTCTTTTTCTAATATTTCATAAACATTTTGCACTTGTTTGGCTACTTCTTCTTTTTGGTTTTCTTCTTCATGAATGATGTCCATTTTAAATTGATTAAGTAATTTAAGTTTTAGAGGTTTTAAAGATAATTTTGTCTTGGAGTCAGAGAACTCTAAATTTATAATATTTTTCTTAACTAAAACAGATAATATTTCATCAATTCTCCGTGAATCTAAATTCATTTTAAAAGATAAGTCCTCTGCTTTAATAATATCATTATGCTGCTTTAACAAATGATTTAAAACAAAAATGACCACTAATTCATCTTCCGTTATATTTAATGCTTTATAATGCTCAATTAACAAAAAATCAAAGTCTAAAGCTTTTAAAATATTGGCCATTAAATCACCACCAAACAAATAAATATTAACATACTAGATATCAAGATTAAAATAATTAATATTAAATTTATTTAATATTTCAATAGTTTTTACCTTGTCATACGCAACCATTTTTTTAATTTCTTGCTCAATTTTAGCTTTATTTATTTTATGTAATAAGAAATTATTTTTTTCAATATATTTTTTTAAATCGTCATCCAACTTAAAATCTAAAAGCAAAGAGAATCTTAATGCTCTTAAAATTCTTAATGGATCTTCTTTAATTCTTTTATCTATATCACCTATTACCCGAATAGTCTTGTTTTTTAAATCTTCTAAACCATGACAATAATCTTTAATTTTTCCATCAAGTGTCATATATAAAGCATTAATAGTAAAATCTCGACGTACATAATCCTCTTTTAAATCCTTTACAAACGTAATTGAATCCGGATGTCTTGAATCCGAATATGTGTTTTCTTTTCTTAGAGTTGTGATTTCAACTTTAATATTGTTTATTTTGTATATAATGACTCCAAATCTTGCAAAAACATCATTATAATTATCCAAAAATTGTAGCATTTCACAAGGCTTAGCATCTGTCACGAAATCATAATCCTTCACGTCACGATTTAGCAAAAAATCTCTTACAGTACCACCTACTGCATAAAGAGAATATCCTTTTGAATTAAATAAATTTGTTAAAGTTTTAAAAATTTGTTCTAACATCATTAAATTTCTTGCCTTAACCCAATAAATAATCCTAATTGCTTCAAGGCCAACTCTACTCCTTTGGCATAACCAATTTTATTATAACATCGATGCGCTATTTCGATGTTCTCAAATTGATTAATAATGTTTATTTTATGCTCATAGCAGAAAAATTCTGTTCGATTACTTATTATCTCCACTCGCTGTTCATCTAAATTTTTTACAAGAAATTTTGCAGTTCCGCTGGGTATATCTGCTTTAGATTTATGATGACTCTCAATTAAAAGTACTTTTTCGTAATCAAGATTCTCCAATAATTTTTTTATAAAGTGAATACTTGGTAAAAAATTATAAACTACAAACAAGGAAATTCCGCAATCTTTGCTTTTATCTGCAAAGTGTTGAAGTTCTTTTTCCGTGAATCCCGTTGTTCCTATAATCATATTTTTTTTATACTTTATAGCTAGTTCAAATAAAGAAACAGCTGATTTTGTTGTCGAAAAATCAATTATTGCATCAGCTTTTCTTATCATATCTTCTACTAACGGATGTTCTTTATCTCCTAATCCCACAAATTCATAATTCCGCGATTTTAAATATTCATAAACAACATTACCAATTTTTCCACTATAACCATTTAAAACCAAATTCATATAAACACCTCAGTAAAATATATGAAAAAGGTCAAAAAAAAGAAGGGAAAGTCCCTTCTTAATTATCGAAGTTTAAATTTTAGTTTAATCTATCTTTTAAAACTTTTGCTACCTTAAATGTAACAACTTTAGAAGCTGGAATTGTCATTGGTTCGTGAGTAGATGGATTAACACCTTGACGGGCTTTGCGAGTTTTTACGGCAACAGTACCAAATCCTGCGACACGAACTTCTTCGTCTTTTGCAAGAGCATCTGCCATTCCATCAAAAACCGCATCTACAGCAACAGCAGCATCTTTCTTGGTTAGATGTGCTTTTTCAGCGACTAATTCGACTAATTCAACTTTGTTCATTTTGAAACCTCCATTTTCCCTTTTTTTTAAATCATAATAATAGTAATAATAAAAGTTAAGTCTTGACTTTTTTTTAATTTATGCTTTATACAAAGAAAATTAATTTTGTATAAAGTATTTTAATAAAAAGAAAAGTCACATTTATTATGTGACTAAAATACAAATGCTATTAAATTTGTTTTTCCTTTATTCGCGATAGTCTTTACTAATTGCTGCAATTTAATTTTAACCGGCTCCGGCAAGGTTGCAAGTTTGCCGGTAATTCCGGCTTTTATGATATCACCAAATTTTTGTCCAAAGATCTCGCACTCTAAAATCTTTTTAGGATCTTCTTCATATGCTTTCATTAAATAATCTAAGAAATAATCACTTTGCATTTTTGATCCTAACGTAGGTTCAAAAGAGGTTTCTAAATCTACTTTAATAATATGATATGTAGAAGCTGTGGCTTTTACTTTTACACCATATCTATTACTAGATTTTGTAGCCACTGGTTTTTCTATTTTCATATTATCCAGACTTGCACTTGAGAATCCATAGCCTGTAGCCTCTGCTGTTTTTAATGCACTGCCTAATAGTTCATATTCCTTTTTTGCTTTTACAAATTCTGTTAAAACAGCAATGAGTTGTGCTTTGTCAGAAATTTCACAGCCAACAAGTTCTTTAAGTATTATCTCATATAAGCCATCTTTAACATCCATTTGAATTGTTACAACGCCGCTTCCGGTATCCACATTAGCCAAATTAGCGTCTTTAATATATTCGTTTTGTTTAATAACTTCGCTAATAGAATTTACATCACGTATAGTCTTAGCATTGCTCATTGCTTCTTCAATTGTTGTTTTAATGCTAACTTTTAAGTAATGTTCTTCATCAAGAACACTAACCCAAGATGGCAAAGCTACATCTATATTAGAGATAGGGTATTGATATAATGCCTCTTTTAAAATTGTAGTGGCATCTCTTTCGTTCATTTCTTCAATATTTAAAGGAATAACTGGAACATTATATTTCTTTTCTAATTCTTCCTTTATTTTAATAGTAGAATCCACTGTCGGGGTCTTACTATTTAAAACAATTACATATGGTTTGTTAATAGAATTCAATTCTTCAATTACTTGATCTTCGGCCGAAATATAGTCTTCCCTTTTGAATTCATTTATAGTACCATCGCTTAAAACACATATACCTAATGTTGAATGTTCTTTTATAACCTTTTGTGTTCCAATCTTCGCGGCATCATCAAATGGAATTGTTTCACTAAACCAAGGAGTTTTAACAAGACGCATATTCCCATCTTCCAGATATCCTTGAGAATTTTCAATTATGTAGCCTACACAATCAATAAGTCTCACTTTGACACTTAAATTATCTTCGACCATAATTTCCACTGCATTAGCAGGAACAAATTTAGGCTCCATGGTCATAATGGTTTTACCAGTCCCTGATTGTGGTAGCTCATCCATTGCTCTTTTCTTCTCATCTTCATTCATAATGCGTGGAATTACCATTACTTCCATAAACTTTTTAATAAATGTTGACTTTCCGACTCGAACCGGACCAACAACACCTAGATAAATATCTCCATTATTTCTTAAGCCAATATCCTTTAGCACACTTTGAGTTTCCATTTAGCAACCTCCCAAAAAAATCTTGCTCCTTAATAATTATGTTTTAAAATAACTAATTAGAACAAAAATAAAGAAGAAAAATCAAAGTAATAATAAATGTACATATTTAAAAAAATTTTTATAGAAAAAAAGCACATTTATTTACAATGTGCTTGACTAGATTATTTTGTTTATGTTCTTTGGTATCTTATCTTTTTTTACAGCGTTGATAATTTTTTCTTCTTTTTCTTTTGAAACGGGTTTGTTTGCCAATTTCGCAACATCTTTAATTAAAGATCTCAACACCTTTTCATCATTTAAGTCTTTTCCGGATAATGATTTTGCTAACTTCAAAATGTCGTTTTTCTTAACATTTGTTTTCTTTTCCACTTTATCAAATATAGAATCATCCATGATAATCACCCAAATTATCATATGCAAAGATTGATAAAATGTTATTTTCTTTCTCGACAAATTATATTTAATGGCGTCCCATTGAAATTAAAAGACTCTCGCAATCTATTTTCAATATATCTATTATAGGAGAAATGCATAAAATTAGGATTATTTACAAACAAAACGAAGGTCGGAGGGCAACTAGATACTTGATTAGCAAAGAAAATTCTAATTCTTCCTCCATTAAAATAAGGAGCAGGATTCATGATTTGTGCATCCTGAATTATCTCATTTAATACAGAAGTTGCTACACGCATATTATAAGCATCATAAACTGCATCAATGGCATCAAATATTGTATTAATTCGGCTCTTATTTAACGCAGATACAAAAACAATTGGAGCATAATCTAAAAATTTAAAATTATCTTTAATGGTTTTAGAGAATTCCACCATTGTTCTCTCATTTTTTTCTATTGCATCCCATTTATTTACTACAATAATAATAGCTTTTTTAGCTTCTATCGCATATCCTACCACATGTTTATCTTGTTCTCTTATGCCATCTTTTGCATCAATAACAAGAAGGACAATTTGACTTCTGTCAATTGCGCTTAAAGCTCTTAAAGCACTATATTTATCAACCGCCTCATAAATTTTGCCACGTTTTTTTAACCCTGCAGTATCAATTACTCGATAATTTTTTCCTTCTCTTTTAAAAGGAGTATCAATGGCATCTCTTGTTGTTCCCTCAATATTTGAAACAATAACTCTATTTTGATTTAAAATAGCGTTGACTAAACTAGATTTACCCACATTTGGTCGACCTATTAGAGAAAAACATATCGAATCATCATAGTCATTGCTTTTAGCATTCGGCAAGAATGAAATAATTTTATCTAACAAATCTCCGATTCCAATACCATGGGCTCCCGAAACGGCAAGAGGATCTCCTAAACCCAATGTATAAAATTCACTTATACTATCAATTTGTTCCACGGAATCAATTTTATTAACCGCTAATATCACCGGCTTATTAGCTTTATAGAGCATTTTGGTAACAATACGATCATCACGCGTTACACCGACTTTGCCATCCACCACAAAAACAATTACATCAGCCTCTTCAATAGCGATTTCAACTTGCGCACGAATCTGTTTTTGGAAAGGTACACTTTCTATTTCAACACCACCTGTATCAATAATAGAAAACTCTTTTGTTAACCAAGATGCTTTAGCGTAAATGCGATCTCGTGTTATTCCGGATGCATCGTCAACTATTGCATGTCTATTTCCGACAATACGATTAAATATTGTTGATTTCCCTACATTAGGCGAACCAACAACCGCTACTATACCACTTGTCATAGTTTAGACACCAACCTTTTCGTTAATTATCTCCAAAACTTTTTTCACTACTTCTTCAATGCTCAGATCTGATGTATCTAACAAAATCGCATCATCAGCTTGTTTTAAGGGAGCAAAATCACGATGCGAATCTAGATAATCCCGCATTTGAATGTCTTCTTCTAACTGCTCAATACTGCATGGAATACCTTTTTCTAAATTCTCTTTATATCGTCTTTCTGCTCTTGCTTTAACACTTGCGACTTGAAATATTTTTACATCTGCATTTGGAAGAACATATGTGCCAATATCACGACCATCCATAACTACCGATCCGGATTTTGCCATTTGTCTTTGCAGTTTTACTAAAGCTAATCTGATTTCCTTATAAGAAGCTATAAAAGAAACATTTTTAGAAACTTCATTTGATCGAATCACCAATGTCACATCTTCATCATTACAGAAAACCTTTCCGCTGGGATCTAAAACTATATTAACTTTATTAATAACAGATATGGATGCTTGTTCATCTTTGGGATCAATACCATTTTTTAAGACATAGTAAGTAAAAGCACGATACATGGCTCCTGTATCTATATAAGTATAGCCTAGTATTTTAGCTATGCTTTTTGCAATTGTTGATTTTCCTGCCGCCGCAGGTCCATCTATAGCAATGCTTATTTTTTTCATATTTACTGCCTCCTAAAAATTGTTATAATCACTAATAAAATTACAATGACAAATATTACACCTAAAAATATAAACAATTTTGCTTTAGGTTGTGATTCATTATCTTTTATATGATAATTTTCCAAATCAACATATTTTGAATGTCCATCTAAAATATCATCAATTGACATAGATGAAGTCCTAATTTTCTCTTCCTTATCAGTTGATGAAACATGTTTCATAGACTCTTTTACAACAGATGATTTTTTTTCCTTAATGGCTTTTATTTTAGCCTCATCTATATTCTCAATATCTTCGCGAAGTTTGGCATATTTTTGAACTCGTGTTTCTCGATTCATCGTAACCAACCTCCACTATTAACATATTTTAATAAAAACAAATTAAAAAAGATAGTTTTAATTAAAAATATTATTAAAAAGATTTTATACGTAAATTGAAAAAGTAAAATCCAGAATCAATATAAAAGGACGGAATTAAGTCATACACAAAAATCCAGTAATAAAATTGTAAGACAAAATTCATTTTTTTATAATAACATTGATGGGTGTTTCGACTTAGAAAGTGAGGTATATAAA
>CANQQL010000033.1 GCA_947625975.1 uncultured Bacilli bacterium
CATACATTTATATCTTAATAAATTAATATCTTGGATGCTAGTCCAATTTCTTTTCGATTGCTAAATCGATTTTGTTCATTGCTAATAGATGTATTTGAAAGGAAAATTTATATCCGCTAATCTTGTTACAATAGTGCTTTTTATTATGTTTTTTCATGATGAAAAGCAACATGACGTTGCATGCTACGAGTAGTTGCTAGTACTAAATTATTTTTATTATATAATAGTGGCAGGAGGTAAAATAATGAAAAAAACAATAGGACAAATAATTACGCAATTGCGCAAACAGAAAGGTTTAAGCCAAGAGGAGCTTGCTAATGAATTATATGTAACTAGACAAGCCATAAGCAAGTGGGAATCTGATGGAGGGGTCCCCGATATCGATAATTTGAAAAATATTGCAACTTATTTTAATGTCAGTGTGGATTATTTAATTGGAAAAGAACAAAACGCTGAGGATTCAACAAATGAGAATGCGCCGATTAATCTAACCAACAAAAACAATAAAACTACAATTAATAAAAATAAAAAGATAATTAGAATTGTTATTTCCATAATGACAGCAATTGGATTTGGATTGATTTTAATATCGTGGTTTGCACCGCTATATGATTATTTTGGTGTAAGAAGGATTAGTCTAATGAATTTAATTTTTGATTTTGATGACCAAGGCAATGGATTTTTGCCAATACTTTGCATCTTAACATCAGAACTTGCAGGAATATGTTCTTCATTAGGAAGCAAAGGCAATATTTTTAAAATTATCAACAAAAAGCCGACATTATTTCTTGTTTTAAGTATATGTGGATCTATATTTTTTATGATTGTTGCCATTTTTACGTTATTATCAATTAATGAAACATTGACACCAAATGGATCTGCTGTTCCTTTATTAATTTTTGGCATGATACTCGCAATAAGTTCAGGCATAACTGATACAATAATAACTTACTTATTAAATACAAATAAAATTAGCGAAGAAAAAATGTTTGCAGTACCAAAAATAGATAAGTAAGAAAATTTCATTTGCTAAGACAATTAAAAAAGATGTTGAAAATCTAAATTATAGGGATAATCAACATCTATTTTTTATAAAAAAGACAAAACCGTTCCGATTCGGCTTTTTATCATAAAAATTTTTTGCTGAAAAGATATCTTATATGGTTCTCTTTTTAACGAGGAAATTGCTTATGAAAGTAAAGAAAAGAAAAAAAATTGAATGACAAACTTTTAATGAAAAACTTAGATACTAGTCCAAGTTATTATCGATTGTTAAATAAATTTTGTTCGAAAATATTTTTTAGAGTATACATAATGCCATCGTTATTATTATCGAATTTACTAATAAATTGTGCGTGTTGCTTTGTCTCATTGTCAGCATTACTCATGGCAATTGAAATTCCTGCTAAATTAAACATTTCGATATCATTTTGAGCATCGCCAAATGCAATAATATTTTCACGCGGAATATGGAGATGTTTAGCAATATAAGAAAGACCGGAAGCTTTCGAAACGTGATTAAAATAAATTTCCGAGTAATTATTATAATTTCCACCCCAAAATCTTAAATTCAAGTCGGGATATTTATGTATTTCTTCTAATATTTTATCATTATAAGCAGTTGAGATGCTTTTAATAATCATAGTCATGGGATTTTCATCTAACGTTTCAAGTATGTTTCCTTTTAAAAGTTTCATATTGTCTAGCCAAAAAAAATCACATAGTATTTCATCATCTTTTATTAACCATAATTTTTCATTTGTTTCACACATTACATTATCAATATACTTGTCGCGAAGATTTAAATAAATTTCTTTGATGATTTTTTGTGGAAACGCAAAACATTGTTCTTTAAAATCCAAAGAATTTGGTGACAAAACATCCGCGCCATTATAACATATGACGGGTGTCCATAAATTCAATTCGTCATAATATCTTTTTATTGCTCTTATCGGCCTACCCGAAGCTATTACGATAAGATGCCCTTGATCTTGTAAATGTTTTAGATATTGTTTTGTTTTTGGACAAATTTCCTTTTTATCATTTAATAAAGTTCCGTCCATATCAAGCGCAATTAAGAATTTTTTCATATGATACCTTTCTATTTTTGCTTCCTTTAGCATAAATTTTAGTGGTGATGTTAATGTTTATTTATCGAAGTTTTATATTCGTAATCGGTTTAATATTTGCCACAACCGGCATGATTTTTTTTGTTCTTTATTTAGCACTACTAAATTATGGATTTACCTTGGGTGAATTCATTGTTTATCTTTTAAAAACGAAATCATTTTATTTATTGCCAATTGGCGTTTTTTTAATGTGCTTTTCTCTTTATTTCAAAAATTTTTGGAATCGTTTGAAGAAAATTAAAGAAGACCAACTGCATCGTGAACACGTTTCAAAGTAGCATTAGAAACTTCCCTTGCTCTATTTGCGCCTTTTTCTAGTACGAGATCCACATAACCGGAATTTAAATATTCATAATATTGCTTTTGGAAAGGTTCTAATGCTTCAATTACTGCATCAGCTACAGCACTTTTAAATGTACCATAATTTGCGTTTATGAAGTTTTTTTCAGCTTCTTCTATGGAGATTTCTTTAATTGAAGCGTAAATTGTTAATAAATTAGAAATTCCGGGCTTATTGGTGCGGTCAAATCTTACAATTGATTCGCTATCTGTAACTGCGGACATAATTTTTTTACGAATAATGTTAGGATTATCTTTTAAGTAAATATCACCTTTTTGATCGGATTTAGACATTTTTTTTGTTGGATCGGATAGGGACATGATTCTTGCGCCTACTTTTGTAACGACTGCTTTCGGCATAACCAATACATTGCCATAACGATTGTTAAATCGCTTAGCCAGGTCTCGAGTTAATTCGACATGTTGTGTTTGATCATCGCCGACTGGAACTATTGTGGCATCATAAAGTAAAATGTCTGAAGCCATTAAAACAGGATAAGCAAAAAGACCTAAACCGATTTTTTCCTGATTTAATTTTTGACTTTTTTCTTTAAATTGTGTCATACGAGAAAGTTCGCCCATATATAAAAAGTTTTGCATAATTGCGTTTAACTCTGCATGAGCAGAAACATGAGATTGTAGGAATATGTTACATCGATTTGGATCTAAACCCGCTGCGAGATAAAAGGCAGCAATATCTCGGCTGTTAGTACGTAATGTATCAGGTTCTATGGGAAGCGTAAGGGCATGTAAATCTGCTATAAAAATAAAACATTCGCCTTGATCTTGAAAATTTTTAAAATTTTTTAAAGCACCGATATAATTTCCTAAAGTTAATTGACCTGTGGGCTTAATACCACTTAAAATACGACATTCCATATGAACCTCCAATAATTATTTTGATTATATTCTAACTAATAAACAATGTCAATTTTGCCAAAACCTTTATGCCATTATCACTGGTCATAAATCAGGTTACTTTTAAAAATAATTAGGTTTTTATTTAAGAATAAAAAAGTCAATTATTTTGTTTAACAAAGATAATTGACTATCAAATTATTTATTAATTTTGAAAGTATTTGCTAATTGTGCAAGGACTTCTTGAAAGATTATTTTAATATTTCATTCATTGCGCGACGATGTTTGGAAACATGGTTTAACTCATGAAATTCTACACCTGCTTCACTTAAAAATTGTTTCATTTGACTTATCGCATGTTGCATAGAATCGCTTTCCATTTCAATTTCGTAGTCGAGCTTATCCCCATATTTGTTTTTGTCAATACAAAGTAACCCATCTTCATAGTCAATTTCAATACGATATGTATTTAAACTGCAAATTACGCTTATTTGATTAATATCAAATCCTAAAACTTTTAAAAAGTCAAAAGTTGGATTTGGTTCATTATTACCATTAATAATATCTTTAAATTGTTTAGGAGTAAGAGGAGTGGTCTTCTCTAATAAACCTTCAGAAAGGGGAGCTTTTAAGGTTAATTCATAAGAATGATTAAGTTCTCTGATTCGTAAGGCTAAGCCATAGTTCCTTAGTTTAAAATCTTTTGTATCTAAATAGTAATTAGTTTGATCCATAACGCGAGGATGTTTTCTTATTAAGTGAATAGCTATTTTATTATATTCATCTTCACTCAGAAGCATCTTAGCTTCGATTTCCATATCATTAGACATAAATTCATCTCCTAAATTTTATATAAATATGATACAATATTTCTGGCAAATTATAAAGAGGTGAAAACCATGAATTATAGTATTTGTTATAAAAAAGAAACGATTACTGATATGTATATTGAAAGTTTAAAGAAAAAACTTAAAAAAAATGGTTTTGTTTACAATGAAGAAGATCCTCAATATGTTTTCTTTTTAGGTGGAGACGGAACCTTTTTAAGAGCGGTACATAAGTATGTAGAAAAGTTAGATTTTATTAAATTCGTTGGTTTAAATGCTGGTACTTTAGGTTTTTTCCTTGATTATTCCACAACTGAAATTGATGAGTTAATTAGTGATGTAATTAACAATAATTTACATCTTATTAAGTATCCTTTATTGCAAGGAGAAATTATCTCTAAAAAAGAGACCAAAACGATTTATGCGGTTAATGAAATTCGCGTTGAAAGTCCATGTCATTCTTTAGTATGTGATGTGGCAATTGATGACCATAAATTAGAAACGTTTGCGGGAAATGGCTTAATTGTTGCTTCCTCTTTAGGAAGTTCTGCTTATAACAAATCTTTAGGCGGAGCAATAATTCAACATGATTTACCGCTTTTAGAGTTAAGTGAAATTGCGGCTATTCAAAACAATGCTTATCGCTCACTTGCTTCCAGCTTGATAGTAGGAGGAGATAAGAAAATATCTTTAAAAGGAACTTTTTCGGATATTATAATAGGCTTTGATCATGAAATATTAAAAGAAGAGAAAAAAATATCCGAAGTTCGTGTCATATTGTCAGATAAGCATGTCAATTTAATGAGAAAAATCAACCATAATTATATTGATGTTTTAAGAAAAGCTTTTATTATCGATAAGGAGATGTAGCAAATGATATTTTTAGAAAGCTTATTAGGGAATTTTTTTAAAGACTATGGCTTATATATTGCTATAGGTTTAGTTTTACTAATATTAATAATTACAATTTTCTTCTTGGTTAGAAATTTTATTAAAAGTAAAGACAGTAAAGAAACAAGTGCAACACTTTTAAATGAAATTGTTATGGCACTTGGAGGAAGAGAAAATATTAAAACGATGGAAGCAAAAATGTCGAGATTAATAGTTTCTTTAATATCGGATGGAAATATTGATTTACAAAAGCTTAAAAACCTAGGTATTGAGCGAGTAGTAAAAATGACTAATAAAATTACCTTAATAGTGGGTAACAAGGCTACTGAATTGGCAGATAAATTTAATAATTAAATGGCAAGCATCTTGCCATTTTTATTTAATATACGTTGAATAGTAAGGATTATAGTTTTGATTTGGAGTGGTTTTGTAATATAAATTATTAGTTTGATAAGTTGTTTCCGTATATGGATAAGGATTGGTATTCACATAATAGGTAGGACTGACATAATAAGGAGCAGGTTGATAATACACAGGTCCTTGTGAATAATTGTTATTATAAGTTGGACGGCCCGGATATGGTAATAGTCCTCCAATTAATAGACCACCGGCAAAAGGTAAAAGCGGACCACCAAAGAAACGATAATCTTGATATTGATTAGTGAAACGATTCATCATAAAAAACCTCCTAGTTTAATTTATGCACTAGGAGATTTATAAAATTGGGCTATAACCACATTTTTAATTCTTCAATGGGTAAACCCATAACATTATAGAAACTGCCCGTAATTTTTCTTATCAAGGGATATTCTTTATCTTGAATTCCATAGGCACCGGCTTTATCAAAAGGAGAGCCCGTTTGTATATACCTATTTATCAAGTCATCGGTTAGATTATTGAAGTATACTTTAGTAATTACCGACTTCGTAATGCATTTATCTTTAGATAAAACAGTAAAACCAGTTACAACCTCATGCATGTCATTTGATAATTCTTTAAGCATCTTAAATGCTTCTTTAGAATTTTTCGGTTTTCCTAAAATGTTACCATTATGAACTACCACTGTATCAGCGGCAATAATTATGTCCTGTTGATGAAATTTAAAAATATCTTCGGCTTTAAGTTTTGATAGTATGGCACTTAATTCATAAGGTTTAGCTTTAATTTGGCTTTCGTCAATATGAGAGACTTCTATTTTAAAATCATTTATTAATAATTTTAATAGTTCTTGTCGTCGAGGAGATTTAGAAGCGAGAATATACATAATTTAATTTACTTTATTCATGATTACGGGAATAATCATGGGTCTCCTTTGTGTTTTTTTGAAAAAGAATATAGTTAATTGACTTTTTATTACATTTTTTAAATCTGAAAATTTTACTTTTTCTTTCATTAGTTTGCTTAAAATTAAATCAAGGAAGTTTTCGGCTTGCGAGAGCATATCTTCTTGTCCGTAAGTGTACACAAAACCACGAGTATAAATCTTTGGAGATTGCATTAATTTATTGTTTTTCGAATCAAGTACAAGAAGCACCGACACCATGCCATCATTATATAAAACTTTACGATCATTAATCACTGCTCGGCACACGCCTGAAACATCATTGCCATCTATAAATACATCATCTGCTTGGATATGCGGACCATCGGTAATTTTGTGATTTTTTAACATTATCGAATCGCCATTTCCTAAGATAAAAGTATTTTCACGAGGAATACCAAGACTTACCGCGATGTCAGAATGTATTTTTAACATACGATATTCACCATGTACAGGCATAAAGTATTTCGGTTTAAACAATTTTAATGTTAAGCGTAATTCTTGCTTGGAAGGGTGACCGGAACTATGTAAACTTAAGAAGACTGAATTCGTTAAAACATTTGCGCCAGCTCTCGTGAGAGTATTAACGACTTTATCAATACTCGCCCCATTTCCGGGAATCGGAGAAGAAGAGAATACTACGGTATCTCCGGGAATAATTCTTAAACTTTTGTGTTCGCCGTTTGCAATTCTTGCTAAAGCTGCCATCGGTTCACCTTGACTACCGGTGCATAGTATGGTAGTTTCTTCTGCCTTTATTGTTCTTAATTCTTCAACTTTTAATAAAGAAGAATCAGGAATATGGATATAGCCAAAGTTACGAGCGGTTTCAACGGCATTTTCCATTGAACGACCGATAATTACGATTTTGCGATTATGAGCCACACTGGCTTCTACAATTTGCTGAATGCGCGATATATTACTGGAAAATGTGGAAACAATTAAACGTCCGGGGGCATTTCTGAAAACTTCGTTAATGGAATTAATAACATTAGTTTCTGATGGAGTGTAACCTTCAATTTCTGCATTAGTAGAATCGGATAGAAGTAAATCAACTCCTTCAAATCCTAACTTAGCCATTTTACCAATATTTATATCCGGACCGACGGGAGTTAAATCAATTTTAAAATCTCCGGTGGTAACTATTCTACCTTCGCTTGTATCGACACATATTCCAAACGAATCAGGAATGGAGTGTGTTACTTGAAAAAATTGAACAACAAAAGAATCGCCAACTTTAACAAACCCTTTCTCATCGTATTCGATGATTTTGACAGTTTCACGAATGTGCAGTTCTTCTAGTTTATGTTTAATCAGTGCTGAAGCTAGTTTTGGGGCATAAATAACTGGAATAAATACTTGTTGAATTAAAAATGGAATTCCGCCAATATGATCTTCATGTCCATGCGTAATAAAAAGTGCTTTAACTTTAGTACTATTATTTTTTAAATGCGTGTAATCTGGTATAACGTAATCCACACCAGGCAAATCACCCTCAGGGAATCTAATTCCCGAATCAATAATTATGATGCTTTTCGCATCTTCGATACAATACATATTTTTTCCGACTTCACCGAGACCGCCAAGGGCATAAATGGATATCGGTGATTTGTTGGAAATTGTTGTCGTCATAAAGAACCTCCTAACATATAAAAATAATTTGAGCACAAAGAAAAATATTTCTTCTTCGCGACAATTATAACTTTATCTCAAGAAACCAAAGTAATTATATTATTATTATATTTAAATGTAAATAGAAAAATTTTAAAAAAAATGTCAAATTTCGATTGAATTTTCAAGTTTTTTAAATGGATTTTTTTTATCTATATGATCGTAATAGAGAATACCATTTAAATGATCAATTTCATGTTGTAAAACAATGGCTTCATAGCCACGTGCAACGATTGTTACTTCTTTATCCTTAAATGCATCATAAGCTTTTATAGTTACTTTATTGGGACGATATACATAACCTTCATGATCTTTATCAACGGAAAGACAGCCTTCACCAGAACTTAAATAGCATAGTTTAACTGAAGTGGCAATAATTTTGGGATTAACAAGAATATGTTGGACTATTTGTTTTTCAACTTCGTAATATATGACAAGCATTTGTTTATTAACTCCTACTTGGGGAGCGGCAAGGCCCACGCCAGAACGTATATTATGCTTTTTAGCATATTCTTCATCTTGACTTAATTTTAAATATTCAAGCATTTCGTTTAATAATTTTTTATATTTTGGCTCAAGAGGCAAATCAACCGGAGTACTTTTTTCTCGAAGAGATTTGACGGAGTCCTTAATTATTTTTACCATACGAACACCTCAAGAGGATTTTAGCATATTTAAAAAATAAAAAAAAGGAGAGACTCTTACATCCCTCCGCAACAACCAAAACCGTTTGAATGTCCGTTACCGCTAAATATAATCAAAATTAAGAAAATTATTAAGATAACAGCCCAAACACCGGCATAACCTTGATTGTTATTTGAAGGATAAGCATATGCATATCCATTTGGGTAACCATAGTTTGGTCCGTAATAATACATATTGAGCCTCCTTACCTCTATATAATATGATGTAAATATCAAAATGTTATTTAGTTAAGTGAATACTTTTTAATTTTTATTGCATATTCTATAGTGGTGATTTATATGGATAAATTAGAAGAATTTCGTGAATTTGCTAAGACAAAACCATTTTTAAAAGATTTAGTAGCTAATGGGACATATACTTGGCAAGAATTGTTTGAGAGATACGATATTTATGGTAGCGATGATGAGGTATTTAAAGAAGATAAAGAGGAAGAAAGTAAAAACGAGGAAGAAAAACGAGAAGAAAAAAAAGAAGGATTTGGATCAATTCTTGATGCTATTAGTGGATTCGATGCAGACAAAATTTCGGATGGCCTTAATGGTATGAAAAAAATATTAGGTATATTAAGTGAAGTTACTAAGCCGGATGAGACACCAAAAGTTTCGAAAAGAAAAATGTCTCGTCCATATCAAAGGAATGATGACTAAAATGCATAGTTCGGTTATAATGGAATTAGATAAGGAAGAAGATTATTACCAATTTTTAAGAGAAAAGCCTTATTGGCATCGTGAATTATCTCGCCATCCGGATATGATTAATGATTTTATAGCGGATTATAAAGTTGTGCGACGTAAAAGATTTGTAGATAAGATTGAAGATATTTCAATGATAATGACTTTAGCAAGGGAGTTAATGTAGACGTGGATAGTGAACTAATGAAGGAAGCTTATGTTTTAAAAGATGAAATGGAAAAAGACGAGCGGGTTATAAATTTAAAAAAAGCAGAAAAAGCAATGGAAAATTGTGAAGATGTGATGCGCTTATCTTATGCCTTTTCTTGCGCTCAAGATGAATATAATGATATTTTAAAACATTTTGAAATTGATAGTGCTGAAGCAAAAAAATACCAGAAGAAATTGTTTGAGGTAAAAAGAAAGTTAGATGAACATCCTTTAGTTAAAAATTATTTACAGCACTATCAAAAAGTTCGTCTTATGTATGAAGATATACAAGAGTCTGTTTTTAGACCATTTACTAAAGGCGGTTGTATTGAAAAAAGGTAGAAATTATCTACCTTTTTTCTTAGGGAGGAACAGGGCACTTTCGTGCATTACTATTTTTAACTTAATTATTTTTTTTATACAAAAATTTGTGTATAATTTTTACTGGTGATATTAATGCGCATAGTTGGAGGCCAATTTCGTTCAAGAAATATCTTATATCCTCTAAATCAAAAAATAACCCGCCCCACCAAAGACGTGGTTCGAGAGGGTGTTTTTAATGCGTTACATTTTGATATCAAGGGTGCAACGGTACTTGACTTATTCGCAGGATCAGGATCTATGGGCTTAGAAGCACTTTCTAGGGGAGCAAAATTTGTATATTTTATTGATAATAATCAAGAAGCTATTAGGATTATCAAACAAAATATTCAAAAATTAGATGAAAATAATGACTCGTTAGTCATGAACTGTGATTATACAGTTGCTATAAACAAATTTATAAATGAAAAAATAAGTTTTGATATTATAATACTAGATCCTCCTTACAAATTAACAGTTATTGATGAAATTGTCGAAACAGTATTGAATAATAATATATTGAAAGAAGACGGTATAATTGTTATTGAAACGGACTATGCAATACAATTGGAAGATAAAAGATTTAAGCAAAATAAAAATTATAAATACGGAAGAACTCTTGTGACGATTAGGAGGAAATAAAAATGAAAATTGCTATTTATCCCGGAAGTTTCGATCCCATTACAAATGGACATTTAGATATCCTGAAAAGAGCTTTGAAAGTCTTTGACAAAGTAATTGTTTTAGTGGCAAACAATGCCAATAAGCACTCATTTTTTACCACTAAAGAGCGCATAGAAATGATTAAATCCATCACAAAAGATATGCCAAATGTTCAAGTTGATTCCACAAATGGATTAGTAGTAGAATATGCAAAACAAGTAGGAGCAACGGCGCTAGTTAGAGGTTTGCGGGCTGTTACTGATTTTGAATATGAACTTCAGATGGCAACGACTAATGAATTTATAGATTCATCGGTCGATATGATTTTCTTTATGACTCATTTAGATAATACTTTTATATCATCTTCCACCGTCAAAGAATTATTTTTTCAAGGAATTGATATAAGTAGATTAGTTCCCAAAGAAGTTATCGAATTTTTAGAGAAAAAAAATAATAGCAGAAGTAACTAATATTGAACAAGCGGTTATTAACAATCGCTTTTTTATTAAATTTCCAAAAGATAAAGAAGGTACGATTAACTTAACTTGTAACAATAGTGATAATGATCCGAATGATATAATGGTTATAACTGAAAATAAATTTACTAGAGAGTAAGTGGACATAAGAAGACTTAGAGGATATGAAAATTCACATAATCCTTTTAATAGTAATGAAACACTCTCAGTTAAATAATTAAAAGGTAAAGCCATAAGAGAAAACAAGATTATAGATCCGGACATTAAAACTATAGTTTTGGCGGTACTTAGGATAGCTTTGGAAATTATACTATTGTCTTTAGATTCTTTAGGACAATTATATAATGAAACTTTATTATGCTGATCGTTTATTATAAAAGCAATAATTTGGATAGATAAAGGAATTACTATAATGAATGTTTTAACGATATTATTCCAATTGCAAGAATTGATTAAGGCTATTAAAAATGGTAATGAAGGCATTGTAAAACAGTTTAAAATATTTTGTACTTCTTGTTTAGTTAAATTTTGTCCAACTTCCTCGTTTAACATTGAAGCAAGTGAAGGAGTACCACTGATTATTCCTAATATTATTAGAAAATACTTATTAATATTATGTTTAGTAGTAGGCTTTAAATTCGTAGTATTTAATAAATTATAAATACCGCCGGTGTTGATAAAAATATTATTTAATAAAATGGTAGGAGCAAGAAGTGGTAGTACACAAATGTAGAAATTTACTATAACATTAGTAGTTATTTGCGAGATTTCTTTAGAAAAAATTAGTAGTAAACAAATAGCTACAAATGATATAACAGTTAAGATTTTTTTCATAGTTAAATATATGCACAAAAGTATTTTTTATGGGCGAAAATTATAACAAAATTAAAAGTCGATTCATAGTCTATAAAGAGCAAGGAGGATTTTTTATGAATAATTGCTTCCAAAATCAATGCCCATGTAAGTATGATCCAATTGTTATGCCTGTTAAGGAAAGAATATGTAATCGTTATTACTGCGTTGAGCAACCGGTGATTTGCCCAATTAACACTCGAGTTGTTAATCATTATGTACCTAGACCAGTGTATTATCATACATACACGAGAACTGAAGAAAATGTTTGTGAAGGAAACACAAACATGCAATATAATCCAAATACACAACAATTCAATCAATAAAAAAATCGCTGCTCGATGCAGCGATTTTAAATTATAAGTTATTTACCTAAATTATATTCGCTTCCCCAAC
Organism: uncultured Bacilli bacterium; assembly: GCA_947625975.1. Classification (GTDB taxonomy): domain Bacteria; phylum Bacillota_I; class Bacilli_A; order RFN20; family CAG-826; genus RUG131. The sequence goes on from CANQQL010000033.1 coordinate 12,370, forward strand.
TTGATAACCACATACGATCTAAAGTTTCGGCAAGCTTTATAGGCTCATCACTATTATCCCAACCTTTTAAACCTATCATAGCTTCTTTAATGCCAAGTGTCTTTTCATCAGCTTCATAGGTTTCTTTATCCATTAAGAGTATGAGAGGGGTATATAAATCCAAACCTTCTCGCATATCATTTATATATTCCAATTCTTCTTCAGTTGCCTCTCCTAACTCGGACCGATACTCGGGATCATAAAGAGCCTCATAGATTGCATTGTGAAATTTTTCAGTGTCATCAGTAGGCCTATAAAACAGTTCATATAGCAATCCTTCTTTTTTTTCAATATCGGCATCTTTGCCCTCTTCATCGATATAAATTGTTTTTAATTTATAATCGGATTTAAAGGTAGAATCTTCAAATAATTTTTTAAAGCCAGGATAAGCATTTTCACAATAAGTGCAATCAGAACCAACAAAGACTAAAAAGTATTTATCATCTTTAGCAAATTTTGTATTCTCATCATAGAGTAAATCATAAGCTTCATTTCCATATAGCGTAACTTTGTTATTTGTATAATATTTTTTGTTATTTGTAATTGCATCGCCTAAAGCGATTATTCCATTAGAAATCGGTTGAATTAAAAGAATAACACCGAATATCAAACTAACAATTAAAAGTGGTTGAACCCAAGCGGTTTCTTTAATCCAACGCCAAATGCGGGCAAAGAATCCACCAATAGCTCTAAAGAATGCTTTCATATATAATAGACCTCCAATATAAACGATTTATATAGCGATATAATAATAGCACTATGTAGGTTCGTTTTCAACAATTAATTTTATAATTAATTATTGACTATTTCAATAAAATATAACCAAAAAATCGTTTTTCTAGTTGTAAATAGGCTTAGAATGGTGTTAACTATAATAGTCAAAATATGAAGGTGAGAAAATGTCAAAAGGATTAAAAAAGAAATTTGATGATTTTTTGTTCGATCATGAAGGTGCCAAAACTTCGCTAGAAATAATTAAGTCATTATTGGCATGTATCTTATCCGCTGCAATATATTCATTTGGCTATCGTTGCTTTATGTTGAATACAGATCCATCTTTAAGTTTAGTTGCTGGTGGAATGTCGGGCTTTTCACAAATTGTGGCTAAAATTCTTGAAATATATAAAGTAGTAGATCCTGCTGACATTGCTACTTGGCAACCGATATTTAGTTATTTGCTCAATATACCAATATTTATAATTGGGTGGAAATATGTTGGGAAAAGATTTGCAATTTTTACTTTGATTACCGTAGCTTTAGTTTCTTTGTTTACATTTATAATGCCACAATCTTTAATCGAATTATTTGAATTGGAAGAGGAACTATTACCACGTGCTCTTTTTGCTGGAATTTGTACAGGTATTGCGACAACTGTAGCATTTAAAAATGGAACCTCTACGGGAGGATTTGATGTAGTTTCTTTAGCAGTGGCTAATAAAAAATCAACAAGCATTGGAAAGTATCTTGTTTTGTTTAATGGCGCTGTTTTATTAGGATATACTCTAACTTCTTATATTTATTTTGATGTTAATCCAATTGAGGGTGGTAATCCAGCATTTAGGTTGTTCCTTTTTTCGGCAATTTATTTATTCACTAACGGTCTAATGAATGATTTCATGAATCAAAGATTTAAAAAAGCACAAATTCAAATCATCACCACAAATGAAAATCTTTCAAACATTTTAATAGCGCAATTTCCGCATGGTTGTACCATTATAAATGGCAAAGGTGCTTTTTCAAAAAAGGATAAATTAATTATTTATATGGTAGTTTCTTATGATGAAATCAATAAAGTAGTATCTTTAGTACAGCTTGCCGATTCTGAAGCATTTATAAATGTTGTAACCTTAAACCAAGTTTATGGAAGATTTTACATTGAACCATTTAAATAATTTAATAAAAGATTTTAAAGGCAATAAGAGTAAATAATTATAGAACGAAAAACTCTTTGTTGATTTGATAAAGAATGTAAATGCAAACAATAAAGAGCAATGTTTGCACATCTTGTAAATTCTTATGATAAGATTTTCGATAACATAGCTATAAAAAAGCACCCAACTTGAAGCTTTAATTTCAAATTAGGAGCAAGTTCAGTGTTAATGGCGACACGTCGGCATCCGAATTTGAACTGTTCAGATACGAAAAGCAGATTTGCGTGTCGCTTCCATTATTGCTTACTTAAAGTTTTGCTGATAAATCTCGTTTATTGTTTCGGCGAATAAAGCACGCGATTTTTTACCGCTGCGGTTATGATTTTTCTTTTCAATATATAAAGCACGAACTTCTTGCCAAAGCATAGCACTGCGCCTATCTTGCTTGATTAGGTCTACACGCTCGGATAATTCGTAATATCCCTTTGGTTGATATTGCCATTCGTAGCTGTTCTGATTTTTGTTATAGTGAATATACTGTTGACGCCCATCATCACAATCATATACGACGGCGAAATCCGCGCTATGTAAAATTTTTGAATTTTGTCTGTCCTTCACCTTGATAGTTAAAACTCGCGTGCTATCTTCGGTATAATCATATTGGAATTGACGGTTAAACTTAAAGCTGACAGAACGTATTCATAATGGTATAATATAAAAAAAAGCAATTCTAACGCTGTAGACTTTTAAAATCTGTAGCGTTTCTCAGGAGTAATTTGCAAAAATCCAATGTCATTTTCA
>CANQQL010000034.1 GCA_947625975.1 uncultured Bacilli bacterium
ATTATAATTCTTTTCTACTGAAATACTAAAGTTCTCTTTTCCATCCTTTTTCGGAGCTTACTTTTTCATTTATCGAAGTTTAAATATAGCGATAAAAAAGATGTCAAAAGTATTGAATTTTTAGCTTAAATAGCGTAACATTATAATGTATATTAATGAAACCGCTTTCTTTGGTTTGATAAGGAGGAAATTAATCAATGAAAAAGAAAAGTTTAACGTTTCTATTGATGTCATTTTTGGCTTTAAGTGTTGGATTTAATATTTCTAATGATTTACATGAAAACAATGTAGTCAACGCTGAAGAGCCATTTCAAATTAAATCTATAGAAGATTTTAAAACAGTGTTTGACGGAAAGGGTACATTTTGTAATCGTGATATTGAACTATTAACAGATTTAGATGTTAGTAATGTGCGAGGTGTCGCTAAAGTGGAACAATCCGGAATGGCAGATACTTATATTGGCACTTTTAACGGAAATGGTCACATATTAAGTGGTATTGGCGCGGCAGAATCAGTATGGAATGCTAATATTGGCGGATTATTTCATCTTATTGGTGCGCAAGGCGTTGTAAAAAATTTAGTTGTTGATTGGACTGCTACTCGTGATAATATCGGGTCAATTGCTTATAATAATCAAGGAACTTTTGAAAATGTAACAGTTATTACACATGTTCCGGGAAGCCCGAATAGTTTTGGTGCTTTTGTAGCTCAAGATAATGGAGGATTCTATAAAAATTGCAATTCGCACTTTATTATAACAGGTGGTATGGGAGGAGGAGTTCACCCGATTTCTTTCGGTGGGAATGTCGATGCTTCTCATGTTTCAAATTGTAATTTTTCACGATACACTAGTGGAGCTGGAGATACTTCTGCTGCAATTACTGACACACAGCATTTTGATACTATAGATGAAAAACAAATATATCAAAGCACTACTAAGAGTTTATCAGTAGGAGAGTCATTTGATTTAAATGAAATTTCTTATGGTATTCCAGGTACTTGGGAGAGTGACCAACCAATAGTTTCTATTAATAATAACATTGTTGAAGCAACTGGTAGTGGTGTAGCAACGATAACTGGAACGATGAACTCCTCTTATCCTTATACTAATAAAACTGCAACTATTGAAGTTACTATTTCAGCAGCTGCCAATGTTTCAAATATATCTATTAATGAAAGTGATGTATCTGTTGCACAAACTAAGACTACAACATTGACTGCGACTTTAACTGGTAACTTATATGAAAGCATCGAATGGAAAAGTCTTGACCAAGAAAAAGCAGATGTTATGAAATCCCCAGATAATGACTTATCTGCTACTGTTACTGGTAAAAATGTAGGTGATGCAAGAATCCAAGTATCTGTTGTATCACAGGATGGAAAAAACTACACTGATGAAATTACAATTAATGTCACTGAGTATAGTGTTATTAAAAATAAAATTCCTGTAGATAATAGTAAATTTATGCCTAAGTGGGAAGGCGCAGGTATTATGGGTCTATATTTCAATAACGATGCTATTGAAGGTGACATGACAAAATATCAGGTGGAGAGTACTTCTAGTTTATTAAAAGATGCTGTTCGTAAAAATTGGGAAGAACAGTTATACATTTCCTTTAGTGGTGCTCCAGATGATAATTCAGGAATACATTCTGTAACAATAACTTTGTCGCTTGATATGGGAGACAAAATGTATATTTATGAATCAACATATTGGTTTAATGGGAAAAAATTTGTTAACTATAAAGATGGTGTAATTAAAGGTAATGATGCAATTGGTATTGATCAAACACAAGAATATACTTATGAATATGAAAATGATATCAACAAAGCAGAATTTAATTGGACTGTTGCTGATGATGGTAAGTTACAAATAGTTGGTGATTCAAATACTAAAGTAGTGCAAATTAAAGGACTAGTTAGTGGAGACTCAAGCTTAAGCTGCCATATTAACTTTGAAGGGGAAGAATATATTCTTACTATGTCAATTAAAGTCGTTGCACAAGTGAAAGATGTCACTTCAATTAAGTTAGATAAAGAAAATATCTCAATTAAAGAGGGACAATCTTCATCGGTTAATGTAGAATTCACTGAAGGTACTGAATACAACGAAATTACTTGGAAGACTGAAAGTGATCAAGTAGCTACGGTCGAAGGTAATGATAAGAGTGCTACAGTATTTGCACAAGGTATAGGAAATACTACATTGACTGTTACTGTTAAAACTAATAGTGGTGAGGTTACCGAGTCCATTAATATTGATGTAGAAGAAGCAACTAAATTTAATATTTATTTCCTTATTAATGAAGAAGAACTTTCTAGGCGTTTTTCAGGAGTCGGATATGGACTGTTCTTTGGTGATAATAAATTTAATAATGAAGCTGTTGAATTGATTGATACAAATATAGATATTTCTTCTACTTATAAAACAACTGAAGAAGCAGAAATTACTTATGTTGGTAGTTTATATAAGGCTACAATATTCTCAGAACTTATTGTTGCTAATCAAGAAGGTACTGGCTATTTACAACTTTGTAGTAAATCTAATAATGGTTCAAGATGGGGCAAGCCATATTATGAAGTAAATGATATCTTTAAAAATAATTCTGGAGTAATCTTAACTTTAGAAAAGTGGGGATCCGGAGACTCTAATGTAAAAGTCATTGGTACTGAAAAAGATGGTAATGATATCGTAAACTTATATGATGGCGTTCGTGACCAAGAAAATAGTATTTGTCATTTATTAAGTGATACTGACAAATTGAATGAAAAATTAACTATTTATGATAATTTGTCAGAAGAAGCAAAGACACTAGCTAATAATATTATTGAAAATGTAGATGGTGGTACTGTTACGTTCGAACAAACAATCGAGTATCTACGTAGTGTAAAAGATTTAGATAAAACAAATGCAGTATCAGAAAATGCAAATACAATTAGCGAATTACTTACTGCAAAAGATTCTTCTTCGATAAATATTATTTTGACCTTAGCTATTGTTATGGTGATTATGATAAGTGGCTATTATTTAGTTATAAGAAAAAGAGAGAACTATTAAAATTAAAAAATTGTCATCAAAGACAAATAGTCAAGATATAAATTTATGAAATTGGTGATATTCTACAAAGGGTATCACCTTTTGATGTTAAATTTTAAAATGTAACATTAATCAAGATAAACATATTTACTTTAAAACTTGTGTAAATTAATAAGGTAATGGAATTTTTGTAATAGAAAAAAATGCTATATTTTAAATCCAACTAAGTTTTATTATATTCATTAGGCAATGATTGTTTTAATAAAATAGTTTTCTTGACAATTAGACTTAACAATATCAATACGAAACACTATTATAATAGAAGGATAATCTTAAATGGTAATCCTAATGTTGAAATTTTGATTTCTTCGTTAAAAGACTTAAATTTATAAAAATGAGAGGAAATATTTATGAAAAAAATTACACAAGATGCCGGTAAAAAGCAATTAGGAGAATTTGCTCCAGACTTTGCACATTTTAATGATGATATTTTATTTGGTGAAAATTGGAACAATCCAAATATCTCTTTAAAATTAAGATGCATTATTACCGTTGTTGCACTTATGTCATCCGGTATAACCGATAGTTCATTAATCTATCATTTACAAAATGCAAAAGACCATGGTGTAACGCAAAAAGAGATTGCAACTATTATTACACATTGCGGTTTTTACGTTGGTTGGCCGAAAGCTTGGGCAGTTTTTCGCTTGGCTAAAGAAGTTTGGAATGAATGGATGAACGAAGATTCTGAAAAAAATGCATATCAAAATAGTATAATTTTTCCGATAGGTGAAAAAAATGAAGGATTTAAACAATATTTTATTGGTCAAAGTTATCTTGCTCCTATCTCTAAAGATCAAATAGGCATTTTTAATGTTACATTTGAGCCCGGTTGTCGAAATAATTGGCATATTCATCATGCGACAAAAGGAGGCGGTCAAATCCTTGTGTGTGTCGGCGGTCGCGGCTATTATCAGGAATATGGCAAAGATGCTATTGAAATGCATCCAGGTGATTCTGTTAATATCCCCGCTAATGTTAAACATTGGCATGGAGCGGCCAAAGATAGTTGGTTTTCACATTTAGCTATTGAAGTTCCGGGTGAAGAAACTTCAAACGAATGGTTAGAACCCGTAAGTGATGAAATCTATATGTCTTTGAAATAAAAAAGGTTATCTAATAAATATTTTAAAAATTGCTTTTTAGTTAGTAATAGATAACAAATAGTAAATTAATTCCAAAAGAAGAAGTGAAATTTACAAGATTAACCAGATGATAAAATATTCTTTAAGAATATTAATTTTTAATGTATAATAACCCTTGTCAAAAGAGATTTTGCTTTTTTTCGAATAAATTATTTTTCGTTGATGAGGTGTACACTATGTTATTAGAAGAAGATGTTCAAGAATTTAGTGAACTTTATAAAAAGATATTGGCGCAAGTGCAAAAAGATGTTATTGGACAAAAAGATGTTGTAGAATGCACAATTATTGCCATGATTGCCGGTGGAAATGTTTTATTAGAGGGAGTTCCCGGTGTTGGCAAAACACGTCTGGTAAGATCTTTAGGAAAAGTTTTTGATTTATCGTTTTCGCGTATTCAATTTACTCCAGATTTAATGCCTTCAGATGTTACCGGGACTAATCTAATTGTGCAAGATGAAAAAGGAAATTCCACATTTAAATTTCAAAATGGACCGATATTCAGTAATATTGTTCTTGCCGATGAGATAAATCGTGCCACTCCTAAAACGCAAAGTGCTTTACTGGAAGTTATGCAAGAGCATAATGTAACTGTTATGGGACAGGTTCATAGTATTAAAGAACCATTCTTTGTTTTAGCTACGCAAAATCCTATTGAGCAAGATGGTACTTATCCATTACCGGAAGCGCAACTTGATCGGTTTATGTTTAAATTACTTGTCAACAATCCGAATCTAGAAGAATTTAAGCAAATTGTTGTAATGACACAAAAAACAATGGATGAGGTAGCGGAAGCAGTTTGCAGTGGTAAACAACTGCTGAAAATGCGTCAAATTGCGAAAGAGATTTTAGTGACTGATTCTGTTTTAGAATATGCTTTGAAATTGTGCTCATCTACCCATGCAAATGGTGAATACGCCAGTGAAACAGCGAAAAAATATATTCGTATTGGAGCAAGTCCACGGGCTGGTCAGGCTCTTGTTTCTGCGGCTAAAGTTTTAGCACTTTTAAATAATCGCTATAATGTTTCTTTTAATGATATTGATTATCTCATATATCCGGTCTTGCGTCATCGTATCAAGTTAAATTTTGATGCGATTACAGAAGGAATTACGCCGGATGATGCCATAAGATTAATTCTCAAAGAATTTAATAGAAAAGAGACTAGGAGAAGTAAATAATGGAAGGTAAGTATTTAAGCGAAAGATTTTTCAGTCGCTTAGAATCACTGGCTTTACATTTGCAAGCTGATTTAACCGGTTATTTTGGTGGTCAACATTTAATAAAAAAATATGGCCAGACTCTCGAATTTGCCGATTTTCGGGAATATCAGTTAGGAGACGATATTCGTCGCATTGACTGGAATTTATACGCTAGACTGGGAAAGTATTTTTTAAAGCTTTTTAATGATGAGAGGCAAATGCATATTCATATATTTTTTGATTGTTCAAAATCTATGAATTTTGATAATGAAAAAGCAGAATATGCTTTAGGAGTTGCAACGTCACTTGGTTTTTTAGCAATCCATAATACCGATAAAGTAACATATCATTTAATGAAAAATAATTGTGTAGAGACACCTTATTCCACCATAGTTGGTAAAACGATGTTTTACAATAATGTCGGGAAATTAAAAAATATCAAATTTGCTGGAGAAACTGACTTTTTTTCTGCGATAACCAAAATGGTTGATGTTGGTGTAAATGATAGTTTAGCAATAATTATTTCGGATTTTTTTACAGAGAGCGATTGGAAAACTGCCATTGATTATTTGTTATATAAAAAGCAACAAATATTACTCATACAGATTTTAAGCCCAATGGAAATTTCTCCTGACTATTCAGGTAGATATAATTTAATAGATGCTGAAACATCATTTGTTGGAGATGTGCGTAATATCCGAATAAAAATAACTCGTTCGATGCTAAATGATTATCAGACATTCTTGCAAAAATATATTCAAAACATTCGTGAATTTTGTATTTCCCGGGGTGTTAATTTTATTAGTACAAGTACTGCCTATCCGCTTGAGAAAATGATTTTTAAAGAATTATTAAATATTGATTTAGTTCGATAAAAGGAGGAAAGTTATGGAGATAGATAATTTATTAAAAAAATTTCGTAAACGTTTAATATTAATTGCAATTGTAAAGTCCTTTTTGTTTAGTTTAGTAATTTCCTTTTTTCTTACCGGACTGATTGCTGTCTTAGCATTAATCTTAAAAATTAATTTAAATTTAACACTTATTTTGTCCTTGGGAATAGGATTTCTATGCTTACTTCTCGGCATTCCTTTAATTTATTTTTGCTTTTTTCGTGTAACGGACAAAAAAGTTGTTCAAAAACTTGATGGACTTGGTTTAGAAGAACGCGCGATTACAATGTATGAGCAAAGAAATAGTAAGGCAGATTTTGTTTCTTTACAACGCGCAGATGCCCAAAGCAAATTAAAGAGCATTTCTTCAAAACAGTTAAAATTTGCGATTCCTTTTTCATTAATCGCAATGGTTATTTGTAGTTTTATTTTTGCTTCAAGTTTTGTGACTGTTTCTGCCTTTAGCAGTGTATCTAATCAAGATACTACGGGGCCTGATTCGGATAAAAATAGTAGTGATAATAGCGATTTTGAAGTTGAATATTTTACTATTACCTATCACGTTTTAGATGAGAAAACAGGTTATATTGATGGTCAAAGCAGTCAAAAAGTTAAAAAAGGTGGTAGAAGTGAGACAGTAACGGCCATAGCCAATGAGGGCTTTGAATTTTCAGCATGGCTTGATGAAAATAGGCATCCTTTAGCTAATCAAGAGAATCCACATAGCGAATTTAATATTCGCGAAAATTTGAATATTTACGCTTATTTTGTGGAAAAATCTCATAGTACTCAAGACCCGGATAGCGAACTTCCTGATGAGGATAACAAAGATGTCGAACCTGATAATGATAATAATAAGGAAGATAATAATGGCGATAATTCCGGTAATCAGAATGATAATGATAGTGATGACAAACAAAGTGGCGATATTACGGATTCTGGTAATGTAAATAATAATGTTATTGATGGTACGCAAGACTACCAAGAAAATTTTAATCGTGAACAATTTGAGGATGATTTGGAAAAAGATAATTCGATTCCTGATGATCTCAAAGATTTATTAAGCGACTATTATGAAACTTTAAAGCCATAAACTAATTAAACATTGTGAAAGGAAGTATAAGAAATGATTCGTTGGCTCGCCCCTTTAGGATTATTGGGCTTATTAGGCTTAGTTATTTTATTGATAATTTATCTAATAAAACCAGATTATAAAGAGAAAAAAATTTCAAGTACTTTTGTATGGAATCAAGTTTTAAAACAAAATCGTCGTCAATTGCCGGTTATTTATCAAATCATAACTTTTTTACTACAAGGACTAATAATTACCTCATTAGCCTTTTGTCTTGCCCAACCCTTTTTATTTTCTAAGGATGCTAAGATGAAAGATCTTGAACACGTCATTATTCTAGATACATCGATGAGTATGAAAAGCAAAATTGTCAATGAAAATGATGGTAGCACTCGTTTGGAAAGGGCAATTGCGGAGACGAAGAAGAATATTAACAATCTTTTCAAAAATAAGGATAGTACAGTATATATTATTCTTGCTAATGAAAATCCTAATTATTTAGTTGCAGGCTATACTCCTATGCAAAGAGAGGGAATAGAAAAAGCATTAAATTCCCTTACTTACAGTTTCGGCGAAGCTGATTTAGAAGGAGCTTTACAACTTGCCGAAGAGAGATTAAATGTAAATCCTTATGCTAAAATTTTCTTATATACGGATACTGAATTTGGTGATTTAGGGAATGCGGTTACCGCGATTAACTTTGCGAATATAGAAAAAGAATGGAATGTAAGTATTTCCGGTTGCGATGTTGCGATAATCAACAATGAATTTGTATTTGATGTTACCTTAAAATGTTCCGGGAATGTGACAATACAAACTAATTTAAGTGTTACGATAAAAAATGCCGAAAATGGTGATGGAATTAAACAAACTTATCAGCTTAATGTACCGGTAAATTTTGCAGTGAATGAGAATAGTCTTAATCATGAGACCACGTTAGAAATTCCCATTACCGCAACTAATAAAGATTATGGAGGAAAAGATAACTGGTTCTTTTCCACATATGAAGAAGTTAGGCTAGAACTGACAGACCTTAATGATTCTATTTTAAGTGACAATTATTATCTTGTTTATGGCGGAGAAAAAGATACGATAAAAATAGAATATTGGAGTAAGACTTATAATGTTTTTTGGCAATATGGATTTTCCAATCTTGCTAACAACATGAGCAAAAATAGGGATATAAGATTTCAACAAATAAACACTGATTATGGATTAGAAATAAAAAATAACGGCTATGATTTTTATATTTTTGAACATTCGATTCCGCAAGAGATTATTGAAAAAGGATTACCGGATGATGGAATTGTCATTTTAAGTAATCCCGATGATAGAATTAAGGAACTGAATCTTGGCCTTTCATTAAATGGTATGTCAACTTTGTCCACTCTTACTTCATGTAGCTCGAAAATTGATACACCTTTATTACAATATATTGAGCCATCCTCAATAGGTGTTACTCAATATAGCAACATTTCTCTGGCTTCTGATTCCTTATTTGTTCCGGTATTATTTTGTAATAATGATCCCTTGATGTTGGTACAAAATAATATAAATTCTAAAATCATTGTGCTACCATTCAGCATTAATATGTCCAATTTTTATGGACGTAGTTTTCAAATATTTCTATATAATTTACTAAATTATTTTATGCCAGTAACTTTAGTAAAATATGATTATTTGGCTAATGAAACAGCAAAAATTAGTTGTAAAGGAATTTCTATAGATCTTTATTATGAAGATAAAAAACTGAACACCTTTACAGGTGACTTTCCTTTAGATTACCGTTTTGAAGATATCGGTACATATACTTTCATTACAAAATTTGGTTTAAATAAACCCGATGAAGTGCGCAAAGTATATGTTCATATTCCTTCTAAAGAAAGTTCGATATTCGAAATTTCTCAGTTCCGAATTATTTTAGATAATCAAGAACTGACAAAAGAAATTGGACATGATTTAAGTATGTATATTATTTTAGCGATGTTTATCTGCTTAATTGCCGAATGGTATCTGCAATTTAAATATATTATTTAGGAGGAACAAAAGATGGTATATACAAAAATCGAATTTTCTGTTAGTGCCTGGTTGCTTTTGTTAATAGCTCCTGCACTCGCATTCATATTTGGAGCTTTTTTCTTTAAGAAAAGAACCTCTCGTCCTAGTTTAAATCAAATCATATCGACAGTGCTACAATCAATTGTCATGATTCTTCTTATTGTGGCTCTTTCCGGATTTAATTTAACTTACGAAAAAGTTTGTCCCCATAATGAACTCGTGGTTTTAGTGGATCAGTCATTTACCTATAAAGATAATAAAAACGAGACAGACAACTTTGTACATAAAGTTCTTTTAGAAAATGGTTATCAAGCGCAAGTTGCAGTTGTTTTATTTGCTTATAATCAAAAAATTGCTTTAGAAATGGGATATTATGAGGCGGAAGAAGCTTATCAGCAATATTTATCGATAAGTAATGAAAATACGATTGATAATCGCGCTACAAATATTGCGGAAGCTTTAAACTTGGCTTATAATCCTGCTAATCGTAGTCAATGCTTAATTCAAAATCCAGAAAGCGCAAAAATCTTACTTATTAGTGATGGACTAGAAACGGATGGAGATGCCGTTAGTGCGATTAAAGCAATTATTCGTGATGGTGTTAAAATTGATACTTCTTTTTATCCCAAGAGGAATTACGAAGATATTGCCATTCTCGGTGTTGAATATCCGGAAAATGTTCTTGCTACAAATGAACAATTTAATTTGACAATTAATGTAACAAGTCCGTTTATTAGTACGGAAAACGTTAAGTTAATTTTAGAAGATAAAGATGTGGATGGAGTTATTAAAAGTGAAATAAAAGAAAATATTAAGTTATGTTTGGGTAATCAAAGTGTCTCCATGACGCATATGTTTGATACTCCGGGATATCATCAGCTTAGTTTCCATTTGGAAGCGGCAAGTGATATGGTTGAAGAAAATAATTTATTTTATTCCTATTATGATGTTTTAAATAGTAATTGGATGCTTATTGTTGAACATTATCATGGTGAATCGGAAAATTTAAAAAATTTAATTACGGATGCATCGCAAAATGAACATATTCAAATTGAACAATTAAGTATCAATGAGGCTAATAATTTATCACTAGAGCAAATGTCTAAATATAATGAAATAATTATTTATAACATTGCAGAAAAAGACATGAGTCAAAGCTTTCAAGAGAATATCTATGATTATACTAATATTTTAGGTGGCGGTGTTTTTACTGTGGGAGGATTCGAAAAAAACGAACAGGGTGAAGTCTTAACCACGCCTGATGTTCGTGATCCCAATACGGAAGTAGCAATCAGACATACTTATCAAGAAAACAATAGCAATTCAAAATATGCTTCTATGTTGCCCGTAACTTTTGAAAAATTTGAACCAGCGGTTGCAATTGTTTTTGTTGTTGATACCTCGGACTCAATGGCGAGTATTACCGGGGCGCCTATTTATATTGCTGTTGAAGATGCGAAGCATAGCCTGAATTATTTATCCAATCGCGATTATGTTGGGATTGTTTTGCTTAGGGAAGATTATCAGCAAGCAACGGATAATCCTTTGGTGCCTATGACACAAAGAGCAACTATTGAAGCAGCTTTAGATTCGACAGCAAAACGAGATTTGGATGCTTCAACAAAATATGCCCCGGCTTTGGAACATGCTGTTGATATTTTAAGGCAAAGTAACTCAAATATTGTGAAAAAACATATTGTATTGCTATCAGATGGTGGACCTGGTGATAAATTTGATTCTTATGGTCCAATAATTCAACAAGCTCATGAAGATTATGGAATTACAATGACAGTAATGACATATTATAAAAATTTAATTTATTTTGATGGAGATACAAATACACCATATTATTTTAATCATGATTACACAGTAAAAGGTTATCAAATTAATAAACAAAACATGGAAAATTTAGCAAAATTAGGAGAAGGAACTTCAGTTTTTGCTTCGCGAACAGATCGATATACTTTAGAGGGACCGATGGTTAAAGATTTGAAATTAAGTGATTTGCAAGATATTTCTAATAAAAGCTTCTCACCCACTATTGGAACTAAAACTTCGGTTTTAGATGGTATATCAGAATCTAAATTGAATGATTTGACTTTAAAAGGCTATTTTCCAGCACAATTAAAAATTAATAGTAATGTTGTGGCTCCAATACTTGCCAATTCCTCACCATTATATGCTGAATGGAAATTAGGTAATGGCAAGGTAGGCTCTATAATGATTGATTTAGAAGGGTACTGGTCAGAAGCATTAATTAATAGTGATGTGGGACGATTATTGATTAAAAACATTACCAACGATTTATGCCGAGTAATTGAAATGCAAACAAGTAATTTAGATGTAACTATTGTTGATGACAATTATAATACACAGGTAAATGTCTATGATTATGATAATGATAAAAATAAAAATACTAAACTTATTGCTTTGGTTGAAACTCCAAACAACAGTAGTCCATCGCTAAAATTTGATTTAAATTCTTTATCTCTTTCTCAAAATCGTTTTAATTTTGCTAATAAAGATTTTGGCGTCTATGTAATAAACGTCTTAAAAGTAAAATCTGCCTTTAATTTTATGGATGCCACAATAAAAAGTGTAGCAGATATTCCTCAAGATGTTATTATTGATTCTAACAAAGTTTATCATAGTTTTTCTTATTCTAAAGAATTCGCCCAAAACTTGACAGATTATACAACTGGTCAAAATTTAATGCAAGCCTTATCAACTCGTGAAGCAAAGGAAGATGATCTATATAACAGATTTATTTATGACGCAACAGAAATTTATAATGATTATAGTTTGGTTAAAGTAATTATTAATCCTCGACAATTCTTATTTATTAGTGCTTTACTAATCTATTTAATAGATATAGCACTTCGTAAATTTAAAATTTTTAATCGCCCTTAAAAATTTAAACTTGTATATTTCGCAAGGTATTTTAAATTTATTCTTTTAAAGTAAAATTAAAATAAGAAGGCTTGATTAAAATTAAAACTTCAAAAATTCGAAGACGAAAAGCACAATAAAAAAAGTAACTTCAAAATAGAGAT
>CANQQL010000035.1 GCA_947625975.1 uncultured Bacilli bacterium
TCATATCGCAACACCCTTGTCCGTCATGTGTTGCTTTTTCGATTGTGATTAACACATTTACTAAAGTATTGTTAATCTGATAAATTGTCAATCTCTTTTTAAAAAAACTTTTTTTTAAAACAAAATAAACCTTATAGGTTTAAAAAAATTAAAAAAAGCATCAACAGATGCTTAATTTACTATTTTCTTTTTTTTATTTAACTTTTTAAAATACTTAATTCCAAAAATTAACATTACTAAAACCACTACTATTAATAATACCCAATACCACTCCAATGTATTATATGGAATTTCCATAATAGTAGTTTCAGATGTATCTTTTGCAGAGTCTAAAACATCCGTTAAAAATTTAAATATCATTATAATTACCCCCTCAATTGGTGTAATTATAACAAAATAATTTTTAATCAACAACACCTAAATCTTGTAATAGTTCTTTTCTTTTCTCTATTGGTGTTTTCCAATTTAAAACACTTGTAGGAATATTATTAGAACGCTTTAAATACAGTTTCATCTGATTAACTAAATCTTCATAGCTATAAAATTTTAAATATCTATAAAATCTTTCATTATCATTTCTATGACTACGTTCTACTTTACCATTATGTCTTGGTGTCCGAGGTTTAATAAGTTTATGCTCAATGCCTAATTTTTTACAAAGCAAATCAAACTTATGTATTTTTTCAAATTGCTTTAAAAAAGTAAATTCTTGACCATTATCAGTTTGAATAATTTTAGGAGTATAACCAAAATAATTAATAGCACGTATCACAAAATCACAAGTCGAATCTGCATTTTGCTCTTTGTACGGATAAATAAATCTTTCTCTAGTTGCTTCATCAATAATTGTATATTGATAAAACTTCATATCAAAAGGAACTTCTTTTGTCCTGCAGTCATAAGGAACAACTTTTACATCTAATTGCATTTTTTCACCAATATGAATAGGAGTATCATATTTCTTCGGTCTATAATTTTTTCTATTTTTTGAAAGATTTTTAAAATAATTATTTTTTCTTAAATAACGATAAAGAGTTACAGGATTCCGACAATAGCCATAATTAATCCTTAACTTTCCATATAATTCATTTAGGCCTATATTAGGATTACGCTTTATTAAATCTTGTATATGTTTCTTTTCTTCATCGGTTTGAGAATTAGGATGTTGTGTCTTTGGCCGACAGCTTCCGTTTTCTAAACTTTCAATAGATCCGTTATAAATTCTCTTCCAACGATAAATTGTTTGTATAGTGCAATGATATCTATGCGCCACAAACTCTATACTTGACAGCTTTAACAAATTAAGTGCTTTTAATTTTTCCCTAGCACTATACGGATTATTGTGATAATGTCTCTTTTCTACTTCAACTAACATAACTTTACTACCCTCACTTAACTCATTTTAACATTTAATTTTTAATTTGAGAATTAGACACACCTTTATATTTAAACAAGTGCCTTCGCCTACGGCTCGGCAATATAAAGGTGTGTTATGCCTAGTTTTTTATATAAAACATACGGCAAAATCAACGGCGAACTTGCCTTTATGCTTTTGCCGTAATTATGTTTTTATATTAAAAACTTTTTTTACTTTTTTTGCATACACTACAAAAAGCCACACGTTCTTATATTGTGGCTAAAAAATAATCGAAAATTAATTTAAGGGGTTTAGCGTAAAATCTCAAAATTTTTTTGTTCCAAAAAAACAAGCAAAATATGTCTACCCTTAATTCCCCTACGACATATTTTTTGTTTTGAAATTTCACGTATGATTAATTTTAAATTTCTACAATTACATAAATTAGTAATTAACACCTCATTTTAATTAAACTATGATGTTCTAATATATCATCCGTAAAAATATACTTTAATAATAAATCACCAAATTGCAATATAACTTCATCATCTGAAAGTTGAACGTATAAATAAGTTGGTATCCCTCGACTATAAAATATAGGTTCATCACTTTTACTGATGTATTTTAGCAGATAAGAAATAATATTATCGTGCATTAATTCTTTTGAATTAATACGAACAAAATCGTTCCTACCAAAACGTTTTTCAAAAAAAGTATTAATATGCGTAATTCTCATTTTCTTATCGCTAGTTGAATAATCGTTTATTACTTTTAAATCCCCTACCATTTCGCCTTTTGGTATATACATTAAAGCATGAAAATGCAATCGACCAATTTTTGAACGCTCAAACACTCCCATATAACGATAATCATTTCTAGTATGCAAATTAGCTAAACATTTTTTTAATTTTTCTTTAAAACTAAATTCATCGTGTTTTGAATCATCATACGTAATAGTTACAAAATAATTCCATTTATTATTCAACGCTTTCTTTTTAAATCTATCTATTCGTGATTTAAAATTTTTATTTTTTTTATATAAATAACTAATAACGATACTTTCCGCTACAATATAATTATTTTCTTTTAAAAATTTTAGCATTACTTTTACTCGTTCTTTTTTCTTAAATTCTAAAGCCTTTAAATAAGCCTCATTAAATATTTTGTCTATATCACTTTCTTCATTTTCCTTTAAATTTTTTCTAACTCTACGATATCCAAATTTTAAGCTAAATTCGCTTTTAAAGTCTTTTAAATTCGCCTCACTATTTAAAATAGGTTCTTCGCTATTTGTTTTAATGTATTTTACACCAATATAATGCGAACTATCATTGTGAATGCGATATAGATTTGTAGCCATATTAATTACTCCTTTTGTGTATATTCTAATAAATCCATAATGAAATATGATTTTTGCAAACTTAATTCATCAAGTGTTGCTCTTTCGGTTTCATATTCTTCTAAATCCATTAAGCCTAATTTACTGCTTAGGCCTTTATTAACAAAAAAATCACTAAAACAATCACTTGCAAAACGTTTACTATATATTTTTTTATGTGATTTATAATAATAATGCTTTTCAAAATTATTATCTAAAGTACCTTTTTCAGTTTCTAAAATTAATCTATTATAACTAAACGTATTTTTTAACCTATCATAATAATGAATATACTTACTTACTATCTTTTTAGCTAAATACATTAATAACGTATTATCACTTCTTACAAATCTATATCTATAATAAAAATTATTAAATCTACCTTTTATAAAGTCATATATAATTGTTTCAAGATAGAAAAACATCAATGGTGTTTTTGTTTCTTCTTGCTTACTAATAAAAACAATTTTTTCACATAATTCTCTTACATCTGCACCCATAGATTCTGGCCTTTGTTCATCTATTATTACTTTAATAAATGGAAAATTATCTATCGTGGCAGAATGTCGAGCCATTTTTAGCCACATATTAAACAAATCATTCTTTTGATTTGCCATTCCCTCATTCTTTTTTACCTCTTTTAACTCAATAGTATTTTTTCTTTCTTTACCACCCTCAGTCATTACAATAACGCCAAATTCAAAAGCATTTGCTTTTTCGTTATCTTCTATAACTTTTTTACCTAAACGCAACATGTCAAAATCTATAATGTGTGCGTGCCTAGAATAAGCCTCTGCATATCGTGTATCAACTCTAAAAAAGTCACTATGCCAAATAGGAAAATTTCCCAAATCTTGCAATATATCATCTTCTCTAATACTATAATTTGCAACAAGTAAACTACATTCAATAACATAAACAAAATATAATTGAACGTAGTTCTCTAACATATCAAACAAATACATTATTTTGAGATTATCATCATAATACAAACCATATTTATTAAAATCATAATCAAAACATTTACTTTTATTGTTGCTCTTTTCAAAACGAATTCTCTTTTTTATAACCCATGATCTAGCACTAGCTAAATTAAAAATCTGATGAAAATTAATTGCTCTTTTTATTTCATTCTCAAAATTAATAAATGGAAAAAAAGGAAACTTTAAATCATTCTCTAATATCTTTTCAAGCGCCTTATCTCTAAACATTACACCAAGCGACAACCCCCAGTCAGTTAAGACAGTGGTTTTACCAACACCAGGCGGAGAACAAACCATACAGACTTGTCCTATGGAATTGATAAAACCTCTATTCTTCATTTCATTATGATTTAATATTTGATAAGCAATGTTTTTTCTGATGTTATTAAAAATATATAAAGCTAATAATAACCAAATAGGAAGTGGAACACTTTGTAATATTGGTATTAAATCTATTAATAATTTATATAATTGCTTAAAAATTGATAAAAAATCAAACGAAACAGCAAAATAAAAATAAAATGATAAGAATTCTATAATTATAGTAAATAAATTAAAATGCAAACATAAAATAATTAACCAAATGTATATAAAATATTTTCTTTCTTGAACAAAAAACACAAACGATTTAAACCACTCTCTTATTGGTATATAAATATTAAATTCCAGCCACTTAAACATTTTTAATGCTTTGCTATCACTATTAGGCTCGTTATCATTTTCATTAAAGTATTTTCTATACATTAAAACTATTAAAAAAATTATAGGAACAATAAATATTAATACTTTTGAAAATCTAGATAAAAATCTTAAAACATTATTTATATATCTTAAGAATGTATCTTTATTTAAACTTGCATTAAAACCTATACCAAAATATAACTTAAAATTAGAAAAATCTATCATATTAAAGTTATCAATTAATAATTGCGATGTAGAACTTATATTATTAATACTAGGTTTAAAAGTATAAGGAATCTGCAATAACTCGCAAAAGTAATATGCAATGCTTAAACCTAAATCTTTAATACTTTCATATAATCTAATATAAGAAATAATAAAGAAAAAACTTAACAATAATAAAGCAATAGTAATAAATACACAAACAAAATATTTATAATCTAAACCTTTTAACTTCTTAAACATAATTAATTATCCTTATATTTAGCTTGAATTTGCAACTTATTAACTTCAAATACAAATAATTCTTCTAAACATTTTAATGTTGAACTATAAGTATCCGCTAACTCATAAATATTATCGCAAGAACAAATTCTATTTTTACAGACATCTAACATAGAAACTATATTATCTTGCCTAGGTTTAATTTCTTTATTATAAATAAACCAATATTCTTTTTTTAAATTTACCATTTAAAACACCTCACTCTCTTAAAATGGTAATTCTTCAATTTCTTCTTCCTTTGTCATAATAAAATTTCTAATTTCTTCATAAAATTTCTTATAATCTGAAAGAGTATTTAATTTTGGTGCAGTAGACTTTTTATATATGTGCATAAAATAACAGAATTCTCTATTTTCAAGCTTAAAAGTGCAATTCTCATATAAAGTAAATATTGTTTCTAAATATTTACGAAACGAATAGTTATTCTTAAAAACCAAAATATGATAAAGTTCTGATAAAAACAAGTCACTATTAATTAATAAAACGCCTTGTTTTCCGCTTTCCATTTTGTATTTTATTTCTAAATAAAAGTCACTTAAATAAGTTTTTTTCCATTTCATTTTTAATTACCTCTATTCATTGCTAAATAAAATAATGTTATAAAAATAAGAATTAAAATCACTTGAATAAATAGTATCTTCATCTATAACCACTATTTTATATACCTCTTCATTATCTCTATTTTGTAATGTAAAAATACCATTATCATAAGTAAGATCGTTGATGAAATAATAAACATCATCATAGCAAATAACCGTATTTTTAAAAGAACCAAAGCTTACAAAACCTTTTTCATCTTTAGTTCTAAAAAATTGCTGTTTGAAAACCTCTTGATCTACGCTTCCATTAATTTGAGTAAAACAATAAACAAAATAGCCAATAGTTAATGAAACTATGGCTAATAATGCTATATAACTAACTTTTTTTAACAATTTCATAAAATCGCCTCACTTTAATGTTTACTTTCAATAGATGTTATAGTATGGACTATAGTTTTACCTACTTTTTACGTTTCTTTCTCTTCGTTCTTTTATTTTTGATTGATTCATTAACAGAATTAACATTTCCAAATAACGAAGATAATAACGGCCAACACAAGACCACAATTAAAATAACAGCGATGGTAATCAATATTGGAACTATGTTTTGTCCTATCGTTTTAAACGAGCCTTTTAACCAATCCCAAAAACTAACAACTTTATCAACAACTACATCTACTAAAGTTTCATATGGAATATACAAAATGGCGATTTCAGATGTATCTTTAGGAATGTCTAATACGTTAAATCTAATATCTTTATTTTTTATTCTACATTTCATCCAAACAATCATTGATTGCTTTATTTCATGACAAGATGAATTTGAATTCATTTCGCTATAGCCCCATAAATCACTCCACCAATTACCACCACTTCCGGCTTGAATAGCTTTCCGTTGAGTTGATGTAATTTTAAAGCACCATTTATAATTTTTACCCTCATAATTTTTCTTTTCATTAAACCAATTTCTTGTAACTTCATCATCAATATTATCTAATTTAGATAAATTAATAATATTTTCTTGACTATATTTTTTCGTTTGATTCCAACCAAAAAACCATGGTCTTTCAACTTCAACTAATGTATAACCACTATCAATTTTTTGATTAGCATAAAATTGAATAATCTCATCTGTTATTTCATAAGCTTCGCCACTCATATCATATGGATAACAAGGAACTTGATCAATACTATATATACCATTATACAAAGCACCAGTATGCCACTTAGCATTATATGATATTAACTCATAATCATATTGAATTTGAACAATATCATCTACATTTTTATCCATATTAAAGAAATAATAAAAATTCTCATCATAACTATAATATCTATCTATTCTTGAATTGTTAATGCCACTAATTGGTGTATTGCCTACAATTTGACCGCTAACATAACCATCTGTAATTTTTATATATTCATCCTTAAAATATTCATAAGTAAAATCATCAGAATTATTAAAAAAGAATTCATCTTTAATGTTATAAATATATTTATAGTATTTTTCTAAAGTAGAAACATCTTGATAAGTTATAGTTCCATAATCAATTAATATTCTTACATCTTCTTCAAGATTTATTATGTCATCAATTGCAAATTTAATAAAACGTTTTTTATACCCATAGGAATTTATAAATCGTGCATTGTAAAGCCGAAAATCTTCAATGAATTCGCCTGTTTCTTGATTTTGTTCTTTTGATTTACTTATGCAAAAAAGTGCATTTAAAATATCGCCATTTCGATTATCTTCATTATAAATGTAAAGATATAAATTTTTATCAACAGGTTTAGCACATAAAAATTTATAAGAAGTATCTTTGCTTGTTTCAGTAGTTGGAACTAAATCCCAAATATTAAATTTTAAATAATTTTTTTCGCCACCATACAAATAACGTAAATCGTAATCAACATTAGTCGTTTCAATATTAGCTTGTTCTAATGAATCATTTTCTTTTTTTATAGCACGTTGTCTAAGTGGTATTTTTTCATCGTTAACAATAATTGAAACATTATCAACTGAACTAGTTGATAATGGAATAGATGAATTTAAACTAAACATCATCATTAGCATTACGAAATATTTTTTTAATTTCATTTTTACCACCCTACTTTTTGATTTTGATAAATATAAGCATGCTCAACTTGTGGAACTTCGCCATTTCTAGTTGGTAAATTAACGAGGTAGATTCCGCAATCGGTTATCTTAACTTCTTCGCTTAAAAAACCACCCATTAAAAATTCAGTTCTTACACTTACATAATTTTTACTCGGATTCGATAAAGACCAAAAATGAACGCCTAAATCATTTGTATAATTAAAAATTAAATCACTTAAATCAATAAAAACACAATTTTCAAAATTTTCATCTTTAATTAGCAATTTATCATCCGTTTGATAAGTCAATTTCTCGACCACATCGCCACTATTAACAACTTCGATATAAATTTTATTTAAAGACTTTTCTTTTGTTGTGGATTCGGATTCTGCATAAGTTCCAATCATTAATTTATTTTCTAACTTTACATTTTGATTTTTCTCAATATGAGTAAATTCTTTTGAAAGAAAATATACTCCCAAACCACCAACAGCTAATAAACCAACAATTAATGTTGTTAATACAATTTTTCGCATTACATATACCCCTAAGCTAATGATAATCTACTCACGATAAATTGATTTAATTCAATTCGTGCAGATTCGGCATTGCTAACTAAAACCAGACCATATCTTGACATTCTAGAAACAACACTATCTTCAACACATTCGAATTTTAACTCATTATCTTTTGTTAATAACGAAACATCTTCTGTTTTATTAACGACAGACCAAGAAGTTCCTTTGTCATGAGAACTAATCAAATATAAAGTAGTATCACTATTAGCTAAATTTTCAAAAGCACTAAAAGACCATTCCATTTGATGATTCAAATTAAAATCAAAATCCATTATCAAATAAGAATAATTAAAGCTTTCATCGGCTACCTTAATATTTTTCATAACTTGCTCAACATAAGAGTATGATCCATATGTAGGATGTTTAGTTGCGTTCCAACCAAGCAACATATTAAATGATTCTCGAACATCATCGACTGAAACGACATGATCACTCTGTTGACCATGATTGCCCCACGATAAATACCATTGCCGATTGGCATAATTAAAATATTGTGTTTTATAAGATGAATCACTTGTTCCTAAATCCCCAAAATTAACGTAATAGGGAACTGATTGAATAACACTATCTTTTTGATTTATACCAAACAATTCCTTAAAAGCATTAGGCGTTTTAATTGCTAACGCTGTGCATAACGATACTGCTCCAAGTCCAATTATACTTAATATAATTTTAAAAATTTTTTTCATGTTTATATCCTTTCTTTAATCAACAATAGAGAATGTTGAAAAATCAACATTCCCTTTTTTTATTAAAATTTCTAAGCGTTGAATAATAATTTATTTTTCTATCACAATATGCCATTCGTTTATAATTTTTATAAAAGAATGCATTTTCTTTTTCACCTTTCCAATAGGAAAGTAAACTTTTATTACTTCTTCGCATAAAAATCTCTATTTAGAAACTTCTCTTACTTCAGTCCATAACTCGATTGAAAACAAAGTGCAACGCTTTCCCTCTGTTTCAATTTTTAATTGAGTTTGAGAATCCGCAAAATTAAACTTTTTCTCTTGAGTAGGAGCGATTAAAGTAGTATCTTCCGCATTTGTCTTAAAAGTCTGCTTTTCCGAGCCATTTACAATAATAGAAGTTTCATCGCAACTATAAATACCAGATTCATTATTCAAAGCCGAATAATTACGGCCAACAATTTTACAGCGATTAAATGTATAATCTTCAACTAAATTAATTGTAAATGAACCAATATTCTTTTGTGATCCAAATTTAAGCCCGCCATTATCTTTATAAACATTTTCAATTAAATAAGTATTTTCTGGCTTAGCTACTTCTTTAAAAATTGGTTCTTCCAATTTTTCATTCAAGAAACTAATTATTGTAATTTCGTTAAGTGCTGAACCACTAACATCGTTTGTTAAATCAATTTTAACTAATCCAACTCGTTCATCTTCTACTTTTTCATTAATCTGATCTGATGTCGGATTTTTCCCCCATTCTCTAAATCCTTTCGTTAATGCTCCTAATCCGCCTACTATAAGAGCAGTAGCTAAAACTGCAACTACTCCAACTAATATATTTTTTTGTTTTCTTTTCATTTTTAATTTCCTCCTTTTAAGTCCGTAGACTATTTTTTTTAAAATCGATTTTTTCCCTTACCGAAAAAATCATGAATTGAATTTTGAATAGCAATATAATTTAAACAATCATATTTTCCAACCCATAAAGTTTTAGAGCCATCCTTTGATTTAGACATATGTAATGAACGATCTTCCTTTTTAGGAGTAAAAAGAACTTTCATTTTCTTTTTTCCATTTGATAATTCATAACCATATAAAGACTCTTTAAATTTAATATCATCTTCGCAAGTCGACATATGATTCATTGTTTTTTTAAATTCTTTTAAAAAATTAAATTTATTCATATATTTCCTTTCTACTTTTTTTTCACAAGATTTTTAATTACCTATCTTTTTTAATTTTTTCAATTCACATTAACCACTAAAGCTTTTAGGCACTTTTGAATGTAATACTCTTTTCTTTTTTCCTAATCGAACATAACCACGATCTGGAACATAAACATTTTGCTTTTTCAAATTTTCACCTCACTTTCTTGATAAAATTATTAATTAATTGTTGATTTTTAATTTTTGACAAATTAGAATATGAACAAGGTTTATATAGCGGACCCTTTACATTTAACGTAATAAATACAGGTGGGTAGAATTAGCACTCACATGGAAGTAAGGGCTATATCTTTCACTTCCTTTTTTTATATTTATTTATATAATTGAAATATCTATCACGATTTACCTTAGATGAAAACACAAATCTTCTAAGTTTTCTACTTTGATTTTCATCAAATTCAAATGGTTTATTTATAAAATCTAATTCACTCTCTTTAATAGGTGATTTATCTACTTTTTCCACATACAAACTTCTATCTAAAACACTTTTATCACCAAAATTTCTAATTTTTGTTCTTAAACCTTTTTCCATTCTTTCTACATGCTTTGGATTATCTTCATAATGTGACATAATCTTTGAGACTGCGACATTTCCACCTATATTATCAATTTCTGCATAATATCGTGGTTTTTTTAATCTACCACCAACAAGTCCATCAGTAGCCTTTCCTACTCTAATTTTTTTTCTCATATATAATTGTTTATCACCTATCTTTTTATTCATTTTGGTTTTACTCTTAATACGATAGAGAAAACCAATAAAAGAGAATCAATCAATAAAATAAATATATATCGAACACCAACCCTAACCCTTTAAGGAAAAAGCATTATGCTTTGTGGCGTTCTATTAAAGAAAAAGTCTCTACCTCAAATGAAATAAAGACTATATAACAATAGTTGAGGCATACCATTGATTACATCAAACTTTTCACTACAATCTTGCCAAAAGCATATCAAGAATTGCTTTATCGCTTTTTTCCCGCGGTTTAACAGGACATTCAAACGTTTCCCCATTATCAACAACACGAGCTATATATGTATTACCTTTTATTATTTCGCCTGTATCTTTATTAGGAATTTCAAAAGGCTCAACAATTAAATCAACTTCACTAGTGCCTATAAAAACCAAATCAAGCACTTCATAACCGCCCACATCGCTTGGAATCAAAGAAGCACGCATTTCTTTTCCTCGTAAAATTCCTTTAACAAAATACGTATAACGTTCCTCTTTACTTTTTGATTGATAAGTTTCTCTTTCAATTTTTAAACACTTCTTAACTTCAACTTTTTCTACTTCGACATTTTTCTTTTCTACTTTTTCATTTGTACTCACTTTTATTACCTCCCGAACTATACAAATAAATTTTTTATTTTTGTGCCTCTAACAAAAATAGTCGTGTTAATTGCTGAGAAATAATCATCTCAAACTTTTAACAAGACTATTGTAAAAAAACACAAACTGCGGCTGATTGCATTTGTTAAGTGACAAAGTAAACGCAACGGAAGAGAGATATTGACAAAAAGAC
>CANQQL010000036.1 GCA_947625975.1 uncultured Bacilli bacterium
TTTTGCCCTAATTTTTGAAGTTATTTCTTTATTTCAAAAATGTTTTTTAATTTTTGAAGTTAAAATTTTAATTAAGCTCTTAATTGAACTACAACAATTAAGGCTAAAAATATTGTAAGAAAAAATCACTTTTTTAACATTTATTTTGCATAAATACTTTCTCATTTACTAAATAAAAATGTTTCATTAATCTGCTCTTTTCACTTTACAATTACAATTTTTCACTGCATTTTCCGCTTAAATTTAAAAAACAATTTAAAATTAAAAAGCCATCTTGAGTTTCAAGATGACTTTTAGATTTTATTTGTGATCGAATTTTTCTATGTATTGAGCTTTTACCATATCCATACGGTTTTTAACTTCAAAGTTTTCCAGGATTCTATTTTCTTCCTCTTCACTTAGTAAGCCTCGACCAGCTGGAATAAGTTTACCAGTTATAACATTTTCCTTTAAGCCATGCAAGGTATCAACCTTACCTTTTATAGAAGCATCAGTCAATATCTTCGCAGTTTCTTGGAAGGAAGCTGCTGACAAGAAGGATTCAGTTTCTAATGCAGCTTTCGTAATACGCAATATTTCCGGAATACATACAGCAGGCTTTCCACCATTTAATAGAACTTCCGTATTTGCTTCAACAAAAGCTTCCTTGTCTACCAATGTATCTGGTAATAATTTTGTATCGCCACCATCGAGGATATGAACCTTTCTCAGCATTTGCGAGACAATAACTTCGATATGCTTATCAGATATTTCAATACCTTGAGCACGATAGACTTTATGAACCTCTTTAATGATGTATTTCTCTACTTTTTGAACACCCGCATTTATTAATAACTCTACTGGATAAATCGCACCTTCTGTGATTTTATCACCAGCTTTGATTTCATCACCAGTTTTAACACGTAAACGGGCACCAAAGTCTGTAGTCTCAACTTTAGATTCTTGATTGTTTTTAACCGTCACAATGTAACGGCCATTATCTTCTTTGATTTCACTAATAATACCATCAATTTTAGAAATAACCGCTCTTCCTTTTGGAATACGTGACTCAAACAATTCTTGAACTCTCGGTAAACCTTGCGTAATATCGCTACCGGCAACACCACCTGTATGGAAGGTACGCATTGTTAATTGAGTACCTGGTTCACCAATAGATTGAGCAGCCATAATACCCACAGCTTCCCCAACTTCAACTTCTTTGCCTGTCGCAAGATTCAAGCCATAACAATGTTTACATACGCCATAACGAGTTTGACAACCCAAAAGCGAACGAATTTCAACATGTTTAATACCAGCATTGACAATACGATCTGCATCTGACTCTGTCATTAAAGTATTACCAGGGACGAGAATTTCACCAGTGGTTTCATCGACTATATCATGTAATGAATAACGACCAACCAAGCGGTCTTTTAATGGCACAATTACCTGATCACGCGCAGTATCTCTGATTTCTCCTACCACAAATCCGACATCTGTTCCACAATCTTCTTCACGCACAACTACATCATGTGATACATCCACTAATCTACGTGTTAAGTAACCGGAGTCTGCTGTCTTTAAAGCGGTATCCGCACCACCCTTACGGGCACCATGCGTTGCAATAAAGAATTCCGAAACCTTAATACCTTCACGGAAACAAGATTTAATTGGTAATTCAATAGTATCGCCGGATGGGTTAGCCATTAAGCCACGCATTGCAGATAATTGAGTAAAGTTTGAAATATTACCGCGTGCACCAGAGTTAGCCATCATATAAATTGGGTTATCGATTTCGGTGTCCATATGCTTTCTTAAAGCAACTTCAAATTGCTTACGAATATTTTCCCAAATCTCAATAACTTTCTTATGACGTTCAGCATCAGTATAGTAACCTTTTCTGGCCATAGCATTAACTTTTTCTGTGTCTCTATCGCCCTTATCAATAAGTTCTTTCTTTTCCGAAACAACATTAATATCGGCAATCGAAACCGTAATACCAGCATAAGTTGAATACTTAAATCCTTGATCTTTCATCTTATCAAGAACGACAGATGTTTTAGTAGTGCCATATCTACGGAAGATTTGGTCAATAATTTTTCCTAAATCCTTTTTACAATATGGTTTTCTAATTGGCTGAGATGCAATATATTCTCGAATGTTTGTTCCACGTGGGACAAAGTCTTCGGCTATTGTGTGTTCAAAATTAGCTTTATTATCTGGATTGTTTAAATAAGGGAAATCAGCCGGATAAATTTTATTGAAAATAATTTTTCCTACTGTAGTAATCAAATAACCATTATATTGCTCTTCGGTTAAATTGTCTTTATTAATTTCTTTCCCCGGAATTGCAATACGATTATGTAAATGAACTTGTTTTGTTAAATATGCGCGATCAACTTCATCAATGTTTCTAAAGACCTTACCTTCACTTTCAGCGTACATATAATATCGTTCCGCTTCTTCCATATCACCCATTGCTTCACATTTTTTAGCTCTCTCTAAGAAATATTCTTTTGTTGCTTCAAGTGTTAAGTAATAGTTACCAAGAACCATATCTTGAGAAGGAGTTACGATAGGTTTACCATCCTTAGGGCCTAAAATATTGTTGCTTGCAAGCATTAAGTCAATAGCTTCTTCTTGAGCAGCTTTGGATAATGGAAGGTGAACCGCCATTTGGTCTCCGTCGAAGTCGGCATTAAATCCTGTACATACAAGCGGATGCAAACGTATTGCGCGACCTGCAACTAACTTAGGTTGGAAAGCTTGAATACCAAGTCTATGTAGTGTTGGTGCACGGTTTAATAAAACTGGATGATTCCCAATAATTTCTTCAACAATATCAAATACTTTTTCATCGTATCTATCAATAAGTTTATCAGCTTGTTTATGGGCTGATGCATAGCCTCTTTTAATTAATAAAGAAACTATATAAGGACGTAATAATTGAATTGCCATTTCACGAGGAATGCCACATTCATACATTTTTAAATCTGGTCCAACAGCAATAACTGAACGTCCGGAATAGTCCACACGTTTTCCTAATAAATTTTGACGGAAACGTCCTTGTTTTCCTTTTAAAATACTGGTTAAGCATTTAAATGTTCGTCCGTTTGGTCCTTGAACAGGTTTATTTCTACGACCATTATCAATTAAAGCATCTACCGCCTCTTGCACCATACGTTTTTCATTTAAAAGAATTACAGATGGCGCAGCCATTTCAATTAATCTTTTTAAACGATTATTACGCGTTATTACACGACGATACAATTCGTTTAAATCCGAAACTGCAAATCGGCCACCTTCTAGTTTACACATTGGACGTAAGTCAGGTGGTAAAACAGGAATGCAGTCTAAAACCATCCATTCTGGTCTATTACCAGATGTACGGAAAGCTTCAATAACGGCCAAACGTTTCATCAATTTTCTTTGCTTATCTTTCTTAGAATCCTTTATTGCCGCCCGAAGTTTAGCAGATACTTCGTCTAAGTTAATTTCTTTTAATAATCTTTTTATTGCTTCGGCACCTTCACCAAATTCTGCACCGGTGTGTTTAGAAATAAATGCAGCTGTAGTTTGGAAGTCAAAGGGTTCTTGAGGATATCTTTCAAGTTTTTCAATTAACTCATTAGCACGAGTATAATCATAACTTTCCTTATCTAAAGTCTCAATAAAATCCTTTATAGCAGCAATAAACTCAACCGGTCCATTTTTTTCTGAAAGATGTTCAGATTTATATAAAACCTTTGATGTTCCCGGATTTAAGACTACATGTGCTGCAAAATAAATAATTTCTTCAAGTTGTTTAGCAGGAATATCAAGAACTAACCCAATGCGAGAAGGGACACTCTTTAAATACCAAATATGCGTGACCGGAGAAGCCAACTCGATATGGCCCATTCTTTCACGTCTCACTTCTTTTGAAATGACTTCGACTCCACATTTTTCACAGGTAATACCTTGATAACGAATTTTTTTATACTTACCACAATGACATTCATAGTCTTTTGAAGGTCCAAATATTTTTTCGCAAAACAAACCGCCTATTTCTGGCTTTTGAGAACGATAATTAATTGTTTCGAATTTTTTTACTTCACCATGTGACCAAGCACGAATCTTTTCAGGAGAAGCAAGAGAAATTTTAATTGATTTTAAATCATTTATATCAAACATACTAATGCGCCTCCTTATTCTTCATTTCTTATTGATTCTACAATGCTTACAGCGTCTTCATCATCAAATCCCACATTCTCTGTTAAATCACGAATTGTTTGAGAGATTCGATGTTCTTCCGCCTCAGCTTGTTTTGATATCTCTGAAGTATCAATTTCTTCGCCTTCGCCATTAAATAATCTGACATCCAAAGCAAGAGCTTGCAATTCTTTAGTTAATAATTTAAAGGCTTCCGGCATACCTGGTTTTGGTAAATCTTTTTGCTTGATGATTGCATCGTATGCCTTACGACGTCCTACACGATCATCAGATTTGATTGTCATCATTTCTTGCAATGTATGAGCGGCACCATAGGCTTCTAGAGCCCAAACTTCCATTTCACCAAATCTTTGACCACCTTTTTGTGCCTTACCACCTAAAGGTTGTTGAGTAATTATGGAATATGTTCCTGTCGCACGTGCATGTAATTTATCATCGACCATGTGCACAAGTTTAATCATGTACATAACACCTACAGAAATACGTTCATCAAAACGATCTCCGGTACGACCATCATAAAGAACTGTCTTACCATCTGGACTTAGTCCTGCTTTATTCATTAAATCAAAAATTTCTTCGTTAGATATCCCATCAAAAACAGGTGTTGCGATTTTCATTCCTAATTTTTGAGCAGCCATACCTAAATGAATTTCCAAAATTTGTCCAATATTCATACGGGATGGAACACCTAATGGGTTTAACATAATATCAATTGGTGTACCATCAGGTAAGAATGGCATATCTTCAACCGGTAAAATACGGGAAATAACGCCTTTATTACCGTGACGTCCGGACATTTTGTCACCCTCTGAGATTTTACGTTTTTGTACAATATAAACGCGAACCATCTCATCCACTTTTGGTGGCAATTCATCACCATTTTTACGCGAAAATTTTTTCACATCTAAAACAACACCGGCACCACCATGAGGTACCCTTAACGAGGTATCTTTTCCATCTTTTGTTTTATCAGCAAAAATTGCCATTAACAATTTTTCTTCAGCGGTGGGTTCTGTTAATCCTTTTGGTGTAATTTTACCGACTAAAATGTCGCCTTCTTTTACTTCCGCACCAGGAATTATTATACCTTTTTCATCTAAGTATGCCTTAGAATCTTCGCTTACATTAGGAACATCACGAGTATATTCTTCATGTCCAAGCTGAGTATTTCGGCATTCACAATCATATGTCTCAATATGAATTGTAGTATATACATCATCTTTTACTAATCTTTCCGACATTATAACGGCATCTTCATAGTTATAGCCATTCCATGTCATGAAAGCAATTGTTACATTTTGTCCTAATGCCAAATCACCATTTTGCATAGCCGGTCCATCGGCGATTACTTGACCTGCTTTTACTTGATCGCCAATTTTGACAATTGGACGTTGATTTATACATGTTCCTTGATTTGAACGCATGAATTTTTGCAAGCGATATTCTTTATCTTCACCATTTAATGTAGTTACAATGCGCTTAGAATCAACATACTTTACTAAGCCATCGACTTTGGCAACCACAGCGATACCGGAATCTTTGGCAATAGAATGTTCCATACCTGTTCCAACATAAGGAGCATGTGGATTTAATAAAGGTAAAGCTTGACGCTGCATATTTGCACCCATTAAGGCACGCGTTGTATCATCGTTTTCCAAAAAAGGAATACATGAAGCTGCAATGGAAACAATTTGTTTAGGCGAAACATCAATATAATCTATTTTATCTCGAGGTGCTAAAACAGTTTCACCATTAGTACGAGCAATTACCATATCATTTTTAATACAATGATTCTCATCTAACTCGGTATTAGCCTCTGCGATAAGATATAATTTTTCTTGATCTGCTGATAAGTAATCAGCATCTTCCAAAACACGGTATGTTCCTTTTTCTACACGTCGATATGGAGTCTCAATAAATCCATATTTATTAATCTTAGCATAACATGCGAGATTGTTAATAAGACCGATGTTTTGTCCTTCAGGAGTTTCAATTGGACAGATTCTTCCATAATGTGAATAGTGAACATCACGTACTGCAAATGATGCACGTTCTCTGGAAATTCCACCAGGCCCTAAAGCAGAAATACGACGCTTGTTTGTCAATTCCGCAAGAGGGTTGGTTTGATCCATAAATTGCGACAATTGAGAACTTGCAAAAAATTCTTTTACAGCGCTTGTAACCGGTCGGATATTAATTAATTGTTGTGGTGTAACTTCTGATAAGTCAGAAATTGACATTTTATCCTTAACAGCTTTACCCATTTTCGTCAATCCCGCACGGAATTGATTTTGTATTAATTCTCCGACGCATCGTATACGTCTATTGCTTAAGTGATCGATATCATCGGTATCACCAAAGCCATCAATAATATTCATAAAATACGAAAAAGTCGCAACGATATCAGAAATTGTCGCACAGTTAAGTGTTTCATCTAAATCAGTACCGATAATATTTGCGGTTTTTCTTTGTTCTTCATCCACAAATACTTTAACGATATTTACTTTACTATGTGTATCTAAATTCGTATTAGTCTCAAGAACTCTTGTGTGAGCTCCTTTTTCAAAAAATTTCTCTTCAGCAAGTTTGTTTACCATTTCGATTGTTAATAAAGTACCTTTATCATAAACAACCTCACCATCAGCAGAGATTAATGGTTCTGCCAAAACCCGGCCAGGCAATCTATTATAAACGCCCAATTTTGTAACATATTTATGTCTACCAGCGCGTCCTAAATCATAGCGTTTTGGATCAAATAATCTTTGTGTCAAAAATGTTATTGCTCCTGCCTCATTATATGGCTCTCCTGGTTTTAAACGCAAAAAGATTTCTCTTAAAGCACGCGAAGCATTTTTAGTATCTGCATCTTTTTTAAGAGTATTTTGAAGCATTGGGTTGTCACCGAATAATTCTTCAATTACTTCTGCAGTTTCTAGTCCCAAAGCTTTTAATAAAATCGTAGCGGGCATCTTTCTTTGACGTTCGATTCTAACTGATAATATATCTTTAGAATCAGATTCAAATTGTAGCCAAGTACCACGGGTTGGAATTAGATCTCCACCATAAATATATTTACCTGATTTGTGATCTAACTCTTTTTTGAGATATGCACCAGGCGAACGAACAATTTGTGATACAATAGCACGTTCTGCACCATTTATAATAAATGTTCCGCTATCAGTCATTAAAGGAAAATCGCCCATAAAGACTTCTTTTTCCTTAATTTCACCGGTATTTTTAAAACATAAACGTAAAGTGACTTTTAAAGGAGCGCAGTAAGTTAAATCACGATTTTTACATTCTAACCAATCATATTTTGGTTCTAAAAATCTATGACCTACATATTCGATAAATACATCATCTGCGTAATTAGAAATTGGGAAAACATCTCGGAAAGTTTCCTCAATTCCATTCTTTAAAAATTCTTTGTATGATTCGGTTTGAATTTCTACCAAATATGGTAACTCTAAAGTTCCCGAAATTTTTGAAAAATCAATACGATCATTATTTAATTTTTTATAATTTTTATAATTCATATAATGGCCCCTCTCATATTAAAATTAGTTCAACATTTATTTTTATTAGCCTGATAAATGTAATAACCTTTATCTCTTTTTAAAAGATAACAATTACCAAAGACTTGCGTAATATAATCTCTAGCACTAAAAGCACCATGATTTTTACGAATAACAATAAATAATGAACCGCCATCAATAAGATAGTCGTAAGCCTCTCTAAACATCTGGTAAATAATTTTTTTGCCAGCACGAATAGGAGGATTTATAACTATACTATCAAAATATCCCTCCACATTTTGATAAATGTCACTTTGAAGGCAGGTGACATTTTTTAAGTCTAAATTTAAAATATTTTCCTTAGTTAATGCGACTGCTCGCTCATTTATATCTACTAAGACATAATTTGATTTATCATCAAATGATGCAAGTGTTAAACCTAAAGCTCCATAGCCACATCCAACATCGAGTATTCGGCCTGATAAATGAAGAGGGATTAATACTTTTAAGAAAGAGTATGTTCCCTCATCAATACTGTTTTTAGAAAAAACTCCCAGGTCAGTTTTTAATTTAAATTGGCGATTAAAAATCTCGTATTCTATTAATTTGGGAGACGATTTTAACGTCTTATCGTTCTCAAAATAATGCGACATTTTATCACCCCCATAAAAGCGATAAAAACCCGCAAAAAAGCAGGTTTAAATCAATTATCAAAGTAAAATCAAACTATTTGACTTCGACTTCAGCGCCAGCAGCTTCTAAAGCTTTCTTATGCTCTTCTGCTTCAACTGGTGAAATATGTTCTTTGACAGCTACAGGTGCTGAATCAACTAATTTTTTAGCATCCATTAAGCCTAATCCTGTAATTGCTTGAACAGCTTTAATAACAGGTACTTTTGAAGCACCAACATTTTTAAGCCATAAAGAGACTTCTGTTGGTCCTTTCTTTTCTTCTTCTTCAGCAGGTGCTGCAGCAGCGACAGCAACAGGTGCAGCAGCAGTAACACCAAATTCTTCTTCAACAGCCTTGACTAAATCGTTTAATTCTACGACTGTCATTTCTTTAAGAGCTGCAATAATTTCTTCTTTTGTTAACTTTGCCATTGTTTTTTCCTCCTAATTTTTAGTTTTGTTTGTCAGCGACTGCCTTAACAGCACAGGCAAATCCACGGACAGGTGCTTGTAAGCACGATAAGAACATTGAAATCAAACCATCACGTCCTGGTAACGTTGCAATTGTCTTAACTTCATCAGCAGTAGCAACTTTACCTTCGATAAGTCCACCTTTAATAACAAGATGTTCATGTTTTTTAGCAAATTTTGCAATAACTTTTGGTCCTGCAATCGTATCTTTAGTAAAGACTATTGCGTTAGGCCCTTCGAGCACTTCTTTAAGATCTGTATGTC
Organism: uncultured Bacilli bacterium; assembly: GCA_947625975.1. Taxonomy (GTDB): domain Bacteria; phylum Bacillota_I; class Bacilli_A; order RFN20; family CAG-826; genus RUG131. The sequence continues at coordinate 9,114 of CANQQL010000036.1, forward strand.
CTAATTCTTCAACCGCACGTTCAACGAGAGAGTTTTTGTAAACGCGAAGTTTTCCATCTACAGCTCTTAAAGCACGACGCACTTCGGTAATTTCTGTAACGCTTAAGCCACGATACTCAACGACAACAACTGCGTTAGAGTTTTTTACGTTTTCCACAACCTCAGATACGACTTCTTTTTTTGCTTGTAAAATCTCTTGATTCATCGTTCTACCTCCTAACCTTTCTTAAATTTTTTATATTAGGCTTCAATATACAATGAGATAGACTCGCTTAGCGAGAGAATAACATTTTTTTTATAATTTATCCTACACCTCGGTAACATTTTTAAACTAATAGCGTCGTTACTGTCTTTGGTATATTGAATTCCTTAAAAATTAAATGCGACCTTCAAAAGTAATTTTAATAGCTGGTCCCATGGTCGTATGGATTACAGCATTTTTTATATAAACACCCTTAACAGATGCTGGTTTTACTTTGACGATTTGATCACAAATAACATTTAAATTGTCAATAATCTTATTTGTATCAAATGAACAACGAGCAATGCTCACATGAATGTTACCATCTCTATCAACACGATACTCTACCTTACCAGCTTTAATTTCTTGAACAGCCTTGGCGATATCCATGGCGACTGTACCGGTTTTGGGGTTTGGCATTAAACCCTTTGGACCTAATAATCTACCCATTTTTCCAAGTTCGCCCATCATGTCTGGGGTTGCAACGATAACATCAAAATCAAACCAGTTTTCGTTTTTAATTTTTTCTAACATCTCTTTGCCACCAACGAAATCAGCGCCGGCAGCTTTAGCATCATCAACTTTATTTGTGATTGCTAACACTCTTTTCGTTTTGCCATTTCCATGCGGAAGAATTACCGTACCTCTAATAGCTTGATCAGCTTGTTTTGGATCAACATTTAAATGGAAAGAAACATCGATTGTTGCATCAAATTTAGTTGTTGATGTAGTTTTGACGAGTTCAGCTGCCTCTGCAATTGTGTATAATTTATTGGCATCAATTGTCTTTTCGACAGCTAAATACTTTTTACCTTTCTTCATTTTATTTCCTCCTTAGTGGTGATAACGGGTTTTGCCCCTCCCACCTGCAATTATTCGTCAATTTCAATGCCCATGTTACGAGCTGTTCCAGCAACAATTTTCATTGCAGCTTCGACATCGTTACAATTAAGATCCGGCATTTTATATTCAGCAATTTTTCTTAAATCATCTTTGCTAATTTTAGCAACTTTCGTGGTTTTTGAATTTGCTGAACCTTTTTTAATTCCAGCCGCTTTAAGCAATAAGCCTGCAACTGGTGAAGTTTTAATTACGAAGTCAAATGATTTGTCTTCATAAGCGGTAATGATTACAGGAACAACTTCACCTTTACGATCAGCAGTTTTAGCGTTAAAATCTGTACAGAATTTAGGCATAAGAATTCCGGCTGATGCAAGTTTAGGTCCTGGTTTTGCTTCTCCACCAGGTAATTCCATTTTCACAACCTTAGCGATCTTTTTACTCACGTGACACACCTCCTATAGATTTTTTGTCCGTGCCGTGGTCATTGGATTAATCGCTTAATCCTTCCACTAAGCATAGCTTAGAAATTACTAATAAAGCAATTCTACGCTTGTTTATTTTAATAAAATAAAATGCCTAAGTCAAGAAATATTTTTAAATTCCGCTATAAAACAAAAAAACGTAAATTGAAAAAGTAAAATCCAGAATCAATATAAAAGGACGGAATTAAGTCATACACAAAAATCCAGTTATAAAATTGTAAGACAAAATTCATTTTTTTATAATAACATTGATGGGTGTTTCGACTTAGAAAGTGAGGTATATAAATATGTCAAAACAAATCCATGACAATAAACATTTAACTCTTGATGAAAGAAAAATTATTCAAATCGGAATTGAACATCGGTTCTTTGACAGATAAAAAACGAAAATGAAGATAAAACAAGAAGTTTTTATACTATGTATAAAGAATTTTTT
>CANQQL010000037.1 GCA_947625975.1 uncultured Bacilli bacterium
AAAGGAAATAATCAAATTGTCTTTTTGTCAATATCTCTCTTCCGTTGCGTTTACTTTGTCACTTAACAAATGCAATCAGCCGCAGTTTGACATTTGACTTTTACATATAATAATGATATAATTAAAAAAAGATTAAACCAATGGGCTTCCTCAGAGAAAAATAATAATCCTCACTTGTACGAAATATTAACAAAAAATAGGAGAAAAAATTATGAAAATAATAGACGGACCATTTTTAACTGGATATGACTGGTCGATAATTTGCAAAGAAACGGAACATGTACATAGAGAAATCTTTATGGTGGATGGTGAGGTTAGATGCGGATGCGAACACAACGTTTGATTTTAACGATTTTTTTGGTATGCGTAGGCTTTTGCCTTTCTGCTTGCAAGGATTGGCGGAATTATTCTCTTGATTTTCAACCGGGTGATTTTAATATAAAAGACTATAAAGATGATACACCTTTTACGCCTCAATCAAGGATAGTTGTTTCTTTGACCGAGCCTTTGGATGCGACGGATGCGTTTGTGACTTCTGTGGACGGCGATGCCTATTTCGTATTTTATAATGTTACGGACGGTGTGAAAGATATAGATTATAGTTATATAGCCGAAAGGAGCATCACTTTTTATGTCGAGATGCAAGACGGCAACGATCAGAATTTTACCTTATACGCATATGACTGGAAGGATAAGATTTATTGCATGGGGCATGAATTCTATTTTGAAGCCGAATGAGGCTTGACGTTTTTCGGGCGGGAATTTTCCGCCCGTTTTTATGTTGTTTAGGAAATTCTATTTGAAAGGAAAAATAAAAAAATAAAGAAGTAGGGACTATTTATTAAATTTGTAAATGAAATTACCTTTAATTTGGTCATAAATATCCTTAGGGACAAGATCACCATGATTACAATGAGGGCAAATAAAGCAAGGGAAGTCTTCACGACGAGGATTAAAGCATTCTAAAACAATATCAGCTCCATGTCTTCTTCAAAATTACAATGAAGACATTTCATATTGATAATTTCATAATAATCATCATTTAATAAAGAATTAAAATCCTCAGGAAGGAATTCAGAATCAATTTTCTTTTTAATAATTCTAAAGTTAAGTTTCATAAGTAGGACCTCATGGGAAATAAGATAATTCAATACTAATAAGCATATGATGACCACATTCACAAAGAGTAGGGTCATAACCAAAGGAAGATAATAAATTATTTGTCCATAAAGTATTATCTTTCATTTTATTAAGATGTGCATTAGAAAAGAGAAAAGAATCAGAGAATTTATCTTTGAATTTGTTAGAATAGAAACCGTATTAGCGAATCAAATGAAAATTTTTATCAGGATATAAATAATTAATTTAGCCATAAAAGAGAAGACACTTTCAGTAATAATTTGTCTTCCTTTTTATGTTCTTCATCTTGAATATCATCATCTTCATGATGGTCATTGAACCAAGTAATTGTATCATTAACTAAATCTAAGTTAATGATTCTTTTTTCTGAGAAGAAGCATAACGAGCGATATAATTAGTTAAAAGTTTGATATCTTTAGTCGTAGTATGACAATTAGAGAACTTACGACCATAGACATAATAACCTTTAACATATTTTGTTTTAAGGGATAGATGTAATTTATACATGTCCTGAGTTTCTTTACGATTTTTAACATTAGTTTTATAGAACATATAAATATTATGAAATAATTTATTTTGAAAAGTAATTCTAATAAAATCAAAGGGAAAATAATCATATTTTTTAATATTACCGGTGTTAGTAATGTATCTTTCAGCAAGTAAGATGTGTAAATGATGGTGCCATTTTAAATCACGACCAAAAGTATGAAGAAAAGAAATAAAAGCAAGTTATTACAATGGGGACATTCATAATAAAGGTAACCATTTTCAAAATTATGACAAGTTATAAAACTTTCTATGAAATCGATAAGGCCGGGGCCTTGTTAAACGATTTAAATTTTTTTCTTTAAAAGAAGGCCAATATCTAGTAAAAATATCTTTAATATGAATTTTACCATTTAATTTACGAGCATAATAAGAATTATTTAATTTTCTAACTGTATTATAAAATACTTGTTTGCCGTGTTTAGAAGCTTCTTTTAATTGCTCGGGAAAACGATGGAGGTATTTATTTATCTTTAAATCGGAATTTTTTTAATACTTTTTCATGGTTTTAGTTTATCACATATTTAAAAACTCGGATTACTCCGAGTTCCTTGAGAAATTTTTTCCTCTTTTGTTCTTCATCGTTTTGCTTTGGCAAAAAATCGTGCTGTCTGCATTAATATTTTGTAGGTTAAGGGAAGCCAAATAAGCGATTAAAGAAATAATAGACTAAAAATAAATAAAAGCTAATAGGAAATAAAAAACAAAGTGGTGTGAAGGGGAAATGTGTTCTCCTTCTATTTTTCGAGAAAATTTTAAATAATTATAAACCAGATAAATTACGTAAAGTATTTCTAAGAAGATGATTATTGAACTCAATATAACGATGATTTTCTTCGAATAACCAATCAGGAGATAAAGTAATAGAAGATTGATTATAATATTTTTCATTTAAATTGATATTAAGAGAAAGATTATTATGTTTGGCGTTAATGATGGTACAAAGCTTATCAAGAGATTTATTAGTAAAAGTATTTGGCTTTTTATCTAATCTAGAAGCAAAGTAATGAGAATTCATACATTCTTGCGAACAACCAAGATAATCATGATTATACTAATTTTTAAGAGAGTCAGGTTTATATCTAAGTTCTTCAAAGTTATGACCGTTTAATGTTATATTATTCATGGAAAGCTTCTCCTTTGGTTTTGTCGCTTAAAGTATAAGCTTTCCTTTTTTATTTTGTTACCTACATTTTCTTAATGCAATCTTAAATATGACCATATTTGACTTTTGCTTAATTCTTTTGTAACATTAATTCAATTATGAAAAAATATTTAATAACAAGTTTATTTCAAATCCTTTTCCTCACAATTTGCACGATTACTTTTTCTAATAAAATTTCTAATGTGTTTGCGAGTTCATTAGAAAACGAAAATGTTTCTCAAGAACCACCTGCTGCATTAAGTGATCTTCAAAATTCAAGTAAAGAGCAACTAAATTATTGGGCCAGTAATCTTGCGAGATTTGATGGTAGAGATTTTGACTATATTACCCCGGAAAGAAATCAAGGAAGTTTAGGCATTTGCTGGGCTTATGCGGCTATTGGGGCAATGGAAGCAAATATCTTGCGCGATGGAATTGATCCAACAGTAAATAAAAATAATCTTGATTTGGATGAGATAGAAGCGGCTTACATTCGGTTTAATCGCGATGGACAAAATGATCCATTATATCTTACCACTAATGATAAGTATAGTAATACGGCATGGAGAAGTAATGGCGGACATGCTCATGATGCTTTTATGGCTATGTCACAAGGCTATTCTCCTAATAATCAAAAAAATTACAGCTATGCAAATGATGAAAATATAAAAAAAGGGATAACTCAGTCTAAATATTTTGTTCATGGATTTAAACAGATAGAACATAGCAAAGAAGCTATTAAGCGAGCAATATTAGAATATGGCGCGGTGACAATGGAATATAAGGCACCGCAATATGCTTATCAAGACTATGTTTATCATAGTGATGGAACTTCTCTTGGCCACGCCTCACTTATTGTTGGTTGGGATGATAGTATTTCTAAGAGCAAGTTTAGACCTAATCAACCTACATCAGATGGGGCATGGATTGTGAAAAACAGTTGGGGACCTGGTGGTGATGATGGTGTAAACGGCACTTGCTGTTTTTATCTTTCATATAATTCTTATTTAAGCAACAATCTTTATGTTGTTGATATGGATTTAAAAGATAATTATCAAAATATTTATTATTATGATGGACAAATAACCGATAATGAAACGCAGTATGTCACCGATGCCCATGGTGCTATTTATGAAGCCAAATTATCCAGTGCTACAAAACAAGAACAATTAGTGGCAGTTTCTTTTGGAATCAGAAACAAGAACTTAACTGCGGATATCAAAGTTTTTAAATTATCTCAAGTAAATCCCGGCAATGTAAATGATTTAAATAATATTCCCGATTCCGGTACTTTAATTGCTCATAAGGAAGATGTTTATTTTGAAGATGATGGGTTTTATACTGTGAATTTTGAGCAACCGATAAATCTTGAACAGGGTGAATATTTTTCAATTGTCATAAGTGGAAAAGATTCAAATGGCAATTCGCTTTATCCTATTTATGCTTTTGATGATCAAGAATCAGTTAATGATATGACATATCGCAAATATAATGGGGTTTGGACAAGTTTTAAAAGCAAAGGAGGACTATATGCTGATTATTCCTCAAGCATGTGCTTACGATTAAGAGCGATCACGAATACAATTCCTAGACAAACCTCATTAGGTAATGATTTGAAAAATGCACGAATCGAACTTTCGAGTAGATTTATGTATTACGAAATTGGCAAAGAACAAATACCGGAAATCAATGTGTTTTTAGGCGAAACTTTATTACAAAAAGATCAAGATTATGTAATTACATTTTTAAATAACAGTAAGCCAGGTCAAGCAACTGTTGAAATTACAGGAATTAATAATTATTTTGGTACAAGAATGACAACCTTTGAAATAGCAAAGCCTAAATCTCCTCCGGGAGCATTAAGTGGAAGTATAGATGTTTATAATAATATTACCAATCTTAATCAGGTTCCTGCTCCTATAAATTGGGAGTGGATTGATAAAAATGTGAATCTTAAAATGGGAATGTCAGATTTTAGTTATTCTTTAAGATACATCGGTGATGATGCGGATTGTTATCAAAAAATAACTTGTAGTGTGAAAATTAATAAACTTAATCAAGCTCCGCCGGCTAATGTTAATCTTTCAACTGCTATTGTGGAGATTATTGGTGAGTATACATACACTGGTAAGCCAATTACTCCTAATTTAAAGGTTATTTATGAAGGCCATGAATTGAATTCAGGTATTGATTATACTTTGAGTTTTCAAAATAATAAAAATGCCGGAATGGCTTCAATAGTTATCAAGGGAAATTGGAAGTATATTGGGCAAATAACCAAAGAATTTGAAATAAAAAAAGCTGAATGGCCGACCAGCATTCCAAATGAGACAATTACAGTCAAAGGATATTTTGCAGTCTTAAAAGAAATTCCATTAAATTGCGAAAATTGGGAATGGCAAGAGCCAAACCAGCAAATAAGTGATGAAAACGTTGTTGCCATTGCTGTTTATAACGGGCAAGACAAAGATAATTATCTTAATACTCAAGTCAAAATTACCATAATTTATGAAATGCAGAAAGATATAACATTAATCGATAAATTGGAACTTGAGCAAGCAGAATTTGTTTATGATGGTGGCGAAAAAACGCCAAATATTATTGCCATAGATGGAAATCTTGAATTAAAAAAAGATCAAGACTATATTGTGCAGTATCTGGATAATAAAAATGCAGGACAAGCAAAAGTTATTGTTAATGGCATAAACAAATATATAGGAGTAAAAACTTTTTCATTTACCATTCTTAAAGCAAGTTATCCAAGTGAAAAACCACAAGATGAAATGATTGTTGATAGGAAAATTACCTCTTTACAAGCTATTGCACTTCCTCAAGGCTGGAATTGGGAGGATCCAAATATAAAAATAGATGCTGAAACAATTACCGTATATGCAGTGTATTTTGATCAAGAAAACTATAAAAATTATCGAGTTCCTATTCAAATAACAAAAGAAGCTCCCAAGGATGCTACAAAATCATTAGATATACAACTTGAAAACAGCGAGTTTGTATATGATGGAACGGCAAAAACTCCTAAGGTTATTGTAAAAGATGAGGACATGAATTTTTTAGAATTTGGCAAGGATTATGATGTAGAATACCAAAATAATGTATTTGCTGGCCAAGGCACCGCAATTGTAACCTTTAAAAATGATTATAAAGGGGTCAAAGAACTTTCATTTACAATATCAAAGGCCGAAAAACCAAACATTGAAACGACAATACATGTTGATAATGGAGCAACTAAATTATCCGATATATCGTTACCGGAAGGATTTGTGTGGGAAGATGAAAGTCTCAAAATTATAGGAAACAAGTTAATAGCAAAGGCTATATATCAAGGTGAGGATGCGGATAGTTTTTTGACCAAAGAGATTTATTTTGAAATTATTATTGAGGAAAAAGACAATGCGCCACAAAGCAATTATCGATGGCTCATATTTACCTCTTTACTTATCTCTTTAACAATTGCGGGAGTAGGTCTAATAATCATAAAATATAAGCGTAATAGAAACTAAAATTATTTAAAAAATAGATGGACGTATATAATAGTATACGTCTTTTTTAGCAAAATTTTGTATTTAAAATTGAAAAGAATTATTTCTGTTAAATAATCTTATTTGTTGTAAGTAATAATCATGGTAAAAATTAGTTAAATAAAGTTTAGAATTTTTTCTTTCTTAAGTTATATTTTAATCGCTAAATGTCTAGCAAGGCTTTTTGATAATTTTATACGTTCATTTTGTAATAATAAGAGGATAAAAGTCATAAAATATGTTGCGAAATTATATCTACTGTGCTAATATATTTCCGTTGATTACGATGGTTCCTTAGCCAAGTGGTAAGGCAATTGACTGCAACTCAATGAGCGTCGGTTCAACTCCGTCAGGAACCTCCATCAACTTTAAAATAGCACTTGATTTATTAAATCTAGTTTGCTATATTATATAGGCGTCATATGCGCCCGTAGCTCAACTGGATAGAGTGTTAGACTACGAATCTAAAGGTTACGAGTTCGATTCTTGTCGGGCGCGCCATTAACGGGAAATAGCACAGCTTGGTAGTGCATCTGGTTTGGGACCAGAGGGTCGCAGGTTCAAATCCTGTTTTCCCGACCATTTGTCTAATTAGCCCTTAATTGGGTTTTTTTTGTTATTTTTATTAAAACCATTAATTATTTTGTAAATAAAATTATCCTTATAATAAATTTAAATGATATTAAAATATAATTATGGAAAGTGTTAAAAATGTGAGGTGAGATATATGAAATTATTGCCAATTGTGCAAAACTTATTAGATACTGATTTTTATAAATTTAATATGCATCAAGTGATTTTTCACAAATATCAAAATTTGATTGGTGAATATCATTTTAAATGTCGCAATGAAAATGTTTTTTTTACTGATGAAATGGTACAAGAAATTAATGAACAAGTAGACTACTTATGTACATTAAGCTTTACTAGTAATGAACTTAATTATTTACATACAATCACTTTTTTGAAAGAAGATTATTTAAATTTTTTAAAAGATTTTAAATTGCATAGAGATTTTGTGAACATTTATAAAAATGAAGCTGGGGAACTAGTATGTATTGTTAATGGTCCATGCTTTTTAGCAATGCCTTTTGAGATATATCTATTAGAAATTATTAACGAAACATATTTCCGCTATAAATATGACTATAGTGATTTGCGCCAAGAGGCCGAAGTACGTCTTAAACAAAAAATTAACAAAATGATTGAGGGAATATATACCTTCAAATTTGCAGAGTTTGGATGTCGAAGACGTTTATCGCGTGAATGGCAAGATTTTATGGTGAAGGAATTTGTAACAAAAACAAAGAATTGTATTGGCACTTCTAACGTATATTTAGCTATGAAATATAATGTAAAGCCAATTGGAACCTATGCGCATGAGTTTGTACAAATGTATCAAGGTATGGAGAATATTGATTTGACACGTACTAACTATTATGCGTTAAAAGATTGGTATGAAGAGTATCATGGTGAAAATGGAACAGCTCTAACTGATACGTTAACAACTGATTTGTTTTTGTTAGACTTTGATCAAAAGATGGCAAACTTGTATTCTGGTGTGCGCCATGATTCTGGAGATCCTTATGTGTGGGGAGAAAAAATTATTAAGCATTATGAAAAACTAAATATAAATCCAAAAACAAAAACGCTATTGTTCAGTGATAGTCTTGATTTTGATAAAGCACAAGCCTTATTCGATTATTTTAAAAGTCGAATAAACGTGGCTTTTGGAATAGGCACATTTTGTTCAAATGATACAAACAAATCAGCATTGAATATTGTTCTTAAACTACAAAAAATTAATGGAAATCCTGTGGCTAAACTTTCAGATGTAAAAGGTAAGACAATGTGCTTAGACGATGCCTATTTGCAAATATTAGAAAGTAAAGTTAAATATCGTCTCACTCACTAGTTATTTTGCTAAAATACACTATTTATTAAGAGAGCTCATAAGATGCTGTTCTTTTACTTTTAAACAACATTATGGTGTAATTAATCTTTTAATTGTTGCACTAGGTTTAATAAATTAATGGTAAGCATATTATAAAAAATGCTTTATAAATTTATTGTAAAGTTGTATAATAACTTAAATTATTCTTTTGAGTAGTTTACTTGTTTTTAGGAGGATGCATTATGAAGAAAAAAAATATCCCTTTTTTAGTACTAAGTTTACTTGCTTTTGGTTTATCATCGTGTGACCCAGATGATGGTGGAATAACAAATCCGAAAACAGAAAATATTTCTCTACAAGCCTTATCATCAATTATGGACTCGTTTACAAGTAGAGGACTTATGTCTATAGATTTTGGAGATGGATATCTTCCACAAGTGCTTGATGTTTATGTTGCGATGGATGAAAACGCAATGGAAGATTTGTATAATAATAGTATTGAGCAAGTTGTAAATAATGAAGGATATCAATGTGCATATATTCGCAATGTTAATAATAAAATAGAATTAGCACGTTATACAAATACTTATGGTGAATATTTACCATATGATTATAGTGTCTTAAAAGATAATTCTGAATCTCTAAAATATTTAAGAACTATTTACTTTGAAAAGACAGAAACTGGAACTTATGTTGTTACGAATCAAATGACACGTAACTTAATTGCTGAAACTCTTGCTTCAACTTATTATTCACCAGATTCCTATGCTAATATCAGTGAAATGGAACTAATCGTAGAAAATGATAAAATTACGAGTGTGAATTTTAAAACAGATACATTTAGTTATGTTGGTATTGATACCACAATTTCGTATGATTTAACAATTTCTGGACATGGTACAACAACAATTAGCCCAGTTTTGCAACCTTACAGTACCTATCCTGAAGCAGCAGCATTAGGTGAAGCTTTCAAAAAAATTGGTAACAATGTAGATGCTGAGTTATCAGTTAATGTTAAAGGCAAGACGGAAGTAATTAATAGTGGTAAGGCACATTTATTTGATGATTTATATTATTTATCATTTACCCAGAAAGATACATCTGGTAGTGATTATACCCAAGAATTTGGATATTTAAAATATCCTGAAAAAGGTGGCTATATGCAATTCACTATAGATGAAGAAGGAGCAATTAATGCAGGTCAAATTATTAGACGAAAAGCAATTGAAAACAGTGGAGCTCACTTACAATATGATGTTGCTAATGTTGCACCAGAAATGTTTAAATATTCTAATGGCAAATATGTAACTAGAAGTCCCGAAGATGTTGCTCTTCTTGCTTCATATGTTGTAATTGATTTTGATGGCGTAGCTAGTTATGCTGATGAAATTGCAATTACTTTAAATGATGATGGAGAAATTGATACAATTAGTTATGAATTATCATTTTATACCGATTACACACACACAACTACAGAGGTTCATCAATATAAACTAACTATTAAAAATAATGAAAATAAAACAAGTAATATTGAAGGATTAAGTGAATTTAAACAAGAATTGACTGAATATTCAAAGGTAAATGAAGATTTATTCGGATCTTGGACAAATAGTGCAAAAGATCGCACTGTTGATATTAGATATTGTCTATTTAACATTGATGATCAAGAAGCTGAATTGTCTATTAATTCTGAATCAAATATTACTGGGACGATAGGAGAACACACATTTACAGTTGAACTTGTGACGGAGTCCAGTGTAACATATTTGGAAATAAGTGAAGATGGCGGAGAAAAAGTACGATTATATCGTGATGAAATTAACTCAATGGCTAATGAATTACATGTTAATAAATTACTCGATCCAAAATCAGAAGATTTAGGTGTAAATTTCTATTTCTGTGATGATTCTATATTATTGTCTGGACAAAGCATACTTTATTATGATGGTGAAAAAATTGATAATACGACAATTTCTGCGTATTTTGAAGCATTAACTACTAATACTGAGTATAAAACAGATGTAACTGATTCTCTTGCAAGAAATATAATTTCAAGCAGTGCTACTGGCACAATGGCGGAGTATTTAACCGCTTATATGTCAGAAGTATTCGAGGATGCCGAAATTAAAATGGTGGCGGAAGATGCAAATAATACCTTAGTTGCAGTTGGAACAAGAACCCTTGGAAACACAACTTATTTAATGGTTTGGATAATATGCCTATAGTGCCGAGAAATATATTCAAGAGCATATGCTAATGCATATGCTTTTTTTTGTGTGGGAGTATACATTTATTTAAATTTATAAAGGAAAAGTTAAATAGAAATCTTTTTCTTTTTTTTAACTGAAGTATATTTTTGCATTTACATAATAAAAATATCATGCAATTTAATATTTATTCATGCTAATTAATAACCTAACGTGGCTAATGTGTTAATCTAAATTGAAAAAGCAACACAACGTTGCGATATGAAAGTGTTGCAAAATGAAACGAAAAAACAAGTGAAAAAATGAATGAATTGAAATAAAAAATTAGATTTGATAAGATAAAGATGTCCTTAAAGAACACAAAAAAAGCATACTGAAAAGAAAGTGTCAGGATGTTCAATTGAAATCGCAACACTTTGAGGAAGATAGATTAACAGGTGTTCAAGAGGATAAAACACTCAATATTTAATGTTTGGTGATGAGTGTTGGTTTCAACAGAACTTCATCTTTTGGGATGAGATGAATGTTC
>CANQQL010000038.1 GCA_947625975.1 uncultured Bacilli bacterium
TATAAAAATAGATGTTCTTTTGTATTGAATAACAAAACATATATTTTTTTTAAAAAGTCTCTTTTCCAAGGAGACTTTTTTATGCCTGAAAAACAAATAAAAAGCAAGACTCGAGTGCGAGATAAAGGTGAAGTTTTCACGAACAAACGAGAAGTCAATGCCATGTTAGATCTTGTCAAACAAGAAACTGAAAGGATTGACAGCCGATTTTTGGAACCGGCTTGTGGTAATGGGAATTTTTTAATTGAAATTTTAAAACGAAAGTTGGATGTCGTCAAATCACGTTACAAAAAAAGTCAATGGGAATTTGAAAAAAATGGCCTAATTGCCGTAATGTCGGCTTATGGTGTCGACATTATGCAAGACAACGTGATTGAATGTGTTGAAAGATTGTATTCATACTTCAAAGATTTTTATAAAAATTGCTTTAAAACCAAAATCAAATATGACTATTTGAAAATTGTAAAATTCGTGCTAACAAAGAACATTTTATGCGGAGATGCTCTTTCGATGAAAACTGGCGACGGCAAGCCTTTAGTTTTTGTAGAATGGTCTTTTGTGAAAGGCAATCTTGTGCAAAGGCGAGATTTCAAATATGAACAACTTATCTCACAAGATGAAAAAAATTCTCAACAAAGCATATTCGGAGAATTTGTTGATAAACCTATCAAAACCTATCCACTCACACACTATTTGAATTTAATGGAGGAAACCAATGATTAATAAATTGCATTCACCAGATGTTTTAAATTGTTTGGCAAATTTAAGTTCAGATGAAGTATTTACTTCTCCAAAAATTGCCAATGAAATGCTTGATATGTTACCACAAGAGTTATTTAAAAATCCCAACACAACATTTCTTGATCCTTGTTGCAAATCTGGCGTTTTTTTGCGTGAAATCGCGAAAAGACTTTTGTCTGGACTTGAAAAGCAAATTCCAAACTTGCAAGAAAGAATAAATCATATTTTTTCAAAACAACTATATGGAATTGCCATTACTCGCCTAACATCTTTGCTTTCACGAAGAAGTGTTTATTGCAGTAAAACATCAAATGGTAAGTATTCGATTTGTGATGCTTTTAAAGATAATGTTGGACTAATCAAATTTGACAATGTTAAGCATGCATTCAAAGACCATAAGTGTATCTATTGCGGAGTAAGCGACAATGTTGGTGTTTATACACGTGATGATAGTCAAGAGCAGTATGCCTATCAATTTATACATACAAACAATCCAGAGGAGATTTTTAATATGAGATTTGATGTAATTATAGGAAATCCACCGTATCAACTTGATGATGGCGGAGCCCAAGCGAGTGCCACACCCCTTTATGATAAATTTGTGTTACAAGCGAAAAGAATGAAACCACGCTATCTCTCAATGATTATTCCTTCTCGTTGGTTTGCTGGTGGAAAGGGACTTGACGATTTTAGAAACGAAATGTTACACGATGATAGCTTGAGAATTATTCATGATTTTACGAATTCTTCTGATTGCTTTACTGGTGTAGAAATTAAAGGTGGAGTTTGTTACTTTCTATGGGACCGCGATAATCATGGCCAATGCGAAGTAAACACTCATGAAAATGAAAAAATAGTTTCTTCTAAAGTTCGTCCTTTGCTTGAAAGTGGAAGTGATGTTTTTATCAGATACAATGAAGCAATATCAATTTTGCAAAAAGTAACAAAAAAGTCAGAGGCTTCTTTTAACACCCTAATAAGTTCGAGAAAACCTTTCGGATTTGCTACAAATTTTTCAGATTACTTGAATAAGGGAGGACCTTCTTTTATCAAAATTTACGCAAATAAAGAGATTGGCTTTTTACCAAAAAATTATGAAATTCCACGTAACAAAACTTGGATTAACGAATGGAAAATTTTTGTGCCAAAAGCAGTTGGTAGTGGGAACAGTAAAGATGATATTGTAAAGCCAATTATTGCAGGGCCAAGCACAATATGTACAGAGACCTATATTGTTATAGGACCATTTGAAAGGGAGCAGATATGTCAAAATGTTTGCTCCTATATCAACACTAAATTTTTTCATTTTCTACTCACATTAAAGAAAGTAACTCAAGATGCCACGGCCAAAGTGTATAGTTTTATACCTTTACAAGACTTCTCAAAACCTTGGACAGATAAAGAATTATATAAAAAATATAATTTGACCAAAGATGAAATTTTATTTATAGAATCAATGGTAAGGCCAGAAATTGGAGGATAATATGGAAATCAAAAAAGAATACACTTCAAGAATTATTATTTGCAATCAAACATAGTAAATGCTTATCAACTTTATTATTACCTTTACGAAAATGAAAACTTTATAAAACAATAAATCATAAAGAAGCGCTATTTATCTATGCTCCATTTTATGATTTTCGATATACAATCTGTTATGAATTTCGTTAAGAACTGATATTTCTAATTTGGAAAATTAATATAGACTGCGATAAAAATGCAAATACTTTATTCCATCTTAAAACTGATCTAGAAAATAAATTTTTAGTAAACAAAAGATTAAAAATTCCCAAGAATAAAATTGATCCTAACTTACTTAACGAAATAAAAAATATAAGAAAACAAATTATTATACATTCAGATAAAGAGCCGATTGCAACTTCTATTGATTTACATGAAGCAAAAAAACTTTTAGATAATTGTTTGAGTTTTTTAATAATCTTTTTAGGCTGGAGTTGAACAATTCTATACTGGAGTTGTTAAAATGAATTAAAGGAGAATTACGATGACTAAAGAATTTTTTCCAAGACAATCTCATCCACAGATTTATGCGTATGAAGATAATAATCCTATTTACAAGGGATTGTTAAAAGTTGGCTACACAACTAAACAAGATGTAGCCGAAAGAGTTGTAGACCAATATCCTACCTTACGCCCTGGCGAGCCTCCATATAAGATTGTTTTCAGTGAAAGTTCAATGAGAGAAGATGGTTCATATTTTACTGATCATGATGTTCACAAGTGGTTAAGATTAAATGGTTTTGACAATCCGGATGGAGAATGGTTTAAATGCACAGTAAAAGATGTGCAAATTGCTGTTTTTACACTTAAAAACCGAATTGAAAACTCTGAAAGAAGAAGTCAAAATTTCAAACTTCGCCCAGAGCAAGAAGCAGCAATCGAAAAAACAATAAACTATTTCAACGACATTAAAAGAGAAAATCCAAAATACATACCACACTTCTTGTGGAATGCTAAAATGCGTTTTGGAAAAACCTTTACTACATACGAACTTGCAAAGCAAATGGGGCTTAAGAAAATTTTAATCTTGACATTTAAACCTGCCGTTGAAAGTTCATGGGAAGAAGATTTAAATACCCATATAGACTTTGAGGGTTGGCAATTTATTTCAAGACATACCGAACTAAATGGCGAAAATGTTGACAAAAACCGCCCTATTGTTTGTTTTGGTTCATTTCAAGATTTTTTACAACTTAAAGGTGGTATGATAAAGCCTAAAAATGAATGGGTTCACGCGACAAACTGGGATTTGGTTGTATTTGATGAATATCACTTTGGTGCATGGCGAGATAATGCAAAAGACCTTTTTGAAAAGGAGGATTTTGACAAAGATATATCAAACAAATTATTTAACGAAAATCAAAATACAAATGATGTTGAACAAATATTGCCTATAACAACAAGTTATTATCTTTATTTGTCTGGAACTCCTTTTAGGGCTATCGCCAACGGAGAATTTGTTGAAGAACAAATTTACAACTGGACCTATTCAGATGAACAAAAAGCAAAAGAAGAATGGGTCGGGGAAAACAATCCTTATGCAAGTTTGCCAAGAATGGTTTTGATGACATATCAATTACCTGATTCCATTAGAGAAATTGCTCTTAAAGGAGAATATAACGAGTTTGATTTGAACACATTTTTTTCTGCCAAAGGCGAATATGAAATGGCACAATTCGTGTATAAAGAGGAAGTTCAAAAATGGCTTGATTTAATTCGAGGGAATTATCTTGAAACCACCATCGACAACCTGAAACAAGGTGCCGAAAAAGCAATTTTACCTTTCACAGCAAACAAAGCAAACTTGCAAGAAGTTTTGCAACACACATTTTGGTTTTTGCCTAATGTTGCATCTTGCTATGCAATGTATAACCTGCTACAAGAAAAACAAAATCTGTTCTATCAAAGTTACAAAATTATTGTCTGTGCCGGTGCCAGAGCAGGAATTGGATTGGATGCGTTAAAACCTGTTAAGGCTGCTATGACCAGTGATCCCCTACAAACAAAAACAATAACATTATCTTGTGGAAAACTCACGACTGGAGTAACCGTGAAGCCTTGGACTGGAATTTTTATGCTCCGAAGTCTTTCAAGTCCTGAAACTTATTTCCAGTCTGCTTTTAGAGTGCAATCACCTTGGACATTAAAAAATCCAACAGGCTTAAATCCAAATGAAGATGAGATTATTAAAAAAGAATGTTATATTTTTGATTTTGCTCCCGACAGGGCTTTAAGACAAATTGAAGAATATTCCTGCAGATTAAACATAGATGAAGTAAGTCCTGAAAAGAAAGTGGCTGAATTTATTCAATTTTTACCTGTTCTTTCTTATGACGGAATGATTATGAAAAATATAAGTCCTAGTGAACTTCTGGATATCGCGACAAGCGGAACAACTGCAACACTGCTTGCAAGACGATGGGAAAGCGCTATGCTTGTCAATGTGGACAACATTACTCTTGAAAGACTTTTGAACAATGAAAAAGCGATGTCTGCCCTCATGAGTATTGAAGGGTTTAGAAATCTTAATCTTAAAACTGACATTGAAATTATTGTAAATAAATCGAACGCAGTCAAAAAAATTAAAAAAGAAGCTGCAGAGCAAAACCGAGATTTGACAGACAAAGAAAAGAAAGAAATCAGTGAAGAAGAAAAAAAATATAAGTCAAAACGCAAACAAATTCAAGAAAAACTTATAAAGTTCGCAACAAGAATTCCAATCTTTATGTATTTGACGGATTTTCGCGAGCAAGTGTTAAAAGATGTTATCACACAACTTGAACCGGGATTATTTAAAAGAGTGACCGGACTTGATATAAAAGATTTTGAACTATTGACAAGTTTAGGTCTTTTCAACGCAGAAAGAATGAACCAAGCAGTGTTTCAGTTTAGAAGGTATGAAGATAGCAGTCTGTCATATACTGGAATTAATAAACACGAAGGTGAAGTTGTTGGCGGATGGGACACAACCATTAGATATGAGGATATGAAAAAGATTTAATCAGACTACCTATTCTTATGATAGTTGGTCTTTTCTATATAAAAATTGCATTATTATTGATTTTTAAGCAAATTTTTATTCATTTTCTTAATTATATGTGTGTTTTTCTTAATGAAAGGCGCTTGTTTTTTCAAACCTACCATAAGAATTTATGATATTAAAAGCCTATTGATTTTGCCACCTATTATTCATTTTCTATAAAGGAGATAAATGAATAGTAACTATAAAATTGTTGCCTTTGCTGGGCATAGATATGAATGGCATTGTATTGGTGTAGAAGATAGATTGCCCCGGGTTTTAGAAGAACTTATTCAAAAAGGATACACAATTTTCTATGACGGAAATTACGGTGCTTTTGATAAAAAGTGTTCATCTGCAGTTTTAGAACTTAAACACAAATATCCGCACATAAAAATTTTTCGCATTCTAACTTACTATCATAGCGACAAAGAAAAATATGAACTTCCTTCTTGTTATGATGGCTCCATATATCCAGACATCGAAGGAACTCATTACAAACAAAAGATAACAAAACGAAACGAGTGGATAGTGGACAATTGTGACATTCTTGTTTGTCACATAGAAGAAACCTACAAAAGCGGAGCGTATCGCACACTTAAATACACCCAAAAGCAAAACAAACCAATAATATATATATAAATTTTGGTGTTTAGTCTTGAATAATTACAGAACACTTAAAGCTATAGTTATTATTTGTTCTTTCAAATTCTTTAAAATTATCTTTATCTTTAATTTTTTTTAATGGGTCATATATGAAAATAATTAAATTTTCTACTTCAGGTTGATCATAATCAAACATATCTTTTTTTAATTCTTCAATTATAATTTTTTCATTCTTATTGGTTCTTTTTAACATTTTTATCTCAATATAAATTTTCCTTTCAGGAAAGCATATATCTATTATCGAATTTGAACCGCCTCTTTTTTTTAGAGGATTTTCTCTTACAGCGTCATTAAAATAAAATTTGAAAAATGAGAATAATATATCTTGTACATCATATTCTTGTTCTATTAGTAGCCCAGTTTTATTGTTATATCTATCAAATGTAATCTTTTTAATTGCATTGGAAAAATTGTTTAACATATGAACAATATTTTCAATAATTGAAGTTTTATCTAAGTTGAAAATTTTATCTCTTTCTAAAATTTTCTTATAGGTTATTAAATCAAAGATATCAATATTATCATCATTCAATGGAACAGTTATTTTTTCACTTATATTTTTTCCAGTTAAATACTCATAAATTAATTTATCTTCTTGCATATTTTGAATATCTTTATTAAATTCTTCTCTTAAATATGTAAAACACAAACTAAATACATATTTCTGCTGGTTGTTTTTTAATCTTTTATAGAAATCAAAGACTCTATCGTTATATTTTTGTTCTTTGTCTGCTAAATGAATCCCTATAAAAAGCGGAATTGAGGAAGTATAATTCATTTTGCCACCTTTATTAATACAAGCTTTTAATTCAGACTGATTTGCTTCTAAATTTTTATATCCTTGATAACATAATTTATTTTCATTTAAATATTCGCCATTTGGAATTTCAATGTCAAATAAATAACAATACAGCCATTTTGTTGCATTTTCATTTGAAAGAAAATAAGTTTCTTTTTCGGCCATTATATTGTTTAAATGAACCATAGCTTATCCTCCATTCTTCTTATTATATCTTTATCCCAACCTTCTATATTTTTCATTTTTTCTAATAAACTGGTTATTAACCAAGGATATAAAGTCGTAACAGGTTTTCTTGCAGGATTATAACTACGATACGACAAGAATGCAAACCAGTAAATCTGCTTTGCTAACGAAAATAAATCTCTAAAAGTTGAATCTTGGTGTAAAGTAAATCTAACAGGCAATTTATCTTTTCCTTTGAATTGTACTAATGCTTCATTGCTGCTTATTCTTAAGTATTGTCCATCAAAAACATTCTGTTTTCCTTCGTCTTTAAATAATCTAAAATTATGATAATATCCAATTTTAACAAATGCATATTGTACATTATAATTTTTGTAATCTTGTAAAACATTGTTAATGGCTTTGATTTCATATTTATTGCTAGGAGATTTTGTTAGATGAAATATAAATCTTATATCTTTATTAGTGATATCAATTTTTTCTAATAAATGTTTTACAGTGTTTTCAATTTTTTTTGCATACTCCTCCTTGTCTTCAAATGTGTTAAAATTAACTAAAGGAACACAATCCGACTGGTAATATTTACCATTAAAATCAAAGACTGTAGCGACTCCAAATATTTTTTTATTATCTCTATTAATGGTAGAAGAAATTCCTATTATAAATTCTTGCCTTAAATTGTCTGTTTTTTCAACAACCCAAGGAATTCCTCCTAATTTAGCAAAAATGTTAAGAGCTATATTGTTTAATGTGTATTGTAAAGATGTTGCACTACCTAAGATGGTTTCTAATTTGACTTCTTGAGTTGGTATTTCTCTGCTAAGAAACTTTGCTTTAGTTAAGAGGTATGGAGAGTTGTTATCTTCTTCATTTTTAAATTTATCTAAAACTATAATTATAGCTAAGTCTATATTTTGCAAATCTTTTGAATATATGGCTTCTTTATAATCTTCCAAAGAGGCTTTTGATGCTATCAAATAACTAAAATTTACTTTCTTAATGTGAAAAGTTTCTATAAGCCGCTTTTCAATCTTTTTGATAAAATCTTCTGCAACACCTTGGTTTTCAGCTGGGAAAAGCACGGCAATATTATAATTTTCTTTTAAAAGTGAATAATTGTATGGTTTGAATTTTTGAATAGCATCATTTACAAAAAGTTTATTCCCATATGGTACTTTTTCATCATCGCAATAATATCTAATAGGTTTATTAATATTATTGGATAAGAAAACTTCGTTATCATTAGGGATAATGTTTGTTTTACAATATACAACTTTTAAATTTTCAAAGATGTCAAAACTACTTAAAGTTTTATTAATCCAAGTATTAAATTTGTTTATTTCAACATATTCTGTTGAATTAGAAGTTTGTTCTTTAATAAAATTATAATATTTTTCGTTCGTTTGAGTTGATTCAAGATATCTAGCGAGAGCTTTCTTATTTGCAAATATAATGTCCTCTTTACCATTCAAGCCTCTTGTATCAAATCCGGATTCTTCTAATTGTTCTTTAGTTTTAATAAATCTTGTTTTCAATTCTGAATTTACTACTATGCCAAAATTCTTTTTCCCATCATAAGAATTAAAGTAAGTATTAAAGGTAATAACTCTATATACTGCAATACTATCATCATTATATAAGTTAATATTTTTCTGGACCTTCCAAACATTAGAATATTTGTCTAACCATAGATTATAACCCTTAATTTTTGAAAGATTAAATACTAAAGCGCTTTCAATTATATGAGAGAATATAGAAGGGTTATCGTTATAATTAACATTAGTAAAATTGGCACCGGTGATAAGGGCTGATTGAGATAAATCTTTATTCCAATAATATACATTATTTCCTTCACATTTAAAAATTTTATCTTCATTATCTTTTTTGAGTTTCAAATACCAATCTTTATTTTGATATATTAAAGTTGGCAAAGAGATGTAATCTTTGTTAAATTTAATTTCCAAAAAATTTAATTGTAATCCATTCATAAATTTCTCCTTATATCTTAAAATACTTTTGGTTTTTGCTGGTTGGTTTGTCTGGCTCGGTCATGGCGATAAGTCCAGCATCGAGAGCAGGCTGAATGTAGTTTTTTCTAAAACCAACTCGTGATTTTAGATTGAGTTTTTCCATAAGTTCAGCTGCGGATTGTGGATAGCTTTCAATTACGTTCATAAGCTGTGTAATTTGGTTGTTTATGTGATTATAGTGATTTCTTGCGCCCGAGATAATATCTTTAATTGCTTTGTTAATACAATCAAGCATAAATAAGATAAAGATATTTGATTTTGCCTGACTTGTCGAAAGTGTTATTGCTTTGTAATATTCTTCTTGATTGTCTTTAATAATGCTTTCAATAGGAATCCACGCAAATATTGGTTTCCAACTGCTAAGAAGAGCTGTTTGCCAAAATCTACCCGTTCTTCCGTTGCCATCGTTGAATGGGTGGATAAATTCAAACTCATAATGAAAAACACTCGACTTAATAAGCATATTTGCATTGCTGTTACTTAACCAATCAAAAAGCTGTACGATCTGCTTGTGGGCAAACTCTGCTGGTGGGGCAAGGTGCACAACTTCGCCTTTTTGATTATAAACTCCAACCTGTCCAGTTCTTATTTGTCCCGCTTCTTTAACAAGCCCGTTCATCATTATCCCATGTATTTTTAATAAGTCATCTAGTTTGTAAGGATTGATTTCTTCAAGTTTGTCATAAGCAAGGTTTGCATTTTGAACTTCAAGTATATCTTTTTGTGGACCAAGCACTCTTTTCCCATTTATTACATCTGTCACTTGCTCAATAGAAAGGGTGTTGTTTTCGATTGCAAGAGAAGAATGAATAGACCTAATTCTATTCACTCTGCGAAGCCTTGGAAGTTTTTCAAGTTCGTTTACACCTGAAAGTTTGCCTAAGTTTTCCATAATTTCAGAAACGAGCTCAAGCATTTCATCAGTTATTTCATAAGGCGGAATATATTTGTCCATAAATTTCTCCTTTAATTACAAAATGAGTATAGCACTTTCTCTATACAAAAATCAAATATCTTGTATATTATCTTATATACTTTCTTGATTATTTTAACCAAAATAACAGAACGTCTAACGCATTTTATTTTGTAAGAATGCAAAAGTAAACATTTTTATTTAAACAACAAGGTGCGAATAATCAACCCAGAAGATTATAAATAAGGAGTATTGTTGGTAAAAAAGAATAGATTAAAAGCTGAAAAGTGGCTGGCGAAAGATAAAAAAGATTTTGACAAAGCAGTTGCAAGTCCAAAAGCAAAATTGAAGAATAAAAGATTTCCTAAATATGTTTTAGATTATTTGTGGGACGAAGCCCAAAAATCAGACATTCCTATTCCACCTATGCCACAAGAAACAATAGAAAAATTAAAAAGATTAGTTAAAGAAAATTCAAAATAAAAGGAATAACATTTGGTTATTCCTTTTTTATTTAACTAGGAAATTGTATTTAAATGAAAAAACAAAAAAAGGACTCAAAGAAGAGTTGCAAATATAAAAAAAATTAATTATTGAGATTATTACCTTTAATTTTGTAATAA
>CANQQL010000039.1 GCA_947625975.1 uncultured Bacilli bacterium
CTCCGATATTTTAAAATTCTTTGACTTTGATTTTTAATTGTTCACTAGTTTTTGACTTAATCGACGGAAGTCAGGTATTATATTACAAAAAGTTAAAGATGTCTTTAAAAATTTTTATTTTTTTTCTATTGGAAAATATTTCCAATAATTAGGGGAAAAAAATAAGAGTAAAGAAAGTAAAAATTTGCCAATAATTTATTATAAAGTAGCAGTTAATTATTAACATTTTTGTCATTTATTAGTCTTTCCTTGGCATCAATTAATTCTTTTTCTGAGATAAGACCGAGATTATATTTGCTATATAATAAATCTAATTGATGCTGTTTTGCCATATCGATACGTTCTTTTTTAGTTTTTTCAGCGCTAGTTAATAGATTATCACTATCTAAAGACAAATAAGATTTTTTGTGCACTTTAAAATTTGTCATTTCATCGGTTTTACCAAGAAATCGCTCAATAAAAGAGGAATCAATGGGTAAATTTTTATATTTTCTTGATACTTTTGTTAGTTTTTCTAAATCAATATCACTTGCCGGTAACATACTTTTTTTGTTTACAGCAATTTTTATAAAATAATTATCTATATAAATACTAATGATAACATGGGGAATTAAAAGGACAACTATAAAGGTAATCATATCAAAATTATTATGAGGATAACTTAAAACTCGGATAACATTTTCATCATGAAAAATCTTTTCCATTAAAGAAACAAAAAGAGGTTTTGGAATCATTGTTATATAATAAAAAATAACCAGAATACTATATATAATTTTTCCTCTTATAAGCGTATAAAAAGGACCAAAAAATAAATACCAAAAAGAAAATCCTGCTGGAAAATTATGCTTTTTTTTCTCACTGTCTATTAATCTGATTCTCATATAACACCTCAAGGATTAATTATAACTTATCCTCTATCAAAAGTTAAAAAAGTCACTTTTTAAAAAAGCGACTTTCATTTATTACTTACGTAAACCTAATTTTGCAATAAGAGCAAGATATCTTTCTTTATCTTTTCTTTGAAGATAATCAAGTAAATTTCTTCTCTTACCTACTAGCATTAATAAACCACGGCGACTGTGATGGTCTTTTTTGTGCACCTTTAAATGGGCAGTTAAAGCATTAATTTGCTCAGTTAAAATGGCAACTTGCACTTCCGTTGAGCCGGTATCTTTTTCATCACGCCCAAATAGTTTTACTAATTCTGCTACTCTTTCCTTAGTAATCATTTCTGTTTTCCTCCTTCTTTTAAAATAAAGCTTAATCCAAGAAAAGCGATGAGGATTCGTTAATCCTAGAATAAGTTACGACATAAGTGTACCTTATCTTCATCTACTTTGCAAGTAAAAATGCTAGTATTATTAACTAAAATAAACCTCTCACACATTTATAAATTCGTTCATTTATTTTTTCATAAACTGCTAAAACTTGATTTTTTTCATCAACAAAGAGAACTTGCTGCTTATGATTAATTAATTCCAAAGTTTTACCGTTTTTTATATCCAAAGCCATTTTTTCGTTTACTACAACTTTATCCATATGTGACAAGGCGGATGTGCAATCGATTACTTGTGCACGCAGTATTTTACTAGGTCTACTAGCTTGTTTTAGATTAAAATTTCCTATTTTTGTTCGCTTTAACGCTACAAGATGCCCTACAGTTCCTAGTTTTTCCGCAAATTGCTCTCCTAAAGTGCGAATATACGTACCTTTTGAACAAAGAACACTAAATCTTATTTCATCATTATTTATCGAAATTAATCGTACCTTATGGATATCAATTGTACGAGTTTTTCTAGGAATCTCTTTATTAGTTCTTGCAATTTTATACAAAGGAACGCCATTATACTTAATAGCCGAATACATCGGAGGAATCTGTTCAAGTTTTCCCACAAAAGATTTTAAAACATTTCTTATGTTTTCTTTTGTTAACTCGGGTACCGATTTAGTAGTTATGATTTTACCTGTCAAGTCCAATGTATCTGTTTTTACTCCTAATTTTAAAGTAGCAATATAATACTTATCTAATGTCTCTAAAAAGGGAGCAATTTTTGTAGCCTTACCCACTACGACAATCAGTAAGCCTGTAGCAAAAGGATCAAGCGTTCCGACATGTCCGATTTTTTTAGTTCCCAATCGGCGTGAAAGCTCATTCACAACATCACGCGATGTCACACCTGCTGGTTTGTTAATTAAATAAACTCCGTCCATAGCCACTCTCCATATCTATTATAATAAATAATTTCTCAATAGCAAATTTTTAAGCAATTAAAAATCCCTAGGTTAATTAATAACCTTGGGATTAAAGTTTCTTTTTATTTTGTATATGTTCTTTTTCTCGAGCTAAAGAATCTTCTAGTTTCCTAGCATTTTCATATGTTTCGTCCAAAACAAATGCGATTTCCGGAACTTTATAAATATCTAGTCTTTTTGCCAATTCACTACGAATAAATCCTTTGCATCTATTTAATGCTTCAAGTCTCATTTCCTTGTCACCCTTTCCTAGAAAGGTCACAAAAATTTTGGCAAAAGAATTGTCCTTATTGACAACAGCATCTGTGACACTAACAAAACCGACTGCAGAATTTTTTAATTCAAACTGAATGATTTCGGAAATATTTTTTTGAATCAAAGCATGTATTCTTTCATTGCGATTAGCCATTATTGCTTCACCTCAACCATTTCATATGCTTCAACGATGTCTCCTTCTTTAATATCATTGAAATTTTCAATAGTGAGACCACATTCAAAGTTTTCTGCGACTTCTTTAGCGTCGTTTTGGAATCTCTTTAAAGAATTAATTTTGCCTTCATAAACAACTACTCCATCGCGAATTAATCGGCAAGACGCGTCTCTTTTTATTACGCCATTAATAACCATACATCCCGCAATTTTACCGATTTTGCTGGCAGAGATTACTTTGCGTATTTCTGCTTGCCCTAGAATTTGCTCACGATAAGTTGGTTTAAGCATACCTTTCATTGCCGCTTCTACTTCTTCGGTTAAATGATAAATAATGGTGTGAAGTCTGATTTCTACTTTTTCTTCTTCAGCTTTTTTTCTCACGTTAGCATCGGGGCGAATATTAAAACCAAAAATAATTGCTCCCGAAGTTGATGCTAATAAAACATCTGTTTCTGTAATTGCCCCCGCAGTTGCTCGCAAAACATTAATTCTTATGCCTTCGACTTGAATATTTAATAAAGCACCTTTTACCGCCTCTGCACTTCCTTGGTTGTCAGCACGAATAATTACTGGCAGTTCTTGAATTTCACCTTCTTTGATTTGTTCAAAAAATCCTTCAAGAGTTGTCGGAACATTAGAGCTTTTTAATTCTTCTTTTGTCTTTGCAAGTTTTCTCTTCTCCGCTATTTCCCTTGCTTGTTTTTCTGTCGGAAAAGCCATAAACTTATCGCCAGCTACCGGCACCTCTGTAAGACCTATAATGGCAACTGGAGTAGATGGCCCTGCAATTTTTAATTCAGCGCGATATTCGTTAGTCATTCTTCGAACTCTACCATAAGCGGCACCAACAACTACGTAGTCTCCGGTATTTAAAGTTCCGTTTTGAACAAGTAAAGTAGCCTTTGCACCTTCTCCTTTATCAAGTTTTGCTTCTAGAACAGTACCCATTGCATAACGATTTGGATTAGCTTTTAATTCTTGCATTTCAGCAAGTGCCAAAACATTTTCTAATAACTCTTCAATACCAATGTTTTTCTTGGCCGAAATTTCACAGAAAATAGTGTCCCCACCATATTCTTCTGCAACGATATTTAGAGCCATTAATTCTTGCTTAACTCGTTCTGAATCTGCTCCTGGTTTATCAATCTTATTAATTGCAATAATAATAGGAACTTTGGCAGCATTTGCATGATCTATTGCTTCACGTGTTTGAGGCATTACTCCATCATCAGCAGCTACGACAATTATAACAATATCAGTGACAGAAGCTCCTCGTGAACGCATTTGTGTAAATGCTTCATGCCCAGGAGTGTCGATAAAGGTAATCTTTTTCCCTTTTATTTCTTTTTGGTAAGCACCAATAGCTTGCGTAATAGCTCCAGCTTCCGTTGCGACAATATTCGAGTTTCTTATAGTATCAATAAGCGTAGTCTTACCATGATCAACATGTCCCATAATGGTAACAATTGGTGGTCTTTCTTTTAAATTTTTAGCATCGTCAACAATCTCTAAATCTTCAAAATTTTCTTCGCTAACTATTTTTTCTTTTTTGAAGTCATATCCAAATTCAAGACAAACTTCACCGATTAAATCATCATCAAGAGTTTGGTTTAAAGTGACCATTTTGCCTTTTAAAAATAGAAATTTAATGATATTTGTTGCTGGTACATTTAATTCTTTTGATAATTGAGCGACACTAATAGCTCCAGTATAGACGAATACCCCATCGTTTACTTTGTTGTAATCATTCTTAGTCATATTCTTATTAACTGGAATATTACTTACTCGATTGCCTTTGGAATTTTTGCTTTTTCCCTTAAATGCCATATAATCACCTGCTTTCTCGAAAATTTTTAATCTTATCTTTTAAATTGCTGTCCAATATTCCGATTGCGGAAACATACTCTTTACCTAATGCTTCTCCTAAGCATTTTTTTGTAGAAAACTCAAGAATATCTATTTTATAAAATTTCGCTTTATCATAAAATCTTTTTCTTGTGTTTTCACTCACATCTTCTGCAAGAACAATTAACACAACTTTTTTATCTTTTAAAGCAATAAAAATATTCTCTCCTATTAATATGCGTTTTGCTTTGTAAGCTAAACCAAGAGTTTGAAAAATGTTAATCATTTTAAATGTTTCTCTAATTCCTGATATATAGAGTCATCAATTGAGCTTTCAAAAATCTTTTCTAAAGTTTTTTTCTTCTTAGCAATTTGCAAAACTTCAGAATCTTTTTTAAGATATGCACCATGACCATTAATTTTACCAGTAGGATCAACTTTTATTTCTCCCGTCGGTGTTCTAACAATACGAATTAATTCGTTTTTTGGATAAGAAATGTTGGTTACAACACATCTTCTCATTGGGATTTTTTTCATCGTGCACATCTCCTTTCAATAGTTAATTAATCATCATAGTAAGAATCAAATTCATCATAATCGATGTCTTCGTCTTCTTCATCTTCTGACTCTTCTTCCTCTTCAAAAGCAGCAAGTTCCTCCGCAGTATAAATATCCATTTTTTCAGTTTTAGCTGAAGGTGGAATAATCGAAGAGGTATTATTATCCTCTTCCTCATCTTTTTTGGTATTCTCTGGCTTTTTCCATCGACGTTGATTGTTATTACTATTTTCTCTACGACGTTTTTCGTTTTCTAATTCCTTTTCTAAGTCCGCAAGAGTCTTACTTGTTTTAACAGAACGAATTTCCGTTTTTGGTTCTTCCTTAACAATTTCTTCTTGCTCAACTTCTTCTTTTGCTTCTTCTTTTACTTCGACTGTCTTAGATTCATTTTCATCCGTTAAAGGAAGATTCTCATTTTTCTCAGATGGTGCAGAAGTTGGAGTTGATTCCTCTAAAACTTGTTCTAAATTGTCATTTTCTTCTACAGTTTCTTCTTCAATTAAATCGAGATCCTTTACTTCTTCTTCGCGAATTAATTCTTCTTGAGTTTTATAGTTTATACCTAATCTCAATGCTTCATCTAATTCTTTGATATCAATATTCCAACCTGTTAATTTAACGGCAAGACGTGCATTAACTCCCATTTTACCAATTGCAACAGACAATTCATTGTTTTGAACAACTGCAATAGCTTTCTTGGTTTCTTCATCAAGAACAACACCACGCACATTAGCAGGTTTTAAAGCCTCAATAATGAATAAACCTGGGTTTTCATAATAATTAATCACATCAATTTTTTCTTTTTCTTGCCCATTCCCTAATTGTCCTACAATTTTTTGAATGCGAGCACCATTTGGTCCAATACAGGCACCAGTTGCTGGAACATTAGGATCCAAGGAATAAACAGCAACTTTACTACGATAGCCAGCTTCGCGAGCGATATTTTTAATAATGACTGTGCCTTCGTAAATTTCATGTACTTCCGTTTCAAATAGTCTTTTTAAGAATCCCGGATCAGTACGAGAAACAATAACTTGTGCTCCTTTTGTTGTCGAAATAACATCAGAAACAAAAAGTTTTGTAATATCTCCCGCCTTAAATTTTTCACCGGGAATCATATGAGTACGTGGTAAAAATACCGATAAGCGACCAATATTTATAATTGCTCCTCTTTCATCAATTTTTTCAATTTGTCCTTGCACCATTTCTCCAATACAATCTTTGTATTGCTCGTAAAGTGCAGCTTTTTCCGCTTCAGCAATTTTCTGACGCAGAATAGATGCCACTAATTGCACAGAGCCCCGCGTAAGGAAATCAAGAGGATATTCAATTTCGTACTGTTGATTAACTTGAATATCAGGGTTTTCTTTTCGTGCATCTTCTAAACTGATTTGCAAAAAATCATCTTCAACTTCATTAACTACATCTTTCAGTTGATACATTTTGATAACTGAATTTTTATCATCGATATCAACGCGAACTAAAGCATCTTCATCTTTCCCTAATTGTTTTCTAAAAGCCTTTTCTAAGGCTTCTTTTAAAGCTTCTAAGACAATTTGGCGAGTAACACCACGATCATTCTCTAATGTTTCTAAACCTTCTAAAAATATTTTAGCATCAATCATACATTTTTCTCCTTAAAACTTTATTGCTAATCTCGCACGATCAATATTGCTTTTTTTAATCGTGATATTTTTTGTTCTAGTTTTCACTCTCATAGCAAGTGATATACTTTCATCTTCTACATTAATTAATGTACCTTCATAGATATTTTCGCCTTCAATAGCATTTATAAGATGTACATTAATATATTTATTAATATATTTACCGAATTTATTTAAATCAATCGAGTGTTCAGCGCCAGCTGAAGCTACATCTAATAAATAATTGTCATCACTAATTAAGTCCTGCTCATCTAAGAGAAAAGAAATTTCTTCTGAGGCTTCCACAATTTCATCAAGACTAATATCTGTCTCATCTTCTTTCTCAAGTAGAATTCGCAAAACTTTATCTTTTCCTTCTTTTACATAATCTATTTCAAATATCGAAATATTCAACTTTTTTAAAGTCGGCTCAATTAGTTTTCTAACTTCATCACTTACTGGCATACTTCCTC
Organism: uncultured Bacilli bacterium; assembly: GCA_947625975.1. GTDB lineage: Bacteria > Bacillota_I > Bacilli_A > RFN20 > CAG-826 > RUG131. The sequence goes on from CANQQL010000039.1 coordinate 7,208, forward strand.
CCTTATTAAATCAAAGAGTGGGGAGTTCCCCACTCTTAGAAAACATTGCTAACCAAAAAAGGTTATACTTACTTTCATAAGCACAAATTAATTATAGTAATCTTGGCAAATAATTGCAACAATTATTTATTTTTCCTTTGCTTGTGCAAAAGATAAAAAGTAAATTGCATTTTTAATGATGCTATACTTAGATAAATTATTTATTTTTTAATTCATTTTTTATTTGTGTAGTGGAAACTTCTGGAGTTCGGGGTAGATATTTAACTTCTACAATATCCTTTAAATTATCAAATTTCCCTTTCCAGTCATCGCCCATCACCAATGTATCAATTTTATAGAGTTTGACATCATCACGCTTCTGATCCCAAGAATTTTCTTCAATTACTAAATCAACATATCGTATTGCTTCTAAAAGTATTTTTCTTTTATTATAATCGAAAAATGATTTTTTCCCTTTTAATTTATTAAATTCATCTGTCGACAAAGCAACAATTAAATAATCGCCACATTCTTTTGCGCGACGAAGTAAATTGATATGACCATAGTGAAGTAAATCAAATGTTCCATATGTTATAATTCGTTTCATAATATCACCAAATATAGATTATATAAAATAACATTTTTTTTCAATCCCTTTATTATTTTTGTTTTATTTTTAACAAATAGAAATTATTATATAAATAGATATGCTTTTAGGAGTACCGTTATGAAAAAGTTAATCGGATTATTAATTTTACTAATCACTTATATTATTGCTTTTTTAAGCGGTCTGCTTGTTACAATTTTGCTAAAAGATTCTTTAACTTTATTAATTGCTGTTTTTATAGGCAATGTTATAGCAACGATTATTGTATGGTTGGTGGGAGTTCTTTTTCAAAGTGCTTCAGTGTATGATCCTTATTGGTCAGTGCAGACGTTACTGATAAGTCTTTCGTTATTAATTTATTATCGAAATTGGAACATTGGAAATATCATTTATATTTTATGTTTAAGTTTTTGGGCAATTAGGTTAACCATAAATTTCTTAAATAATTTTAGTGACATATCTTATATAGATTGGCGTTATAAATTAATTAAAAGCAAAGCCGGTAAGTTTTTTCAGGTAGTTAATTTATTGGGCATTTGCTTAGTCCCTACCATTATTGTTTATCTTGCTTCTCTTCCTTTTTTTCTCTACATTATTGAAAACCGGCAATTTGAAGTAGCAAATATTTTTGGACTTTTTATAATGCTTATCGGAACAATGCTAGAATTATTTTCCGATTTAGACATGGTCAAATTTAAAAAACGCCGACATGATAATACGGAAATAATTGATATTGGTTTATGGAAATATTCTCGCCACCCTAATTATTTAGGCGAAATATTATTTTGGTATGGTGTTTTATTAACCTATCTGTTCTCCTCATCATTTACTTTTGGCAAATGGTATGTTCTGCTTGGCGCAATATTAAATAATCTTCTATTTCTTTTTATTTCTATTCCCCTTGCCGAGAACAATTTAAAAACTTATAAACCCGGCTTTGAAGAGTACAAGAAAAAAACAAGAAAGTTGTTACCGATAAAAGAACAAAATCGATTTAGCAATCGAAAAGAAATTGGACTAGCATCCAAGATATTAATTTATTAAGATATAAATGT
>CANQQL010000040.1 GCA_947625975.1 uncultured Bacilli bacterium
TCAAAAGGAAATAATCAAATTGTCTTTTTGTCAATATCTCTCTTCCGTTGCGTTTACTTTGTCACTTAACAAAATTATTAATTACTAGAAAACTATTTGCGCTAAAGAAAAAATTCATATATAATGTTAGCGACTATGACTAAGAGGAGTACTAATTGAAAATATTTAGAGAGCTAAACATTTGCTGAAAGTTTAGTTATTGGATATTAGGAAGGTCGCTTATGAGTTTAGAGGAATCTACGTTTACTCGCGTTAAGAGGTTAATTGAGTGTGTATTTAGTTTTAAATACAAATTAAGGTGGTACCGCGTAATTTACGTCCTTAAATTATAGGACGTTTTTTTTTGAAATGGAGTTGATTTTATGACACTTTCTACAAGATATAATCCCAAAGAAGTTGAAAAAGGCAAATATGAATTTTGGAAAAACAAAGGTTATTTTAAAGCCGGTGAAAATTTAACCAAAACCAGATTCTCCATGGTTATTCCTCCCCCTAATGTTACAGGGAAATTGCATCTTGGTCATGCGGCGAATACGACAATTCAAGATATAATTGCCCGCTACAAAAAAGCCCAGGGCTATGATGTTCTCTGGATTCCCGGCATGGATCATGCTGGTATTGCTACGCAGGCTAAAGTAGAAGCTAAATTAAGAGAGGAAGGAATTTCTCGCTACGACTTAGGAAGAGAAAAGTTTTTAGAGAAAGCTTGGGAATGGAAAAGAGAATATGCTGAATCAATTCATGCTCAATGGGCCGTTATGGGTCTTTCTCTTGATTACTCCAGAGAGCGCTTTACCTTGGATGAAGGTTTAAATAAAGCAGTACGAAAGGTTTTTGTTGATCTCTATAATAAAGGATTAATCTATCAAGGCGAGCGTATTATCAACTGGGATCCGGTTCAACGAACTGCCTTAAGCAACATTGAAGTTATTTATAAACAAGATAAAGGTGAATTTTATTACTTTAAATACCATCTTGTCGGGAAAGAAGATTTTTTAGTAGTCGCCACTACCAGACCGGAAACAATGTTCGGTGATACATGTGTCATTGTAAATCCGAAAGATAACCGCTATAAGCACTTGATTGGCGAATATTGCATTAATCCGGCTAATGGCGATAAATTACCGATTATCGGTGATGAATATGTCGACATTGAGTTCGGTACCGGTGCTATGAAGTGTACACCTGCTCATGATCCTAACGACTTTAAAATCGGAGAAAAATACGGATTTAAGCCTATTATCTGTATGAATGAAGATGCGACAATGAATAGTATCTGTGGCAAATATGAAGGCCTGGACCGCTTTGAATGTCGCAAACAATTAGTTGAGCAAATAAAACTAGATGGCAATCTAATCAAAATTGAGGAAATAACTCATGAAGTTGGTCATTCTGAGCGCAGTGATGCGGTTGTGGAACCATATCTTTCTAAGCAATGGTTTGTTAAAATGCGTCCTCTTGCCGATCAAGCTCTAAAAAATCAAACTGGAAACAAAACCATAACTTTTTATCCCGAACGATTTAATAAAGTATTTACTAGTTGGATGGAAAAAGTGGACGATTGGTGCATTTCTCGCCAATTATGGTGGGGGCATCGCATTCCGGCATATTATCATAAAGTAACCAATGAGGTTCGAGTATCTATCGAGCCACCTGACGATATGGAAAATTGGAAGCAAGATGAAGATGTTTTAGACACCTGGTTTTCATCAGCATTATGGCCATTTACCACTCTTGGTTGGCCAGAAAAGACTAGTGACTTTAAACATTATTTTCCCCTTGATTTAATGGTTACGGCCTATGACATTATATTCTTTTGGGTTTCGAGAATGATTTTCCAAAGTCTTGAATTTACTAGTGAACCGCCTTTTAAAAAAGTGCTAATTCATGGTCTTATTCGTGACTCACAAGGACGCAAGATGTCAAAATCATTAGGCAATGGCGTTGATCCTTTTGAGGTCATTGAAAAATATGGCGCCGATGCTTTGCGTTATTTTATAACGACAACCAGTACACCAGGCCAAGATTCCCGCTATATCGAAGAAAAAGTCGAAAGCAGTGCTAACTATATCAATAAAATTTGGAATGCCGCTCGTTTTGTGCTCGGTGTTTTACCAATTGATTTTAAACCTTGCGCGATTAATGTTCACGACTTAAATCCACTGGATAAATTTATAATGGCGAAATTAGAAAGTACCATTGAAGCAGTAACCTATAATATGGAGAGATATGAGCTAGGGAACGCCTCTACACATTTATATAATTTTGTCTATGATGATTTTTGCTCTTGGTATTTGGAAATGGCAAAAGTTACGCTTAATGGCGAAAATATAAAAGCTAAGGAAAACACCTATCAAGTTCTTTTTAGAGTATTAAAAGCCATAATCATGATGATTTATCCTTATACGCCATTTGTAAGTGAAGAACTTTATCAAAACTTACCAGAACATAAAGAATCAATTATGCTAGAATCCTATCCTACTATCGATAAATCATTTGTTGATCAAGGCGCGATTGAAGAAGTGGAAACACTTTTTAAATTAATTAAAGATATTCGAAATTACAAAGTTGAAAATGATTTGGCTCCGAATGCTAAAATAAAACTATATATTTTCGATCCAAAAAGGATTTACCAAAAATATGTTCCATATTTAGAGAGATTTACTTTTGCAAGTGAAATTATTTTCGAAGATAATGAAGACAATTTAAAAAATCACATTCTCTTTATCTATGATCTTGCCCAATTTGCCTTAGAGGATAATATTGATAAAGAAAAAATTATTTTAAAATTAACAAGCGAACTGGAACATGTTGAAAAAGAAATTCAAAGAGCGGAAGGTATGCTTGCTAACCCTAATTTTGTTACTAAAGCACCTAAAAACAAAGTGGATGCAGAAAAAGAAAAACTTTTAAATCACCAGAATCATCGCAAAATTTTGCTTGAAAAAATTGCGAAACTGAAATAATCTATTTTTTATAAAATGACCTCCTAAATTAATAATAGGAGGTTTTTTTATGAGAAAGTTAAATGATGAGGAATTAGCAAAAATAAGCGGAGGAGAGGCGATAACCTTAACAGCGATTATGGCAATTTTAGCAGTGGCCCTTGTTACGGTAATTACCTATCGCTTGTTCACCTCAACAAAGGGCAACGCCACTTTCCCTGGTGGTTTTAAATTTACTTGGGACTGATGGGACAAATACGAAATATCGCCATATTTGAACAACCAAGAGAAAAAGCATTAACCTTGGGCATAAACACCTTGTCAGATATCGAACTTTTTGCATTAATTATCCAATCAGGCGGTAAAAACAATTCGGTTTTAGATATTTCCTATAATCTTCTTCATAAAACAAATGGTTTAGAAGGTTTCTTAAAGTATGATTATGAAAAATTGCTAGAAATTAAAGGTATAAACAAAGTTACCGCCATTAAGCTTTTAGCAATCAAAGAACTAATGTTACGTATGGAACATCTTCGTGTACTCCAAAAGTCGCACATTAGAAACTCGGAGGATATTTTTCAAATGTTCCGAATGAAGTATTTAACAAAAACTGATGAAGAAATAATTTTGTTGATTTTAAATCATGCCAATCAAATTGTGAAAGAGGAGGTGATAAGTAAAGGTTCGGTAAGCGAAGTAAATATTGATTTTAAAATCTTATTTCGCGAAATAATTAAGCATAGTTGCCAAAAATTTATTTTAATTCACAATCATCCTTGTGGTGATTCCACACCATCAAAGGAGGACATCTACTATACCAAATTAATAAAAGAAAAAGCTGGCGCTCTTGATTTAAAAATTCTTGATCATATTATTTTTGGCAAAAACAATTATTTTTCTTTTAAAGACCATTCGCTTATTTGACACTATTCGACAAAGAATAGTGTTTTAATTTGATAGAGGTGATTTTGTGGAGACAATTTTAGTTGACAATGAAGATGAGTCTTTGGCTATTTCTACCATAAACAAATATCTGGAAGAGAGAATTTTTGATAAGCGTAAAAAAGAAGTATGCTTAGTATTTTCTAAAAAGCCAACCATCAGTTTCTTTAAATTAGTGCTCTTATCCTTTTATGACTATAAAAGTGCTTATTTAAAAATGATTAAATATGAAAAGAATACCAAATGTAATTTGGATAGGGTTATCATCCATAACGGCGAGGAATTAGTATTTGAAAATCCGAAAATTATAGTTGGTAATGTCCACAGAGGTGCAGTCCTACATATTAAGACAAATATTGTATTTATCGGTGAAGTCAAAGGAATTATTTTTTTAGATAATGACAAATCCTCGATTTATGCTGATAAATTTACCAAAGCAATCTTTGTAGATAGTTATGGTCGAAAAAAAGAATTTTCCGGCTCGAATTATTTAATGAGTTTTGAAGAAATGGAGGTAATGTAGATGGCAAGGGTAATCGTTGTGACAAGTGGTAAAGGCGGAGTAGGTAAAACCACAGTTACTGCTTTAATTGGCCGTGAATTGGCTAAAAGCGAAAAAAAAGTAGTTTTGATTGATGCGGATTTAGGCCTTAAAAATCTTGATGTCGTTTTGGGATTAGAATCACGAATTGTCTATGATCTAGAAGATGTGATAAAAGGTCGCGCTACATTACGCCAAGCATTAGTTCAAGACAAATTTGCACCGACATTATATTTATTACCGGCTTGGATGCGCATTAATGCTCCCGATATTGACGAAAACTATATGAGTGCAATTATCAACACTTTGCAAAATGAATATGATTTTATTTTGATTGATTCGCCAGCTGGCATTGAAAAGGGATTTTTTAATGCCATAAAAAATGCGAAAGAAGCAATTGTCGTTCTCACTCTTGATCGCACTTCACTACGTGATGCTGATAAAGTTGTTGGTCTGTTGAAAAATAACCAAATCACAGATATTAAGTTGGTCATTAACAAAAATAATAATGCTAAAACGCAACTGACGATTGCGGATATTAAAAGAATTATGGATGTTCCAATTCTTGGTATTTTAAAAGAAGACCGTGAAATACAAGGTGCACAAAATTACGGCACTCTCATTAGCAAAAATTCAGATTTTGACATAGAAATAAAAAATATAACAAATAAATTACTAGGCAAGGAAGAAGTTATAAGTAAAAAATCTTTTTTATCACGATTCATTAAAAATATAGTCAAATCATAAAATTAAATGGTGATAGTATGAATAATATTAATGGCATAAGAAAACGAATTAATTCTTCACATAAACATCATAGACTTTATGTGGTAATAATTAGTGCTTTATTGCTTGCCTCCATCACACTTGCAACGCTTATTTACGGAAAGTCAAACACGGATGCAAAAATTTTCGGTATACCTCTTGCCGATATTAATAAAAGATTTGATAATTTTTTCGGTGGTCTTTTCCAAAGCAATATAAATACGAGCACGCCGGATCAAACAGTTTCGACTTCCGTAAAGTACACATATTTAGGTAATAATTACTATGAATGTGAGGATCAAAGTGTTCCTGCAATCGCGGATGGAATAGTGAATACTGTAGCATTAGAAGACTCTGGATATTATGTTTTAATAAGTTATAAAAATGGCGTTACCGCACAATATTTTGAATTAACAGAGGCCTTTGTTAAACCCAATGATAATTTAAAAGGAAGCGATACAATTGGGGCCTATGAAACAAAATTCAAGGCTTTATTTATAAAAAATAATGAAGTGATAAAATATGAAAACATCTTTGACTGAAATTTCTTTACATCCTTTAACAGTTCTCTACATCGCTTTGAGTTTATTACTTGGGCGATTTTCTTTTGTATTTGCACTATTTTTTATAGCTTTCATCCATGAATTATTTCATGTATTTGCCGCAAGGATCTTCAAACTGAAAATTAGTGAAATTCAAATATTACCAATTGGTTGTTATGCAAACATTGAGAATATCGACACCTTAAAACGTTTTGAACAAATTATTGTTTTGATTTCCGGTCCCTTATCATTTTTCTTTACAATGGCTTTGATTACTTTTTTTTATCGTACAGATGTTATTTCGATTTATGGATATCGCGAATATAGCGAAATCAATTTTTTTATGATGATTTTTAATCTATTGCCAATTTATCCTTTAGATGGCGGAAGAATTTTAAAAATTATTTTAAGTTCGATATTAAGTGAAAAAAAATCTATCACTGCCTCGGCAATTATCGGATTAATGGTTTCCTTAATCTTTAGTCTACAACTAATCAAAATAGGACAATATCTTTTTTCATCTTTCATTTTATTCTACGCAATAAAAAACATTTTAAATATTAAAAGGGAATATCAAAGTTTCTTATTTAAGCGTTATAGTAACGAGCAATTTAAAACATATCGCATCAAAATAAATCATAAACGCTTAATTTATCGCTATTCATATAACTTCTTTGTAGAAAGAAACAAAATTTATTCTGAAGATGCAAATTGGCCAATTTTTCTAAAAAAATAATCTTATTTACAAAAATATGACTAGCAAATAAAGCTCTTTTATTTTACTATAGAATAGTAAATAATTTTTAACTATTCAGTTAAATGGAGGTTGCAAATATGGAGATAACCGCAATTGCTATTGGCGCTTTAATTCTTGCCGGTTTAATAACTTTGATTTCTTTATTTTATTGTTTCCATATTCGCCTTCTTTTTCGCAGAGATGAGAATGTAAGAAGAAGAAATACTTTTTCACCCTTACAAGTATTTATTATTGCATTCTTTTTTGCTGTAGTTATCATCATTTTCCCGATTAATCTTGCGACCATTGATATTATAAAAATGTGGAGTATTACAAAGGTTGTTTTTGTATCTATCTTGAATACGTTACAAATATTTACTGCAAATGTTGAATTTTCGATGATCCAGGATATTATCGCCAATAGTTCGTTAATTAATCCAACTTTAGGTCATATTTATAGCCTAATTTGCTCGATTATATTCGTTTTAGCTCCTGCCTTGACTGCTAGTTTTGTTTTGTTATTCTTTAAGGAAGCAGTCAGTCTCATTCGTTATCACTTGTACGCCAAAGCAAACATTTACTATTTTTCAGAATTAAGTGAAAAATCTTTAATGCTTGCTCAAGATATCCATGAAAAAAACTCAAAAAATCATCTAAAACATTTAATTGTTTTTGCAGGTGTTGAAATGGATGAAGATGATGATCAAATATTAGTAGCAAAAGCCGAAAAGATTAATGCCATCTGCTTAAAAAGAGAAATTAATTGTCTACCTTTAAAATCAAAAAAATTTATTAAGCAACAAAAATTTTATTTCATCAGAGAAGATGAAGATAAAAATGTCGCACAGGCACTAAATTTGCTTAAAGATAAGCTGACTAAAAATTATGGAAAAGAAACTGAATTATACATTTTTGCTCAAAGTGCCGGTAGTGAGAGTTTAATAAGTTCGATTGATGTTGGAGAGATTATAGTCCGGAGAGTCAATGAAAATCGTAATCTGGCTTGGCAAACTTTGCGCGATATTCCAATCTTTAATCATCCTGACAAATCACTTAATAGTGAAAAAGTTTTAAACATCGTCGTTATTGGTTGCGGAAAATATGGCCGCGAACTTGTGAAAACTATGACTTGGCTTTGTCAAATGCCAGGTTATATTTTAAATCTACATGTTTTTGATAAGGATCAAGATGTAGAACTTAAGTTTAAATCAATTGCTCCGGAACTTATTGAAAAAAGCGGAGAAGCAGTCGAAGGCGAAGCTTATTATAATTTGACATTTTATCCAAATACGGATGTTGATTCCTATGATTTTATTGATAAAATATGTGCAATAGATTGCATTACTTCCATTTTTATAACTTTAGGTAGTGATGAAACAAATATCGATACTGCAATTAAAGTCCGTACTTTCTTAAGTAGAAAACCACAATATAAAACTTGGAATCCAATTATTTATCCTGTTGTTTACAGTGAATTGCGCAATATAACCAATGTCAGCAAGCTACTCAAAAAGGAAGACAATAATCCCAGTGTTGTTAATTCCTTCGCTCGCAATATTGATAAATATAATTTATGGTTCGTGGGGAGTATTACTTCCTGTTATTCTTTAGAAAATATCGAACAAACCGAATTAGAAGAATTAGCTCTCAAATATCACCTTTGCTGGTATGATAAAGATACTGATACTGAAAAAATTGAAAGTGCTACCGCGTTATTCAATAAAATTGAATATTATCGGACCGCATCTATGGCGCAAGCATTTTATATCGAGTATCTAAAAAAATTAGATAACATCCGCGCGTTGATTTTTGATGATAAAAATCGCAGATTATTTAATTTATATGAACATCGTCGTTGGAATGCATATATGCGTGCCGAAGGCTTTGTCTATTGTGAACAAAGAAATGACTTGGCAAAACAGCATAATGATTTAGTTGCTTTTGACGAACTTTCTGATTATGAGAAAGAAAAAGACCAAGTTTGGAAAATTGCCATCCGTGATGAATTATAATTTTGGTTTTGGAAAAGCCATTAAAAATACGCTTGATTAAAATTAAAACTTCAAAAATTCGAAGACGAAAAGCACAATAAAAAAAGTAACTTCAAAATAGAGATATA
>CANQQL010000041.1 GCA_947625975.1 uncultured Bacilli bacterium
TAAAATGTTCCCAGTTTTTCATTTTTAAACACCTCCCATAAACATAGGAAACATTTATATTTTAGATTTTTCTCAGATTTATTGCAGTTTTTACTTATAAACCGGAATTTACAATGATAATTCAGGAGATTCTCAAGACCAACATAGTTGGTCTTTTTAATTGCTTTGAAATGTGCTATGATTATTTAAAGGTGAGCAGAATGAATAAAATTTTTAAGAATGAAAAATCATTTTTTGGTAAAATAGAAAATTTATTCTGGAAACTATATTCTAAAGAACCCTTCAGATTTTTAATAGCAGGTGGAATTAATACAGTTCTGGGAATAGTAGTGGCGATAATTTTTCGTGCAATTTTCAGTTCTTTGAATTGGAATCCAAAAATTTCTTTTGCATTTTTAGAGAATATTGGTTTAGTAACGCCTAATATGGATATACCGTATTTAATTTCTTTTGTTTTGCTTCTTCCTGTTGCCTATACGTTGCAAGTATACATTTCTTTCCAAACAAAATGGAGTTTTAAGAGATTTTTAATATATCCGTTAAGCTCAATTCCTAATTTTATTTGCCAGGAGCTATTTGTGTGGCTTTTTGAAGTGGTATTAAAAGTTCCTTCGAGCTTTTCATATATACTTTCTCCAATATGTTCACTACCAATTATGTTTTTCATCATTCGTTTTCTAGTTAAACCATTTAAAAAGAATAATAAAGTTAATAGTTAAAGTCGAAAGGAGAAGAAATAATGAATATAATTATTTTTACCGATACATATCCTCCTGAAATTAATGGTGTCGCAACCTCAACAAATAATCTTTATAACATTTTAAGAGCAAATGGACATAATGCCTATGTTGTTTGCACCAATCCATTTAGTAAAAACCTGCAATTTTGCGATAATATTTTGCGAATTCCCGGTATTGAACTAAAAAAATTATATTCATATCGTTTGTCAGGAATATATAACTCTCGAGCTATGCGTATTTTAAAAGATCTCAAACCGGACTTAATTCATGTGAATACAGATGCCGGAATTGGAATCTTTGGGCGCGTAGTTGCAAGAAAACTTCATAAGCCATTAGTGTACACATATCACACAATGTATGAAGATTACACATATTATGTAACAAGAAGCAACGGGATGATTGATCGAGTTGCGAAAAGTTTTGTCCGTAAATTTTCAAAAGCCCTTGCAAACAATACAACTGAATTTATTTCCCCGAGTGATAAAACAAAAGATGTAATTCGTAATTATGGCTATGATTCCTATATAAATGTGGTTCCGACAGGAATTGATTTTTCAAAATACAATAAAGATTATATCAAAACGGAAAAAATCGACTCGTTGCGCAAGATGTATGATTTAGACAACTGTTTCGTTATTTTATCGCTTGGCAGAGTCGCAAAAGAGAAATCTATAGATATATGTATTAAGGGATTTAAGAAATTTATTGAACATTATAAAGGCAAGGCAAAAATGCTAGTAGTAGGAGGAGGTCCTAATTTAAGCGACTTGCAAACTCTCGTTAAAAATATTTCTTTAAGTAACGATGTTATATTTACCGGACCTATAAGCCAAGAAGAAGTTCCCTATTTTTACCATCTTGCCAATGTTTTTGTATCCGCATCCGTCACGGAAACGCAGGGGTTAACTTTTATGGAGGCTATGGCCTCAAAGATCTTTGTTTTAGCAAGATTTGATGAAAATTTAGCAAATGTAATTATCGATAATCAAACGGGATTTTATTTTGAAAATGAAAATGATTTCAGTCAAAAACTTGATAAAATAATAGAATTAGACGATGAAAATAAACAAAGAATAATTCAAAATTCTTCTGAGTTGGTTCAAAATTATTCATTGGAGCAATTTTATAAGAATATAATGGAGGTTTATAAGCGTGCACTTCGAAAATACTGGTAAAGTTTTGATCGCGGAATTGATAACTAAGAAAGATAAAGTAATTCTAAAATTATCAAACGGAGAATCTCTGGAAATAAATGAAGATATAGTTTTAGATTATTTTCTCTACGTTAATAAAGAATTGACAGTTAAAGAATTGCAAGAAATAAAAGAAAGTGCTCAAACCAGTTCTGCTTTAAATGCTGCTTATAGTCTTCTTTCTCGTAGCCAATATACTAAAAAAGAGATTAGGCAACGTTTGCAAAAGAAAAATTATAAAGACAAAATAGTCGATAAAGTAATCCAAAAACTTCTTAATTTAGGCTATTTGAATGATAAAGAATATGTTAAAGATTATTTGTTATATGCTCAAGGGAAAGGATATGGACCGAGAAAAATAAAATCGGAGTTAATTAAAAAAGGTATAAGCGATAATTTAATTAAAGAAATTGATTTCGATAATCAAGATCTAGAAATTGCAAAACAAATTGATAAAACGATTTTGAAGTATCAAATATATAATTATCGTACAAAATTTACTAAAATTTATAACCATATGGTTTTATTGGGCTTTGATGCAGAGAAAGTAAAAGATATTTTAGAAACCAAATTAATGATGGATGAGGATCAAGAAGAAGATATATTAAGACAAGAAATTAGCAAACTTATAAATAAACTGGAACGAAAATATAAGGCAAATGAATTGAAGAAAGCTACAATAGCCTATTTGATGAAAAAAGGTTATAAATATGATACAATTTATAAAGTTTTAAAGGAGTATGATTTTCATGAAGATTAACGAATTAGTTGATGGACAAAGAATTGAACTTAATGCTTTAGTGGCAAATGTGACTAAAGGAGTATCCGCAAACGCGACAACTTATTTAAATATTACTTTGCAGGATAATACGGGAACTATTGAAGCTAAAAAATGGGATGCTAATGAAGAAGATGTTAAGTTTTATACGATAGGGAAAATTATCAAGGTTTTAGGAGATATTAATCTATATCGTAATTCTTTGCAACTAAAAATTTCTAGTGCACAACAGCTTGATGAAAAGAATATTGATTATCAAGATTTTGTTATCTCTGCGCCTATTAAGAAAGAGATACTGGAGACAGAACTTAAAGAGTATATGAACATGGTAAAAGAGCCAGATATAAAAATTCTAATGGAAGCTTTAATTAATAAATTTTATGTACCATTTTTAACTCATCCTGCTGCAACCAGAAATCACCATGAATATTGTTCCGGACTTTTATACCATTCTGTCACGGTGGCGAAATTGGCAGCTTTATTAGCGGATTTTTATGGCAATGTAGATCGAGATATTTTAATTGCTGGAGCACTTTTACATGATTTAGGCAAAATTATTGAACTTACTGGACCAATCATTCCTAGTTACACGATCGAAGGTAGATTGATTGGGCACATCTCCTTAATGCAAGCTGAGATTAGTGAAATGGCGCATAAACTTCATATTGAAAGTGAAGTCCCCATGCTTTTAGAGCACATGATTCTGTCTCACCATGGTAAAAAAGAATTTGGATCCCCGATTCTTCCAATGACTAAAGAAGCTTTACTTCTTAGCATTGCCGACGATATAGATGCTAAAATGAATATTCTTGAAAAAGCTTATAGTCAAACCTCAGAAGGAGAGTTTACCAATCGGATTTTTCCTTTAGAAGATCGAGCATTTTATAAACCAAAAAAGAGATAAAAGCCAAGTTAAATATTACTATTTAATTAATTTTTTCATATCACAAGCAATTTAAATAATAAAAAAAGAAGTAGAATTTTAAATCTACTTCTTTTTGCATCATTTATAGACTTTTTTTAATTGATTCGGCGATGCTTGGTAAAGAAATTTCTTCTAATAATTTGTTTTCTTTAAAATCAATTACTAAACCATCACTACTCTTGTATCGAGGTATTACATGGACATGGAAATGCATAACACTTTGTCCGGCGGCAGGGTAGCAATTGGACAAAATATTTACCCCTTTAGCGTGCAGATTAGTGATTTGTGATTGACCGATAGTTTGAGCGACATTTAAAACTTTATGCATTAGCTCTTTTGGTGTTGATAAAAATGAATCATAATGCTTTTTGGGTATAACTAAAGTGTGACCTATGGTCGTTTGCGAAATATCTAAAAAGGCTAGAACATCATCATCTTCGTAAACTTTAGCACAAGGAATGTCTCCCTTTACAATTTTACAAAAAATACAATCTTTTTCCATAAAAATTCTCCTAGATAAAAAGGAGGAAAAATCCTCCTGTTTTTTATTTTATTAATCTTCGCTATCCCAAACATCCGGATATGTTGATTTAAAGTATTCATATACCGCTGTGTCATGGAATTCAATATTTGCTTCTTCTAAATAATGAACTAAAGCTTTTGTTTTGTATGTTTCTCTTGAAGCATACTTTTGTGCTACTTCATATATGATTTCGTCATACATTGCATCGGTGTATGATGTAGTTTCTTTTGAAACACCTAATTTTCTATTATTAACGGCTTCTTCGACAATCACAATATAATAGGTTTTACTATTACTATCATAAATGACACAATCCATGTTTTCATCAGCAGTTGATTCAATTGATTCAGGTCTTAAATAATAATTACCATTAACCTCTTTAACGAATTTGTTGCTATCGGTAGTAGTGGAAGGTGTTTTTAAATTATTTTTGACATTGTTAGCTACTGTGACATCAAACAATCTTGAAGTAATTGATGATGGAAGAGATAAGGTATCATTTGATTTGACAAACCAACCATCATCACTTAATTGATTTTTACGAAGTTCATTTTTCTTAATTTCCAACCCAGTTTCTTTTGAATAAGAGCCGGAATTAGTAAATTCGGATTCAGCTGAAGCATCAGTTAGTAATTCATCATCATTGATTTTGTTATATCTCGTCAAGATATCGCCATATAAAGTATTATCAAAGTCAGTATCTTTTATTTTAGCGGCTTTTAATAATTCGTTAGCTTCTTCGTCGCCTTCAATGTCAATACCTTTCCAAGCACGTTCAAGTAAGGTTAAATCAATATCTGTTTTTTCTTCATTAGAGACGTATTTTTCTACAAAAGTTTTAATTAAACTTAAAGCAGCTTCTGGATGATTTTCATTTTCAGCAATACCAACGTATCTAATTTTACGAGCAGCAGATTTTCCAAAGGAGTCTGCTTCTTCATCTTTAACATATTTTTCAATTAACAATTCGCGATATACTTCTGGTAAATAGGTATCTTCCATGTATTTGCTATAGTCACAATGCAAAACAAATTTGTCCTTATTTGGTTCGCGAGTATCGGCTGTATAAGCAACACCGTCACGATCTTTTCCGCCATTATATAAATGTTTATCGGAATCTTTTAAGAAAACATAATCTTTTGAATAGGTTGAATTTCCTTCAGCAAAATTAATTGTATAGCTTAAATTTTGTTGAATTGTTTTAACAAATTTTTCTTCATCAAATTTATTTCGGTATTCATAACTACCGCTAGAAACAGCAGAATATAATTTTTCATTCATTCTACCTTGGATTTCAGTGACTAATTTTGTATCTTCGGCAGTAGTAGAAGATTTAAGTGTTTCGTAGTCTCCTATGTTACTTTCGGCCAGATAGAAAATCACTTCATCCATTACTGAGGAATTGATTGATCCGTTCTCGTATAGTTGATCATAAACTAAAGTGCGTAAATTATTAGTAATATCTTCAACTTTACCATCGGCATAAGATCCACCAATTAAATAATCATTTTCATAACTTGGTTTAGCTTCGACATCGCATCCAGCGAGTAACGCTAGTGCAGAAAATGCGAGTAATATTTTATTTAATCGTTTTGCTGCCATAGCATTCTCCTCCTTTTCCAAATAATTGGCCATCAGCTGTAAGAGTATCAGCTTCTTTATAATGATCAGCACAGACCTTAGGAATTCTTCTAGATTCGTTTGACTCAATAAATTCTAGTTTTTCAATAAACTCTGTCCATGTTTGTTCCATAGAACTCTTATCTGAATAATCGTAATAATCACGAGTATTGGATATATACATTTTAATAGCTTGTTCAAGAGTTAATTCTCCAAACTTGATTTCGTTGTTATAAGTGAATTTATCTTCATCAAAATAATATTCGAAAATTTTGGTATCAAGCGAGCGGTCATAGCTTTGAACAGCAGTTTTAATTTTTTCTTTACGCTTATTATATTCAGTGTTTTTCTTTTCGTTGAAACCGACATAAGTCTCACCAATGCGTTCACTATAATAATCGGCATTATGCTTATAATCATAGTAATTTGCTAGTGACACAGAATCTTCAGTTAAACCAGATTTCTCAATGACAATGAAGAATATTCCTTGGTAACTATCACCAGATCCGGAACGAACAACAAGAATTGGTTTGTTGTCGGTTGTCACCAATGCACGCTCAGTATCATCAATAAGATTCTTTAATCCGTTTGCCTCGGTAGGAGCTTGGAATCCTGGTAAACCTTCCGCTTCAGCAGCAGTTGCAGTAATTAATGCAACACGATGTGAATTGAAAAGATTATTGAAATAAACATTACGTGGATAATAATTAGCATCATCATCGTTTACTGTTTTACCATTACTCTTAGTAACATCGACAAGTTTCGCCATTTCTAGGACTTGAGAGTAAGGTATTTTATCAATTTCGCTATGTCTTGTATAATACTCAACAGCATTTTCAGACATACTTATACGTGATTCTCTTTTATCATCAATACGAGTTTTGTTGAAATTATACATTTCGTCAAAAGCGTAAATACCTAATTTAAACTCATTTACATAGCTTGTATCGAGTGTAACTAAATCGCCTTCACCGAAATTTGTTGCGGAATTTGTATCACCGGATAACAAACCGCTTTGAGCAACAGAACCGAAAGAGTTACCATTTGCTAGCATTGAGATTACTGCAGTTAAGTTTCTTGCTTCTTGCTCTGTAATTTGACCCTTATATCCGGCATCTGAATCTGAAGCAGATACATTTACAAGAATGTGTCTTATATGATATGGAATTTTAGTATTGATATAATCTTTAAGAAGAGTGTATCTATTTTCCTCGACACTGGCATTTTCATTATCTTTTTCAGTAAAATAATTTTCTCTAGCCTTGGTTTTTAGTTGATCATAGATAAATTTTTCTTTTAATTCTTCTAAATTTTCGACATCATTTGATTCTAAAATTGCATCTAGTTCATCGTTATAATTTGTGCCATTGGTTTCAGCATTGGATTTTGCTTTATCTTTTTGTTGATTAACACTACGCTCTGCGGAAGTTTTAATTTCTTCTGTGACAGGAATAGAAGCACGAATGACAACTTCGCAAATTGCGTTGTAGTAGCTACTGATGCCGTTAGATTTTGTAATGTATCTATCAAAGATTTCATCAATATCAATCTGTTTAGCATTTTCGCTACCATTATTGATTGTTAATATTGCACCTTGTTTTTTGCTAACAGGATCACAACTGGTAAGGGTCATTCCACCAACCATGAGAGCAATTAAACTGAGTGCAAGGTTACGTTTCTTCATATACAGTTTATCCTCCTTATTAAAACATAAGCATAATTATTGTATACAATAATAACTTATGATTCAAGAATTTTTTATCTTAATTAAATTTTAGTAAAAAGAAGTAACATTAATTGGGCTTTTTTTATAAAAAAAAATAAAAAACGTGTCTAAACTAAATCTTTTGCATAGTATAACGTGAAAAACAAAGGAGGAATATTATGAATCCAAATATGGGATATCAAAACAACGGCTTCGGCTCAGCTTTTGCCTTCATTCTTGTTCTTTTCATTTTGATTGCTATTATTGGTTGCTTTGGCGGTTGCCAATAAGGTAATTGCTTTTATATGGGAGGTGAATGTATGAACAACAGTTATTTTGCAATAATCCTTGTATTATTTATTCTACTCGTCATCATCGGTTACGGTTGCTGGACTGGATGCGGATGTGGTTGCTAAACTAAAGGGGCAAAGGTGACTTTGCTCTTTTTTTTCGATAAATGAAAAAGTAAGCTCCGAAAAAGGATGAAAAAGCGATTAGAAGAAGTAAAGAAGAGAAAAACAAATAAA
>CANQQL010000042.1 GCA_947625975.1 uncultured Bacilli bacterium
TTATTTATAAGCATAGGAAACAAACAAATCGGAAATAAGTCTAAGAAACGGAAATTACCGTTTAATTTTCTTATACAAATTTTTCTCCATTTTATATATCTTTTTAAATACTTATTGCAGTTTTATTACTAAAATACTGCCATAAGTTTGAGAATCTATCGCTGTTTTACTATAAACGGAAATAAGTTCGCAATTTCACGGGTCTTGAGAATCTTGCTTATTAAAAGAATTCTTCTCTAGCTTTAGCTTTAACTTCTGAAGAAACTGAAAATGGTATTCTTGTTGTATACCCTTGCTTTGCCGCTACAATCATTTTTGTCGGCCATGCAAAAATATCAGAATTCCATTGCCTTACTGTGTCATTATAAACTTCTCGTGCTGCGGTAATTTCTTTTTGCAAATATGAATTTTGTTGCATTGCATCTGCAATTTCTTGATGCGCTCTTAAATCCGGATAATTTTCTACAGCTAAATTAATTTTAGCATTTACATTTTCAATTTTTTCTGCGACATCGTTAAGATTGGTGCCATCAGTTTTACCAGAACGCAAAGCGGCAATATCTTTAAATGTTGATTTATCTAAATCAATGGCCTTATCTAATAATTTTGCGACATTAGACAATATCACTACTCGCTGTTCTAAATAATTATCAATTTGTGAAGCATCATGCTGAATTTTTTGTTGCAATTGAGCCAAATAAGATTTGGCATTCCTTTTCATAAATAAGAAAACGATTCCGGGAATAATTCCTAAAACCCATAATGCAATTTCAAAGATTACTGATCCTACTCCAACCTTTACGGCTATTTGCTTATCAATTACATTAACATCTCGACCTGCCTCATTTACATTTCCTGTTACTTCATCTAATTCATTAGCCATTTGTCTTCCTCCTTTATCTATTTTTGTTTAAAAACGCTAATAATCCTCTTTGCTTTATTATATCACCTTTTATATCATTTTGTGAATTATCGCTATCATATTTAGCCACCATCGATGTAACTTGTGTTAATGGTAAATATTCATAGTATTGTACTGGAACTAAATGTAGAAGCCCATCGCCACCCATAACTGAGACCTCTTCAACACGCGAAACAGCTTTAAATGAGTGGGCTTCAATAGTTACAAGATCACTATCTCCATTTTTTACTGCACATTTTGCTTTCAATATCGCATCGGTTGAAGACTCCGGATGTTTAAATTTTTCGCGATTAAAGGCATTTGCCAAAGTTTCATGCTCAAATTTCGTAATATTTGATGGGTAATCATTTTTATATATATACTCTTTGGGTTTATGTTGTTGGTAAAGTGGTATAGATATTAACGGCGCAAAATCAAAAAATATATTTTTAAAATATTCATCGTTCTGCTTTATAAAATTATACCTAGCAAATTCATAATCGTAATGAACAAATTTACTTGGGTCACCAATTATGTCGGCCTTTTGAATATGCTCTGTTCTGATATAATTAATTTTTTTATTTTTTATAAAAGTAAAATCATCGCCATAGGGCTCTTTATTTTCAATCAAATTCAGCATGTTTTTTTGTGCTAAGGGAGTGAATAACAATCTAAACTCAACTTCATTATTACGATTCAAAGCATGAAACAAAGATTCAAATCGCGTATTAGAAAGTCTAGTAAAAGCCGAACCATTTCCATCTTGATCACCGATATCTTTTTCCACTAACTTATTTAATTTGCCCTCTTGAGATTTAACATATTTATTAATCTGCTTAGGTGTCATATTATTAGCATTAGACGGTTTACGAGAAAAATTCAAATTTGGTGCGGCATCATTCCCATATATGAGCCAGGTATCCAAAAAATATACTGGTGCTGGGCGAGAAATTGATGCAGTTAAAGTTTGTGAATGGCTTTGGGTATAACGTTTACCATTTGAAGAGTAACTTGTCGTCCAATGTATAACAATTGATCCGGTATAGGTTTTAGGCACCATCTTTTGTAGATACCTTTTCTGAAAGAGAAATGGATTACCTAAAATAGAACCAGATTGCACAAAAACAGTTGAAATATTGTCAGCTTCATCTTCGCTAAAGCCAAAACATTCATGCAAATATTCATATTTTTGTGGTTCAAAATATTGATCCAACTCAATTAAAGGACAAGTTTTTGTAACTAATTGTGAGCAAATGTTCCATTCAAACAAAGCATTAAGAGGATTCATTTGCATATAGGCTTGCTGTAATAAATCGCTAGCTTCTTTATCTAATTTTTGAATTTTTTCATTACATTTTTTTATTTTTTTAGAAATATTTTTACTCAACAAAATAATTAATCCTACTGCACCTGCTAAAAGAGCAATAGCCACTAATATATAAATCCAAATTTTCTCTGTCGCATTAATTGCCTCTACTATATCTATGACCATACCAAGGAAAATTAAAACAATAACGATAATTAAAAAAGTTTTCAAGACTACCAATTTTCCTTTTTTGTTTTTTTGCTTTTTATTTTCTTCATTGATTATTTTAAGTTTCTTTACCGTTTGCTTATTCTCTTCAATCTTTATACCAGATTTTTTAGCTAAATTATCAAAATATTCTTCGGCATTTTTATGATGCATCGCCTTTAATTGCCGATCATAAACTTTTCTGGGTTCTAACAAATCATCTGCATTTATCATTTTTATCACCCCTTTAATTTTAGCATACAATAAATCTTTATTTAATAAAATTATGCTCGAACTTAATTTTCCAAAAGTTTCATTAACAAATTTTCATATTCTATTTCTAATTCCTTAATCTCCGCTTCTAATTTTTGCATTTTTATATAATCCATATAATTTTCTTCTTTCCATTGTTCTTGTTTGAGAAGCGTAACTTTTTCTTCAATTTGTTTTAGTCTTTTTTCTAGTTTTTCTTTTTGGTTGTTGCTTAATCCACTGGCGCTAAAAGTGGTATTCTTTTTTTCGTTTATCTCAGTTTTTTGCTTATTTATTTCCCCTATTTGAGTTTTAAAGGTTTCATAATTTCCTTCATGGAAGTAAGATTGTGAATTAGAAAAATACAAAATTTTATTTGCAATAGAATCAATAAAATAGCGATCATGAGAAACAAATATTAAGCATCCTTCATATTCTTGCATTGCAAAAATTAGCGATTCGCGCGTAAGCAAATCTAAATGGTTAGTGGGCTCATCTAAAATTAAGACATCGTAATTTTCTAATACTATCTTTGCTAAAAGCAAACGCATTTTTTCTCCACCAGAAAGTACGCTAAGAGATTTGAACACCTCGTCATTTGTGAAAGCAAATTTTGCAAGATGATTACGAATATTTCTTTCACCCATTCTTGGATATTGTTGTATAAAATATTCAACAAGTGTCTCATCTGTTATAAAATCAAAATCATTTTGTTTTATATAACCGATTTTTAAAGGCATAAGTTGCTTAATTTCGCCTGAAAAAAGTCGTATTTCTTTAAGTATTGAGCGAAGAAGAGTCGTTTTTCCTGTCCCATTATCGCCTATTATCGCTAATTTATCATTGCCAAATAAGTAAAAGGAAAAAGGAGATGAAAGGGGCTTATCATATCCTACCACGCATTGATCAAAATAAAGAATCTTTTTGTCGCTTCGTATTTGACCTTCAAAATGAAAATTAATTTTTTTATTTGCTTCTTGCGGTTTGGATAATTTCTCCATGTGGGATAGTTTCTTTTCTCTATCTTTAACACGGGAAGTAAAACGTGGTTTCGGTTTATAAAAATTAATAAATCTATTTATTTTTTCAATCTCTTTTTGTTGCAAGTTATAGGCTTTAAGCATTTGTTCATAACGCGATTGTTTTTGTAGAAGATATTGATCAAAATTGCCTTGATATAGTGTAAATACTTGATTTTCTAATTCTAAAACTTTGTTCGCTATATTATTAATAAAATAGCGGTCATGAGAAACAAAAAGTATCGCTCCGTGATAATTTTTCAAATAATTTTCTAACCAATCTATCGTTGAAACATCGAGATGATTGGTTGGCTCATCTAAAAGTAGAACATCCGGTTCAATTAACAGTAGTTTTGCAAAAGCTATTTTTACTCTTTCTCCTCCGGAAAAGCTACGTATTGGGCGATCCATAACGTCTTCATTAAATCCGAATTTCGATAGCATCATGGCAATGCGATAATTATATTCATAACCTCCCAGATGTTCAAACTCATTTAAAAGTTTTCCATATTGTTCGGCTTTTTTTTGATTTTCAGGCTGAGTGGCAACTTCTTCTGATAAAATTTTTAAACGCTTTTCCATTTCTATCAAATTTTGAAAAACCAAAAGTGTTTCTTCTCTTAAAGTGTGATCTAATGAGTCAATGACATCTTGAGAGAGGTAGCCCACTGTCGTGCCCTTTGAAAAAACTATTGTGCCCTTAGTTCCATCGGACAAATTAGGCGTGATATCTTCTTGTTGAACAAGCATTTTCAAAAGAGTTGATTTCCCGGTTCCGTTTGCGCCTACAATCGCCATGCGGTCGGTTTCATTTAAACTAAAAGAGGCGTTAGAAAATAAATTCATAACGCCAAACTGTTTTTTTATATTGGTAACTGATAACACAACCATATTATTTCCACTTGCAACGACTTACGAAGCAAATCTTATGATCTTTTTCGCCAATTAAAATTGCTTCATTTTGCTCTTTTTTTAAGCATAAATCAATTTTATCGTGCAAAAACAATTGTTGCAAATAATCAGTTTCAAATGAGACAATTTCTTCATTTTGCTTTAAATTCAAAACATTACAAAACAATTCGGCATACCGGGCATTGTTCATATGTCCATTATGGTCTAAGTCTGATACCTGTACAATATGGGTATCTGCAACACTAAAACTATTATCTTTGACAAATTCAATTTTATTTAAGGGTCCCGGAATGGTTTCATATTCATAATAATCGTTATCTGTTCTTGCAATAGTATTAGGAACTATTCGCATCGTTTTAAAATTAACTAAGCACCACTTCGATGTTCCTCGCACACACAAATTATTTTTCTCATCATAAATTTCAAAATCACGAATAAATTCAAATCGTCCGTTTGGGTGGGACCAAGTTTTGACTTTTATATTAGCGGAAACAGAGAGATTTTTTTCAATAATAAATTTGTTACGCGCTAAAACCCAAATAATATCTTGATCATATAATGCTTTAAAGCCTATTTTTAAGCTTTCCGCATGAGAACCTGCTGTTTCTTGAAATAAATCTAAAATGGCATATGGTCGAATTCGATCATAATGGTCATAAAATCCTGTTGTTAAGCGAAAATTGCATTCATATATTTTAGCCATTTTCCCACCTCTTTATAAATTATAAAAATCTCCCTAAAACATTTCAAGTTTTACTTAAAAATAAGTGAGAAAAGCTAAACTAAATAACATTCAGAAAGTGAAAAATATTGCAATCAATCACTTTTCGATGGATTAACATGCACCATAACATGTTTTACTTTAGGAAAACCACCTTCAATTGCATTGTGTACTCGTGTCGCAATGTCATGTGCTTCAATAAGCGGAATATCTTTATCAGCACAAATTTCTATATCCACATATATTCTATTTCCAAACATTCTCGTGTTAATTAAATCAACTTTAATTACTCCTTCTTGTTTTGCGGCACAATCACTTATTTCTTGCTCCACCTCGACACTACATGAACGATCAACCATTTTATTGATGGCATCTTTAAAAATATCTATTGCGGCTTTTAAGATAAAGGCGCATATTATTATACTTGCAATTTTATCTACAATAGGGTATCCCATTCTAGCACCGATAATTCCAATTAATGCACCAATTGAAGAAAGTGAGTCACTACGATGATGCCAAGCATCTGCCATTAAAGCATTCGAATCAATTTTTTTAGCATAATGTCGCGTATACCAATACATTGCTTCTTTAAATACAATTGATACAATCGCCGCAATCAAAGCCAAAATACTCGGAACTATAATGTCAGTCCTTCCTTCGATAATTTCTATAATGGCAGTATAACCTATAAACAATCCTGATATAATTAACACTACCGATAAAATGATTGCCGCAACACATTCAAACCTTTCATGGCCATATGGATGATCTTTATCTGAGTCTTTTGAGGATATTTTTATTCCAATTATTACAATAATGCTACTAAATACATCCGAAGCAGAATGGACAGCATCACTAATCATTGCATGTGAAAAGCCGATTATTCCTGCAAAAAGTTTAAAGATAGATAATATAGCATTTCCAATAATACTAACTAAAGAAACTTTAACAGCAGTTTTTGCAAAATTATTTTTATTTGTTAAAGATTCTACTTTACATACTGATTTATATTTTTTCATAGACTTACCTTTCACTTTAAATATAAATTTTTAGATAAATAATAACAACAATTATATTACTTTTATATATGTAGCAACTAAATAGATTGTCATTAAATTTGAACCAAATATTATATGTAAATAAATAATATAATTTACTACAATAGTAAGAGCACAAAAATTATCCATTTAAATTTTTTTTATTTTAGAATAATAAAAAGCTTTCATAAATTTTAATAATTTTCGCACAAATTATATTTAATTATAGGGTAAAAGTCAAATAATAAAAATTTAATGATAATTTACATATGGAAGTCCGTTTATAGATAGAAAACGGCAATAAGTATGAATATGGTATAATAAATCAAGTTTCTATGCAGATAAAGGAGGGAATTTTAAATGAAAACATGGAAACATATAAATCTGGAACAAAGAAAAGTTATATCATCTGGAATCGCTCATAATGATAAGTTAATTGAAATTAGTAAAAGACTATCTCTTGATCCTAGAAGCATATCAAGAGAAGTTAAAAGGAATAGAATACCATAGATTACTTTTCTATAGATACAAAACCTAAGGCTGTTACCAAACATTTTTATTGATTTTAACAATTGTAACTGACTTTGCTATAATGCAGTGAAAAGACTGCAAATTGTATTCATTCGGCGTTATGTGCCAAAAAATGTAAAATAGTTTAACTTTTACACAATAATATAATATTAATGTTATGGCAAGGAGATATTATGAAACGAAAAATTTATAATCATTTACTTGAGTGGAAAAACTCAGAAGATAGAAAGCCCTTAGTTTTACAAGGAGCAAGACAAGTTGGGAAAACCTATATTGTCAATTTGTTTGGTAGTAAAGAATATGCGAATGTTGTTTATTGTAATTTTGAGAGAGAGAAAGGACTTGCCAACTTTTTTTCTGATTTAATACCGCAAAACATTATAAAAAAGACTTCTAATTACAAAAGGAAAGAAGTTTTGCCTGAGCATACTTTAATTATTTTTGATGAAGTTCAAGCTTGTCCAGTGGCATTGACATCTTTAAAATATTTGCTTGATTAAAATTAAAACTTCAAAAATTCGAAGACGAAAAGCACAATAAAAAAAGTAACTTCAAAATAGAGAT
>CANQQL010000043.1 GCA_947625975.1 uncultured Bacilli bacterium
TTTATTTGTTTTTCTCTTCTTTACTTCTTCTAATCGCTTTTTCATCCTTTTTCGGAGCTTACTTTTTCATTTATCGATAAGTAATTTTTCAAAAATTTTTTTCATTCCTAAATTTTATAGTGCTAAATCCTAAATACGGGGAAGAACAGTATCTTGTTCGAAATAGCCATGTTCTCCTTTTATAGTAAATTTACCATCTTTATGACCAATTCTTTCACATATACCTTTACATATCAATTTTTCGCTAGGCATTTCAAACAATTGAAATTTTAAAGATGAACTGCCAGCATTCACAGCCATAATTTTATACATAATAACCTCCTAAAATACATTTTAAATAATAATTCATTTAAATTAATTAGTAAAGTTGTGACGTCATTTTTTTATAGATATTTATTAATAATATATTTATAATATATATTAGGTATTAGGATTGGAGCGTGCACTTGATGAGTTTTGACTTAAATGAATTCTTATTTGGCCAAAGCATTACCGCCTATGAATATTTTGGCGCACATTTTATGACTGTTAAACGTCGTAAAGGTGTAATGTTTAGACTATATGCTCCGATGGTGCAAGATGTTTCAATTATCGGTGATTTTAATGGGTGGAATATTTATACTCATAAAATGAACAAAATAGATGATAATGGAGTTTTCGAACTATTTATTCCGGGATTGAAAAATTACCAAGGTTATAAATTTCATTTTAAAAATGCCAAAGGTGAGTATGTCGATAAAGCAGATCCATATGCTTTTTATTCCGCACTGCGTCCAAATAGTGAATCTCGCTTATTTGATTATCAAAATTTTATTTGGCATGATGAGCAATTCATGAAAAAGAGAAATCGAAACTTTAAGGAAGCTTTGTCTATTTATGAACTGCATTTAGGATCTTGGCTTGGAAAAAAAGATGGAAGATTTCTATCATATGAAGAAATTGCCGATCACCTTATTACTTATGTGAAAGACAATGGATTTAATGCCATTGAAATTATGCCAATCACACAATATCCTTTTGATGGCTCTTGGGGCTATCAGGCAACAGGATTTTATTCTGTGGATTCACGATATGGAAATCCTATGCAATTAATGTCCTTTGTGGATCGTATGCATCAAGCAGGTATAAAAGTAATTCTGGATTATGTTATAGTCCATTTTGCTTTAGATAGTTTCGGTTTAATAGAATTCGATGGCACACGAATGTATGAATATAGTGATGATAAAAATGCACGTTCACAATGGGGAAGCGCCTTATTTGATCTTGGGAAAGATCCGGTACGTTCATTCTTAATGTCTTCAATCAATTATTTTATTTCCTACTTTCACTTTGATGGTATACGATTTGACGCTGTCAGTAATGTAATTTATTGGCATGGAAATTCAAATCTTGGGGAAAATACCGGAGCCATTGAATTTATCAAAAGACTAACCGGAAAATTGCATATTGCTCATGATGATGTAATGCTAATTGCCGAAGATTCTTCCGCATATCAAGGTGTTACCGCACCCCTTGAGTATGGGGGATTGGGTTTTGATTATAAATGGGATTTAGGTTGGATGAACGATACCTTGAAGTACTATTCTTTAGATCCCATATACCGTAAATATCATCACAACTATATTAATTTCTCGATGGCATACTTTTTCTCCGAAAAGTTTTTGTTGCCTCTATCACATGATGAAGTCGTGCATGGCAAGGGAACCATAATAAATAAACTTTATGGTGATTATTATCAAAAATTTGCACAACTCCGAAATTTATATACGTATATGTGGGCGCATCCTGGAAAAAAATTATTATTTATGGGTAATGAGTTAGCATCCTTTGATGAATGGAACGAAAATAAATCACTGTCTTGGAATTTAAAAACATTTCCAATTCATGATTCGATATCGCGTTTAATAAGGGATTTAAACTTGATATATCAAAGCGAAAATGCGATGTGCAAAGAAGAATACGATAGTCGAAATTTTGAGTGGACAATGGTTGACAATAGTAATGATAGCATTTATTCTTTTGTAAGAAGATATAATGGTGAAGAGCTATTATTTGTCTTCAATATGACACCAAACTATTATGAGTATTACGAGATACCGGTTCTTAGAGAAGGGAAATATCATGAAATATTTAACTCGGATAAGGATGTTTATGGCGGGAATAATCAGTATAATGGGCTGGATGTCGAGACTGGTTGGGGTGGAAAAGAAAATAAACCTTTCCATATAACTATAAAAATTGCTTCCTTTGGAGCAATGATATTTAAAGTTTTATAATTAAGAAAGTAGGTCAATTAGATATGTTTGATAATAAAGAAGTATTTAAAAATGAATTTATAAGACGTTTATTGGATAAGTATAGCGTTACCGTAGAAGAATCTCACATTTCCGAAAGGTATGATATTCTTGGCACAATGGTACGTGACTACGCCAGTAGAGACTGGAGAAATACTAAAAAGAAAGTTCTAAATGAAGGCAAAAAGCAATTAATATATTTTTCAATGGAGTTTTTAATTGGACGCCTTTTAGTTAACAATTTACAAAATTTGGGTATATATGATGTTGCCAAAGATGGTTTGGCGGAGTTAGGTATCAATATCCACGAATTAGAAGAAGAAGAAAGCGATGCCGGTCTAGGCAATGGAGGATTAGGTCGCTTAGCAGCTTGTTTTTTAGATTCCACCGCTTCTCTTGGTTATCCTGTACAAGGTAATTGTATCCGTTATGAATATGGCTTTTTTAAACAAAAAATTGTCAATGATCGTCAAGAAGAAATTCCCGATCAATGGCTCTCGAAAACTAATGCTTGGGAAGTTAAGAAAACTAAACATGCTGTTGAAGTAAAATTCTATGGACATCCGCAATGCTATTTCGATGAAAAAGGTGAAATGCGCATTCGTACTGTAGATCCAATTTGTGTTAAGGCCGTGCCTTATGATATCTCCGTTATCGGCTATCGCAATCAAGTTGTCAATACTTTACGTGTCTGGTCGGCAGAAGCAAGTGAGGAACATTTGCCTAAAAACGAAAATTTCTCCGATTACTTAACTACTCTTAAAGAATTATGTCATGGACTTTACCCGGATGATTCTACAGAAAAAGGTAAACTATTGAGATTACGTCAGCAATATTTTTTAGTTTCGGCAGGTTTACAATCTTATATGCGTGAACATTTAAGAACTTATGGAACTCTCGATAATTTTTCTGATAAATATAATTTTCAATTAAACGATACACATCCAATTTTGGCTATACCAGAAATGATGCGACTTTTGATGGATGAATACAACTATGGATGGGATGAAGCCTGGAATCAAGTTACAAAAGCCTTTGCTTACACTAATCATACGGTTATGGTTGAGGCACTTGAAAAGTGGCCAATTAACTATGTCCAACGTTTAATACCTCGATGCTATATGATTATTGAAGAAATCAATCGTCGCTTTATGAGTAAACTTCATGAATTAAATATTAGCGAAGATAAAAAATATAGTTTAGCAATTATTAAAGATGGCATGATCCATATGACGAACTTAGCCATTGTCAGTTGTTATTCTGTTAATGGTGTCGCGGCACTTCATACCCAAATCTTAAAAACATCAACATTCAAGGATTTCTATGATTTAATGCCAGAAAAATTTAATAATAAAACAAACGGCATTACCCATCGACGTTGGTTCTTATATGCGAATCCGAAACTTGCTAGTGAAGTTACAAAAAGGATTGGCGATGCTTGGATTTTAAATCCTGATAAACTTACCGATTTGATGAAATTTCAAGATGATGAGACTTTAAAGCAAAGATATTATGATATTAAATTAGAAAATAAAAAAATCTTGGCGCAGTACATTAAAGAGCACAATAACATTGAGGTCGATATTAATTCGATTTTTGATGTTCAAATCAAAAGGTTACATGCCTATAAGCGTCAATTACTGAATGTTTTACAAATCATTTATCGCTATTTTAAGCTAAAAAACGATCCAACTTATACAATGTATCCACATACTTATATTTTTGGGGCTAAAGCAGCACCAAGCTATAAATATGCTAAAAAGATTATTGAATTAATAAATACCATTGCAAGAGTTATTAATAGCGACGAATCGGTTAATAAATACATGAAAGTGGTTTTCATTGAAAATTATGGTGTAACTCTTGCCGAAAAAATAATTCCAGCAAGTGATATTTCTGAACAAATATCGACGGCCGGTAAAGAAGCAAGCGGTACTTCCAATATGAAGTTCATGATGAATGGTGCAATTACGCTCGGTACTTTAGATGGTGCAAACGTTGAAATTTCCGAACGTGTTGGTGATGAAAATTGTGTTATTTTTGGTTTAAAAGATTACGAAGTAAATGAATTGAGAAATTCACATTCTTATAATCCCTGGGATTGTTATAACAATGATCCAAATATTCATCGAATCCTTGATTCGCTTATTGATGGGACATGGGATAAAGATGAAAATCGTTTTAAAATGATATTCGAAGAATTACTTTATCATAATGATGAATACTTTTTATTAAAAGATTTCCCTTATTATGTTGAAGCAGCAAGAAAGATTGAAAATTTATATTTAGATAAAAATACTTGGGCCAAAATGGCAATTGTCAATATTGCACAGTCCGGATATTTCTCTTCGGATCGCACCATAAAAGAATATGCGACAGAAATTTGGCATTTAGAAAAAGTTAATAACTAAAAAAACTTCAGATTAACTTCTGAAGTTTTTTATTAATTCTTCAATTTCAAGCTCACTATATACCTTTATATTTTGATTTATTAAAGCTTCGGCAGTTATCCCAGATCTTTCTATTAAAGAATGGGTAAATGTTCCATCATATGTTTGCTTTCCGCACGAAGGGCTTTTCTCTTTTAACAGCGCATACTTTATGTGATATTTTTTCACTAGTTCAAGAGCTTTAGTTTTACCAATAAGAAATTCTTTAGTAACATCTTTACCCTTTGCACTGATGACCTTATCCTTTAACCTTTCGCTTGGATTCCGGGGAATAGGAAGTCCTCCATCAACTTCCGGACAAATTATGATGAAGTCAAAGTATTTTTTTAATAAGTCAATTTCCGTTATCTTGTTGTTCAGGCCATTGTATTTGACATTATGACCAAGCAAACAAGCACTAATCAAAAGCTTTTCCTTCATATTTTCACCTTTTTTATATTAGCATATAATTTTCTTTAAATAAATGTTAAAAGTTGGACTAATCTTAAGGAAAAAATTGAAAATACCCTAATTATATTTTATTATTTTATTAGGTGATTCCATGGATCCATATGTTTTTGTCTATCAAAATAAGAAATATTTAGTTAAGTTTGATCTGATGAATAAAATAATGCATAAAATTAGATTTAAAATCTCAGATGGCGTTATTATTTGTCAAGCTGGTAAAAATTGTACGAGAGCGGAACTCATAAAGGTTATAGAGTCACATAAACTCGCATTGTCTAATATGTTTAAACGCAATCTTAAAGAAACCGATAATTATATATTTATCTTTGGAGAACAACATTCAATTAATGAAAAAGATGGTCTTAATGAAATAGAAAATATTGGTATATTTAAGACAATCAATGAGAAAAATAATTTACTAAAATTGCTTTTAAATCGTTATCTTGCGCAGCGTTTTTATTATTTTGAAGATTTGATGAGAATTACACATGGTAAATATCATTATTGTATTAAAAATGTGAAAACACGTTACGGAAGCAATTCTTTAAGAACAAAAAGTATTATGTTTTCTTTAAGTTTAGTTCATTACTCTTATGCGATGATTGATTCTGTTATTGTTCATGAATTTGCCCATGATTTTCAGCGCAATCATTCGAAAAAATTTTACGATATTGTTTATAAATATTGTCCAAATTATGATGAACTACATAAAAAAATGACGAAGGGTTTATTTAAATAGGAATTAATATATGATTAACATAATTACAAGTAAAAATAATAGTCGCATTAAACAATTAATTAAATTAAAACAAAGCAAATATCGTCAGGAAATGGGATACTTTTTAGTTGAAGGTTTTCATAGTGTAGAAATGGCTTATAAAGCCAATCTTTTAATAGAAATTTATAGCCTTAAGCCAATAGATAATTTGGATGTAGACCAGTATATTATTAGCAAAGATATTTTAGATAAAATTACAACGAGCGTTACAGCGCAAGGAATTGTGGCCAAATGCTTTATGAAAAAGGCCTTGCCGATATCTAACAATATTATTATCTATTTAGATAATATCTCTGATCCGGGAAATTTAGGAACAATTTTACGAACAGCATTAGCATTCAACATCAAGGATTTAATGCTGAGTAAAGATTGTGTTTCGCTTTATAATGATAAAGTCTTAGCAGCTACACAAGGAGCTTTATTTGCCTTAAATGTCGTTAAATCTGATTTTGAGAAACTTGTTGAGTTAAAAAACAGTGGATATTCTCTAGTGGCAACTTCTTTGAAGGATTCTATTGCGCTCAATGAATTGCCGAATTTAAAAAAAATCGTTATTATTTTCGGAAATGAAGGAAATGGTATAAGGCAAGAAATATTAAATATCTGTGATTATAAAGTAAATATTCCCATTTCCAATATCGATTCACTTAATGTCGGAGTAGCGGCCGGTATTGTCTTATACCATTTAAATGAGAAATATGAAAAGATGTAGCTGGGTGAATTTAAAAAATAGTCTCTATGTAAACTACCATGATAACGAATGGGGCAAACCGCAACATGATGAGCAAGTTCTTTTCGAGTTCTTGGTATTGGAAATGTTTCAAGCAGGACTATCGTGGGAATGTGTTTTAAATAAAAGAGAGAATTTTCGACGCGCTTTTGATAATTTTAAAATTGAAAAAATTGCTAGTTATAATGAGCAAAAGATTAATCAATTATTACTTGATAAAACCATTATTCGAAACCGCTTAAAGCTTAAAGCTATGATTGAAAACAGTAAAATTTTTCAAGCAATACAAAAAGAATGGGGATCTTTTGATAATTATATTTGGTCGTTTACTAATAACCAAGTTGTTTTTGAAGAATTCTATGAAAGAACAACTTCACCATTATCTGATAAAATATCAAAAGATCTCATAAATAGGGGAATGAAATTTGTTGGATCGACGATTATTTATGCATATTTACAGGCAATTGGGATTATTAACGGACATGAAAAAGCTTGCGAATATTATAAAAAAAAATAAACCATTTTAATTAATTTTTTTAAGACAAATAAGAGAGATATTTACCGAATGTTAAGTGACAAAGTTAATGCAACGAAATAAATAATTTTGATGAAAACATAGAAAAATAATTAATCTGTTGCAA
>CANQQL010000044.1 GCA_947625975.1 uncultured Bacilli bacterium
CAAAAGTTGGGCCTCTCTAAATTAGACAATCTCCATCTTACTCACTCCGATATTTTAAAATTCTTTGACTTTGATTTCTAATTGTTCACTAGTTTTTGACTTAATCGACGGAAGTCAGGTAATTTATATCACTTTTATCATCAAAGATAAACCTCATTTAAGCTTTAAAAATTTTTACTTATCTCAAAAGCATTATAAACTCATTTGTCTAGCACAACATAAATTTTTCCTTACATTTCCCTTACACAAAAATAAAAAAAGCCCTAAAAATGGGCTTTTAATCACTAATGGTGCCTCCTGCCAGAATCGAACTAGCAATGGATCCTTACCATGGATCTGTTATACCACTTAACTAAGGAGGCTCACTGCTAATAATATAGTTATTTAGTCGCTATTTGTCAACAATATAACATAAACAATTAATTATTTTGATCTAAGAAAGCAACTTTTATTGCTTGTTCTACTAATTTTATATTTTCTTTACTCAAAGAAATTTTTCCATTTTCTCTTCCTGTCATCCGGGCAATTCTTCGTTTAGATATTGATCTAATCGCATCAAGTTTAAGGTATGAATGTTGTTCTTTATCTTCTTCATTTAATTCTGGAATTATACCTATATCAAAGGTCAAGTTACTTCCAATTGCATCTCTACTAGATAAGGGAATAACCACAATATTTCCTAAATCAACAGCCCAAACAAGTGCATAATGCCCTCGAGTATTATAATCCGAAAGTTCGGTACCAACATTTATACCAAACTCTACCCACACGATATCTCCTCTACCTAGATTATCCGGTTGCGTATTATAACCGGTTTTATTTATTGAATCCTTAAAATAACTTGTTTTCTTATCAAGCCAAGTCAAATATTCCGAAGCAATTTCTGATTCAATGTTCCCTAGTTTTTTATAAATATTCTTAAAGGCTTTCTTTGCAACCTTTTGTCTTTTCTTATCTGAAGAAAAACGCACTTAAATATCACCAATATTAATATATGCGTATTTTTTAAAACTTCTCTAATTTAATACCTCTCCATACAAATCATAGGCAAATGCCGAAACTATTTTTACTTTTACTTCTTCTCCAAGTTCCAAATTTTTATCACTACTAACAATTATTTTTCCATCTATGTCGTCAGGAGCATTCCAACCAGATCTGAATTCATATTCTCCTTTACCTTTTTTGGCCACAATCAAACCTTCCATGATTTCTCCGATATGTTGTTTATTCAAGTCATAGGAAATTTTTCTTTGCAATTTCATTAAACGATTTAATCGTTCTTTTTTCACTTCTTCATCAATTTGATTTTCCATATTATAACTAAGAGTATCTTCTTCTTGCGAATAGGTAAAGGCTCCTAAATGATCAAAGCGTATTTTCTTTATAAACTCTAATAATTCTTCAAAATCTTCTTCTGTTTCGCCAGGAAATCCGACAATTATTGTTGTTCTTAAAATAGCGTTAGGAATAAATTTTCGTGTTCTTTTAAATAAATCGAAAAGGAATTCTTTATCACCTCTACGATTCATTGCTTTCAAAATCTTACTCGAAGCATGTTGAATGGGCATATCAAAATATGGTGTTAAGCGCTTCTCTTTATGCATTAAAATTAATAATTCATCAGTTACCTCACTAGGATATAAATAGAGCATTCGGATATAAGCGAATTCTTTAATTTTTAGTAGTGCGTTTAATAAAGTTACGATATTTGTACCATCTTGAAAATCTTCACCATAACGCGTGGTATCTTGTGAAATTACCACTAATTCTTTCACTCCACGATTTGCAAGCATTCTTGCTTCTTCTATTAACTCTTTTATAGGACGAGATCTAAATTTCCCGCGAATTAAAGGAATTGCGCAATATGTACAGCAATTATTGCAACCTTCGGAAATTTTTAAATAAGCAGTAAATTTTGGTGTCGATAAAACTCTACTTGTCGGGCATAGACCATTTTTTAAAGACATATCATTAAACAATGAATTAATTTTTTCAGCAATATATGGATAATCATGAATTGAAATGAACAAATCTACTTCTGGAAGTTCTTTTCTTAATTCTTTTTCGTAACGTTCTATTAAGCATCCCACCACGATTAACTTTTTATGGTATTTAGCCATTTCCAAAATTGTATCAATTGATTCTTGTTTAGCATCTAAAATAAAACCGCAAGTATTGACAATAATCGCATCAGCCTCACTTGGATTATTAACAATTTCATATCCGCCATCCTTTAGCATGCCTAAAATCATTTCAGAATCAACTAAATTTTTCGCACATCCTAAAGAAACAATGCCTATTTTCTTCATAATTTCACCACCTAATATAAAGTATCCAGATATTTTAAGCTTTTAAGTTTATAATTTGCATAAGCTTCTTCTTTTCTTGTCATTTTCCATTGGTCTTTTATATAAAGTGTCTGGAATTTTGCGCTTTTTGCAGCCTTTAAGCCATTAAGAGAGTCTTCGACAACCAAAATATCGCAAATAGAAATTTTGAGCTTTTCTGCCGCTTTTAAAAATATTTCCGGATTTGGTTTTCCGAAAGTAACATCATCATTTGAAACGATTACATCAAAATACTTTTGAATATCCGTAAAAGTAAAGTATAAAGATAGTAAAGATTTAGAACTTGAGGTTGCTAAAGCAATTTTTATGTTTTTCGATTTTAAATTTGAAAGAGTCTCAAACACATATTCTTTTAAAGGAACTCCATATTTTAAAATATATTGTTTGGTTTGTTCTCTTCGATATTTACTCAGTATTGGATATAATTTATCATTACCCACTAAATTTTGATAATATTTCGTAGCTTCGTTTTTTCCTAAACCTAATGATTTTCGTATATCATCTAAAGTCAAATTGTATCCTAATTTTTTGGCCAAAGAGTATTTGTAGTGAACATTTAATTTTTCAGTATCTATTAAAACGCCATCTAAATCGAAGATTATTGCTTTAAACATTTATATACTCCCTTTTTCAAATTACATAGTAATTTTAAACTATTATTTTTAAATATCAATTTTTTTCTTGTATGAATAGTTAGTTATTATTATAATAATAAAGCGTATTTAGGGAAGTGGTTATTGATGAATATAAGAAATATCGCAATTATTGCACACGTTGACCATGGGAAAACTACGCTCGTAGATCAATTACTTCGTTGTTCAGGAACATTTCGCGACAATGAAGAAGTTGGCGAAAGAGTAATGGATAGTAATGATATAGAAAGAGAACGTGGAATTACAATTTTAGCTAAAACCACCGCAATTAACTATAAAGACTATCGTATCAATATTTTAGATACCCCCGGCCACGCCGATTTTGGCGGAGAAGTTGAGCGTATCATGCATATGGTCGATGGTTGCCTTCTTCTTGTTGATGCTTTTGAGGGAACCATGCCACAGACAAGATTTGTATTAAAAAAGGCTTTAGAAGCGGGTGTGAAACCCATTGTAGTGGTAAATAAAGTTGATCGTCCAAACGCTGATCCTCAAAGGGTTGTGGATGAAGTTTTAGAATTATTTATTGAGTTAGGTGCAAATGAAAATCTTTTAGATTTTAAAGTTGTGTATACTTCTGCCCTAAAAGGTACATCCTCATATTATCCTAATCCCGAGGATCAAAAGCCGGGAATGCAACCTATATTCGATACAATTATAGAAGAGATCCCAGAGCCTAATGTAGATGAAGAAGGGAAATTTCAGTTTCAACCTGCACTTCTTGACTATAACGATTTTGTGGGAAGAATTGGTATTGGGTGTATAAAACGTGGAACTGTTCATCTTAACGACATGGTTACTTGTTTAAGACTCGATGGTACATCTTTAAACTTCCGTATTCAAAAACTTTATGGTTTTTTAGGCCTTAAGCGTTTAGAAATTAATGAAGCTCATGCCGGTGATATTGTGGCTATTGCTGGATTACCTGATTTAAATGTAGGAGAAACTGTTGTCGCACCTGGTAGTAAAGATGCTCTTCCTCTTTTAAGAATTGATGAACCAACACTGCAAATGACTTTTGGCACAAATACTTCTCCTTTTGCTGGAAGAGATGGCAAACTTTTAACCGCAAGAAAAATTGAGGAAAGATTATTTAAAGAAATTCAACGTGATGTGTCTCTCAAATTTGTTCGCGTTCCTAATAGTGAAACATGGGTTGTTTCAGGACGTGGCGAATTGCATCTTTCCATATTAATAGAAAATATGCGACGTGAAGGTTTCGAATTACAAGTAAGCAAACCCGAAGTAATCATAAAAGAATTTGATGGTGTGCAATGCGAGCCATATGAGGATGTGCAAATTGATGTACCTAATGAGTATTTAGGAACCATTATGGAATCGATGGGCACTCGCGAAGCTGAATTGATTAATATGGATAGCGATGATATTAATACCAGGTTGCATTATATTATTCCTTCACGAGGTTTGCTAGGTTTCATGACAAATTTTCTTACCCTTACTAAAGGATATGGTATTATTAATCACACTTTTCTGGAATATCGTCCTATGGGAAATAAAAAAGTTGGTGAAAGGTCAATAGGAGTTCTTGTCGCTACGGAATCCGGTCAAGTTACAGCCTATGCATTGCAAAAGCTTGAAGACCGCGGGACAATGTTTGTAGAACCTGGTGAAGAAGTATATGAAGGAATGATTGTAGGGGAAAATAAATATGAAATGGATTTGGCCATTAATGTCATAACAAGCAAAAACTTAACTAATATGCGGGCGGCCGGATCAGATCACACAGTGGTACTAAAAGCAGCAAGAAAAATGTCTTTAGAAGCATGCTTAGATTATATAAATTCTGATGAATTTGTGGAAATCACTCCCACGGCATATCGCCTTAGAAAGAAAATATTAAATACTGTCGAGCGAAAGAAATATGATGCGCATCAAAAAGAAATAAAATAGGTTAGTTTTTTTCTAACCTATTTTTATTATTATAAAAAGCCGTTATTTAAACGGCTTTAAATTTCTAATATTTACTTTTTTGCAGTACGTGCCTTTTTGCTTTTTAATTGCTTAGCATAATCCACATTTTCAACTGGACCTTGCGTTAAGCCACGCTCACTCATTAAATCTGCAATCATCATTTTTGCACGTTTAATAGATAGTGTAGATTTAACCTTAATCATGGTCGGTGTACTAGCAAAGCATTTTTTACTACCTTCATCTCTAACTGGCATAGTAGTGCCTTCATATTTTTCTGGTTTTGTTGAAAGATAAAGTTTCAAGTTTTTACCAACTAGAGTTATTTTAGCGTATTCTTGTTTTCTGAGACGGAAGGTATCAGAGCCATGAGAAATACGTGATTTAACACCATAACTTAACAATTCATTCTTTAAAGTATTATAGTTATCTTTAATTTCTGAACTTGCGTTGGCCATTTTCTCAGCAAAAGGCTTTCTAACAACTTTCTTAGTTGTCGACACAACTGGTTCTGGTTCTACATTAGATGTACTACTCTCAGGTTCTTTTTCTTCTTCACCTTTGACATACACAATCTTTTCAATAACTTTTGGTTGTTCATCGACAGTACTTTCAGTATCCTCTTCGACAATTTCTACATTTGCGAATTTTTCTTCTTTTAATTTTTTGCTACTTGAAACAACTGTAAATATAAGTCCTAAAATAGATGAGATAATATAAATTGCTAAAGCAACTAATACAATTATTACCAGCACCTTGTCGGCACTATTCCAGATTCCCAAAGTATTTGCTCTAACAGCAGCAAGAATAAGGAATGGCAATAAAATTGAAGTAAATGGTGCAATGACTTCATATAAATGTAATACTTCACTTTTTAAAATTACATACAACCAATATACGAATAAGGCTAATACTACGGCACTTACACCTAAAACAATTCCTGTTTTATAGTCAAATGGTCTAACTGCTAAGAATGTGTATATATAATGAATACTTCTTCCTACATAACTGAAAAATTCTCCTCCGAGTAAGGCCATACTACAAAACATCAAAACAATCAGCGATAGTAATGAAAGCAGTACACAAACCGCAGTTCTACTTTTTACTTTCATATTCATAAAATAAAAACCTTCTTTCTATCTATATTTATTTTACATTATAAATTAGAAATAACAACACATTTTCGACTTTTTTTACAAAAAAGTTATTATTTTTTCGAATATAATTAAGTATTTTCTATTTGGAAAACAAAATTTTTATAAACTAAATTCCCATTAATTTTCAAACTAAAGATTTAAAAATTAAAAAAAACGAACAATAAGAAGTCAATTGTTCGTCTTGTGATAAAATGGTGGCTCAACCCAGAATCGAACTGGGGACACAGGGATTTTCAGTCCCTTGCTCTACCGACTGAGCTATCGAGCCAGATGGCGGAACTGACGGGAATCGAACCCGCGGTCTTCTCCGTGACAGGGAGACATGTTAACCGCTACACCACAGTTCCATTGGTTGCGGGGGGAGGATTTGAACCTCCGACCTCCGGGTTATGAGCCCGACGAGCTACCAGGCTGCTCTACCCCGCGATGTAAAAGAATTAAATAATGGCGGAAGCTAAGAGATTCGAACTCTTGCGGGACTTGCATCCCCTATCGGTTTTCAAGACCGACCCCTTCAACCACTTGGGTAAGCTTCCAAATTTTGGTGGACCCTATAGGATTCGAACCTATAACCGACCGGTTATGAGCCGGCAGCTCTGACCGTTGAGCTAAGGGTCCATTTGGTAGCTGCGGGGGGACTTGAACCCTCGACCTGCCGGGTATGAGCCGGCCGCTCTTAACCAGCTGAGCTACACAGCCATATATAATAATGGTGGAGCCTAGGGGGATCGAACCCCTGACCTCCTGAATGCAAATCAGGCGCTCTCCCAGCTGAGCTAAGGCCCCACTATACGTTATTCATAACGCACATATTAGTTTATATAATTGTGCACCATATTGCAAGACTTTTTTGTGTTTTTTATTTTTTCGTTATTTGTTTATTTAATTACAAAACATAATATTTGAAAGAATTTCTGTCAAGAAAACAAGTTAAATCAGTAAATTAATAATACTGCACTTGTATTATTAGCTCTATAATTTTTTAATTAAGAACAAAATCGATTTAGCAATCGAAAAGAAATTGGACTAGCATCCAAGATATTAATTTATTAAGATATAAATG
>CANQQL010000045.1 GCA_947625975.1 uncultured Bacilli bacterium
ACACTTACATTTTAACTTTTTTGAAGTTTATTTTGGAATTACTTTATTTTTGAAGTTTTAATTTTAATTAAGCCTTTCTAGGAAGAATTAAATAGTTTTAATTTTTACAAAAATTAATAATGATATTATTTGAGCCATATGATATGATATTTAAAGCACGAAAGAAGGGAATTTATATGAATAATAACGATTTAGCAAACTTACTATTTCCTGATATTGATCAAACTATAGAGAACTTAGAGAAGAGATTTCCTAAAAGAAATTTACCGCAAAATGCCTTAATTACTCGTTTCGCTCCATCTCCTACAGGGTTTCTTCATACAGGATCATTATTTACCTCTTTAATTGCATATAAATTTGCTAAGGACACAAACGGATTATTTTTTATTAGATTGGAAGATACCGATACCAAAAGAGAAATCGAAGGCTCCGGTTCGGATTTATTAAAGCAATTAAAAGTATTTAAAATAATTCCCTCTGAAGGATACATGGGAGATTCGGAAATTGGACAATATGGGCCATATAAACAATCTGAGCGCGCTTCTATTTATCGCACAGTTATAAAGCAATTAGTAAAAGACGACAAAGCTTATCCTTGCTTTTGTAGCCCAAATGATTTAGAGTTCTTACGTGCTGAGCAAGAAAAAAACAAAATCACTCCAGGATACTATGGTGAATATGCAAAATGTCGAAATTTAACAGTAGATGAAGCAATAGACAAGATAAAAAAAGGTTATTCTTATGTTATCAGATTCCGAAGCTCCGGTGATCATAATAATAAAATTAAAGTTCATGATCTTATCCGGGGAGATTTAGAATTATCAGAAAATGATCAAGATATAGTTATTTTAAAAAGTGATGGATTGCCGACATATCATTTTGCGCATGTAGTTGATGATCACTTTATGCGTACTAATTGTGTGACCAGAGGTGAAGAATGGTTATCTTCTCTTCCAATTCACATCGAATTATTTAATGCGTTAGGCTTTGATTTGCCAATGTATGCCCATCTTCCGGTTATTATGAAATTGGATAATGGTAATCGACGTAAACTATCCAAACGAAAAGATGATGAAGCCGCTGTTTCGTTCTTTTTGAAAGATGGATATCCTTTTGAAGCTTTGATTGAGTATCTTTTAACCATTGCAAATAGTAATTTTGAAGAATGGAAAGCGGAAAATAAAGATAAACCAAATGATGAATTTAAACTAAGTTTTGAAAAAATGTCTCTTGATGGTGCTTTATTTGATATTATGAAATTAAAATTTATTTCTAAAGAATTATTATCAAGAATGAGTAAAGAAGAAATTACTAATCGAGCACTAGAATGGGCTAAAGAATATGATGAAAAATTATTGGATTTAATTAATAGAGATAAAAATTATTTTATGTCTATAATGAATATTGAACGTGAAAAAGAAAATCCTCGTAAAGATTATGAAAAATTTTCTGATATATTTGAGGCTATTAAATTTTTCTATGAAGACTATTATTTGGAATTAATAAATAATGAATTGCCTTTTAATCCTTTTATTTCTAGCGAAATTATTAAAAAAATATTAGAAGAATTTGTTGAAACTTTAGACTTGTCTCTTGATGAGCAAACGTGGTTTAACTCTTTGAAAAAGTTAGGAAATAAATATGGCTTTGCCGAAAGTAATAAAGTATATAAGCAGAATAAAGACAAATACATTGGCCATATTGGTGATGTGGCAGAGATATTAAGAATTGCTTTGACAAGTTCTAAACAAAGTCCTAATTTATATAATATCTTACAAATATTAGGAAGAAATAATGTTGCTAAACGTATTACTTATGTAATAAATAATAAGTTATAATAAAAAAATAAACTATATTTAATAATAAATAATATTTGCATAAAAATATTATCCGTGCTTAAATATAGTCAATGGTCCCATCGTCAAGCGGTTAAGACACAGCCCTCTCAAGGCTGGATCACGGGTTCGATTCCCGTTGGGACTACCATGAAAGAGAATCTCGCTCTATTGTCAAAAATAATAGAACGATTTTTTTCTTTTTATAGCACTTTCGTGGTAGTTCGTTAACTATAGAGTTCAAACTCTACTTTTTTAAACTAAAAACATTTAAAATGATTATTGCAAAAACTCATCAAAATAGTTGTTTTATTAAGGAATAAAGGTAGTTTACATAGTTCATTGGTTAAAAGAAAAATAGGCTTTGTTTGGTATGCCTTCCTTTTTTTTGAAATAATTTGATACACAGTTTTCCTTTTTTTGAAGTGTTATTAATGTTTGCTTGCCACTGTCTCAGTATTTTTATATCTTTTAGGATATGCTGAAAGACTTTGCTTTGCACTTTTGATCTCTATTGTAACATTACTTATTTTTGCTATGAATGTAATCTGGAGCCTAGTTTTACGGATTGCTATGGTAATTTATCAAAAATTAGGAAGCAATTATATAAAAATATTATGATATCCATTTGTTTTAATCTGTTGTGTAGTTTTACATACATAAACCATAATTGAAAATTTTTTAAAATTAGTATGGTTTCTATTAATCGAAGTTACCTTTGCTTATGTTTGCGAAGCGTATTCATTAAATTAAGCGCAAAGAACATTTCTATGAATCTAAATTTGATTTGTCTTTTAAAATATTGCAAACAAATTTGTAAATAGATAAAATATTAAAATAGAGAAGTAAAAATTATGAGATATAAAATTGATATAAAGAAAGAACGAGAAAAATATAATTTAACGCAAGCAAAGTTAGCGAGTCTGATAGGTGTAACTGAAAAGTCTGTGTCTAAATGGGAAAATGGCCGAGGACAGCCAAGTTATGAAAATATGCTTAAAATTTGCGATGTATTTAAATTAGATATAAATAAAATAGATGTTAATCTTATATATAGAAAAAGAATAAATAATTTTTTAAATCTCATATTTATAATCAGCAATTTCGTAGTACTTTTTATTACCTTATATCAAATAATTAACATTGCTAATTTTAAATATAATGTAAAAGGCATCAATATAACTTTACACATGGATTTTTCTAAATTAGAGTATAAATCATATGATGAACCAAGATGGAAATTTTCTTTTGTTTTACCGTCTGTTATTGCTATTTTAAATGCTTTTTTCTATATAAAAAGTAAGAATATCTCCATTTTTGCTTCAGTTGAGATTATTAGTATAATATGTTGCTTTATTATATATAATCAACTTTTATCAAGTAGTCAAGTTTTTGTTTTAGTTGTGGATGTAATTTTACTAATTGTAGCCTTATTTATAAATTATAAGACTAAAGGAGCAAATGTATGATAAGTTCAGATAATTTTGGAAAATTTATATCTAGCAAAAGAAATGAATTAAAGATTTCACAAGTTGCTTTAGCAAAAAAATTAAATGTTGATCCTAAGACATTATCAAAATGGGAGAATGGTGGCAGTTATCCTGATTTAGAATCTGCAAGCAAACTGGCGGAAATATTTAATATGTCATTAAGTGATATTATAAATGGAAATTTTGATGCAAAAATAATAAATAAAAAGAAGATTTTTACATTTGATAACATTTATGTGAGTTTATTAATAGTTGCTAGCATTGCTTTAGTAATAATTAAAAATTTAAATATTTTTCATTTTACAATTAGATTTCGTTTTGTTTTAAGTATTATCTTTTTATTTAATAATTTTTTGATAATTATTCTAATTTTCGCAAACAATAAAAAAATATGCAAAATGCTGAAAATTTTTGCTAAAATAATGCTTTTTATAACCGCATCATTTTTATTTGTTTTATAATTTTCCATTTTTATAGATATAGGTAGAGTTAACTTTGTGCTTATTATAATGGCAGAAAGGAAGTTTTGCATATTATGAATAATGGTATATTTTTAGTTGCTGGATTATTGCTTGGTGGAATAGCCGGAGGCGTGCAAATAGGAGATAATGTTGATATTTCCAATTTTAAGCACTTGAGCTATTTTGTTAAGCATATGGATGAAGTAAATGAGGCTCGGGTTGAAGAAGGATATTCCCCTACAAGTATTGACTATATTAAATCAGTTCCAATTAATACTGTAGATGGAAATAAACTTGATGGGCGATTGTTAAAATTTAAAGAGGGCTATATTTTATTTGGCGAGGATGATGTAATACATTCGATTTCGCATATAGACGATGTCCCATTAAATAAAAATGGTAAACTGGAATTTTATGATATTGGAGGATTTGTTGAGTATAATAAAGAGTCTGATAAATACGAAGCTCTTTATACAAAATATAAATCAAGCGCTTCAATTAATAGTGATGAGCCTGTCATTTATGATGGACAGATGAATAGTGGAGATGGAACAATTTTTGAACCGGAATCATATGTGCTTTCAAAGTATGGTGAAGGCTATTCTTGCACAGACTCTTATAAAATTAAGAGTTTAGCAGATCCTGACAAACTTACAGCAATATATGTTTCTTGTGTTGATGTAGGTCAATATAAAACTAATTTAGGAGCAAACTATTTGATAGACGAAGATTGTTATGGTTTGATTACCGCTAATATTGTATGTGACTTTATAGCAAGAACATATGAAATGAAATTTTCAAGAATTCGAGC
This sequence comes from uncultured Bacilli bacterium, assembly GCA_947625975.1. Taxonomy (GTDB): domain Bacteria; phylum Bacillota_I; class Bacilli_A; order RFN20; family CAG-826; genus RUG131. Next base: position 4,598 of record CANQQL010000045.1, read on the forward strand.
ATTTAAATATGATTGTGCTACTAACGAACCGGAATTATATGAATATAAGACAACACATGGTTGGTGGTTAACAGAAAATCGAGTTTCGAAACTTTATATGATTTTAAGAAAATATATGTATGATACGTATGGAAAATTAGAATTTTTAACTAGAGACCAAGTGGTACAGACAGTTCAATGGTTTGCTGAACAATATAATTATCCTCTATCTCTTGTATCTACATTATTATTTAGGGATATGTGTTGTATGACAGATTATTTTACTGAAGCATTAAAAAAAGATCAAATTATGATAGTTGATATATCAAATAGTCCAACTTATGGAGAATTAGTAGGATGCGCAGCTGGATTTCAACTTTGGCAAAATATCAAATATTTCTTAGGTGCAGAAATAATAAAACAAGTTTATTTATTAGAATATCGCGATACATTTACTTTATATAATTGGCTAGATATTACATTCCCAGGAACAGGATGTAAAACAGTTACAATGGTTACATCACCGGACAGTTTTAATCCTGCCTAGGTGAGTAATATATTTGGGTGTGGTATGATGAGGGCATATCGACTCGAAAAGGTTGTCTCTAAACAAGAGACAACCTCCTTTTTTTATAATATGGTTTTATAAGTTTTTAATTTGTAGTATTATATTTTTGTGCCCTTGTAGCTCAGTTGGATAGAGCATTCGCCTCCTAAGCGAAAGGTCGTGCGTTCGAATCGCGTCAAGGGCGCCATCAAAATGAAAGTATGGTTGTATTTATGGCAAAAATTTTAGTTATTGGAAGCGCTAATGTAGATTTTATTACTTATATTGATGAACTACCTAATAAAGGAGAAACCAACATAGGTGATTCCTTTGTTGTTAAAGTAGGTGGTAAAGGTGTAAACCAAGCTGTTGCATGTGCAAGAGCGGGTGGTGATGTTGCATTTTTTGGTAAAATAGGTTTGGATGCAAATGGTGTAATGGTAGAGAAAACCTTAAGAGATAATCGAGTTAATTTACATTTGCTCAAAGATAGTAAGGAAGTTACAAGCAGAACTAATATACTTATCGCAAAAAATACAAAAGACAAGCAGATTAATATTGTTAAAGGTGCAAATGATAACATCACTGTTGATGATATTAAGGGTAATATGAATTTTATCAGAGAAAGCGATATAATATTATTACAATGTGAGATTCCTGCCGAAGTTGTAAAGTATATTTTACTTGTTGGATATCTAGCGCATAAAACAGTTATATTTAATCCTGCTCCTATGCAAGAAATTGATTATAAATATTTAAAATACGCAACGTACATTACGCCAAATAAAAATGAACTTGAAACTTTGGCAAAAGTAAAAATTCATACTAAAGAAGACTTAATTTTAGCAGTTGAAACTCTTGCTAAAAATGGTTTAAGAAATATTATTGTTACACTTGGAGACAAAGGAACACTTTTATATAAGAGCAATAAATTCCATTATTTTCCTACTTGTCAAGTAAATGTCGTTGATACAGCGATAGCAGATGATTGTTTTAATGGAACATTTGCGGCTTGTATTGCGCGAAGAGTAAGCATCTTAGATTCTATTAAAATTGCTACTAAGGCAGCGACAATTTGTTTTACTAGAAATGGCACATTAGAATCAATGCCCACAAAAAAAGAGATATACGAAAATTTATAAAATGCAAAAAGAGAATGACACCTTTTAGGTAGCATTCTCTTTGTAGAGAGTGTAAAAAATTTTGTGTAAAGTTACCATTCTACGGTAATAAAGATATTAGAGATTGACTATGTCAGTCTCTT
>CANQQL010000046.1 GCA_947625975.1 uncultured Bacilli bacterium
TTGCAACAGATTAATTATTTTTCTATGTTTTCATCAAAATTATTTATTTCGTTGCATTAACTTTGTCACTTAACAGTAATTAATAATTTTATGATTGACCATCTATGGCTGAATTACTTTCATTAACGGTGTTTTCATTTAAAAGATTTGCGAATGCTTCCACACTCTGTAATCTATTGAGAGTTTTAAATAAAGCAGTTATATCTTCTAACTCATTGCGAATATAGGTGACATTGGGAATAAAAAGAAATGCTAATAGCCATTCCTTTTCATAATTTTGTAAAGGATTAATATCGATATATTCTTTAATTAAAGAGGCAATATCAATGCGTGAAATATACGCCTCATTAAACAATTGTCTTAAATCATAAATTCCCGGAGCAATGGCCATTTTGTCTAATGAAATTATCTTGTTTTGCTTCACTAAAATGTGATTATAATCAAAATTTTGATATGTCAGCGATAAATTTAAATTTGTTTCCTCTTTCCACGCATCTTCAAGATTATCAATACGGCGACGTGCCTCTTCAATTGCTTTACTTAAATGATCATAATTCATCAAAAAATACCAATCAGATGGTGAATGATATTCTTCCCTTTCTACTCTTTCAATACGACTTTTTATTAGTGATTCTGCATTATCGCATTGTCGCTCCAAATAATCCAGTGATTCGGTAAAAAAACCATCACTAACTTTGACGCTATAATGTGACCAAAGATGGAGATTTGCAATCGCTTTAACATAAAAGTGAAGACGAATATCTTTATTGAGCATAACTTCATCTTGCAAATATGGATAAATCGCAAAGAATAGATTTTCGTTCGTCTCTAAAAAGTTCCCATTATATGATTTGATTGGCAAGAGAAAAACGTCATTGTTCAGCATTGAAAGACGTGTAAAAATACTTTCCAAGGATTGTTCTTTGTGATATTTGAGTAAATAAGTACCCTCTTCACACATTAATTTATAAGTGTTATTAGTAATTTTGATAATGGCGTTGACTTTAAGATTATATTTTGTCTCAATTATATCTTTCATCGCGGTATTTGGATTAACGTACCCTCGGAGATTTCTTTATTTTTATTTAAGTCTCTTAAATCATAAGGATTTAAATTATATTTTGCTGCAATCACTTCATAGGTATCATTGCTTAAACATCGATAGAATCTAGAAAACACTACAAATCGCTCACTGCTAAATAAGTCATGATGCTTCGGAGATTCTTGTTCATTAGGCTTTACATTCTTTGATTCGGTAATAATTTTTTCAATTGTTTCATTATTACTGAAAGACTCAACCTCAAACGGCTCTTCTTCATAAGGCACGAAAGGATGCACACTTTCTTCATCATCAGTCTTTTCATCTTTTGTTTCATTGGAATTATTCTTTAAGGATACAGTTTCTTGGATTTCCGGCATTTTTTCTTCTTCTAAGGGCATTGTTGTTTCTTCCTTATTATTACTAATAAAGACTTCTACATCACTGTCCATCAAATTTGCTAATTTCTCTTGCTCCTCTTCGGTTAAAGTATCACGAAATTCTTGCACAAGCTTTTCTTGATCGCTACTTGCAAAATCTTTAAAAGCTTTTTCAACTTCAAAATTTTCTTTATCTTCATCATAACCACTTAAACTGCATTTAATACGAAAATTTAAAGAGTCATCCACAATATGACAGTCATAATTATCAACGATTAATTTTAAGCTCTTTAAACTGCCAATATTTTCGCTCGGCACAATTAAATCAACATCTAACGTATCCACAAAAGGGAGCGTATGTTCTTGACATTTACATTCGCCGGAAATTCCGATTTTTCCCGAAACATGAACACCATTATCTAAGCGAACATAATCAAACGAATTCTCTAATAAAACTGAGTTTACTTTATCCGGAGCTTCTTCAAGATTAATTTTTTTATCGAAATAGTAACTATTCATTTTATCACCTATATAATTCTATTTTTATCTTTACGCTTTTATGATTAAAAGCTTAGTAAAGTAAGAAAAAAACATGCCCTTCAAGCATGTTTTAAATGTGATAAGAAATGTAGTTTTTGAGCTCTTCAATGGATTTATTATTATTGATAGATGCAAATAACACATCGAGATTTCTATTTAAAGTTAACTTATTAACTTCTTTTATTGCCTCAGCTTTTTCACTTTGATTTAGTTTATCAGCTTTGGTAAAGACAATTACACAGGGGAGATTTTCTTCTTCAAATAATTTTAGAAGTTCAATTTCCTCATCCCGCACTTTACGGCGCGAATCCATCAAAAAGATTATCAGTGTTAAATATTTATTATCCGTAAAATAATCTTCCATCATATGCGCGAACAATTCATCATTTCGCCCACCGGCTTTGGAATATCCATAACCCGGTGCATCGACAAGAAAGATAGTATCCTTTATCTCAAAATAATTTAAAAGACGCGTATGCCCGGGTTTGGAAGATGTATAGCATAATGACTTGTTATCGCATAAAGCATTAATCAATGAAGATTTACCAACATTAGATCTCCCCACGAAGACAATTTCTAGAAGTTCTTTTTTTGGTCGTTCGTTTTTTTCACGGGCACTTTTTATAAAAGTGGTCGAGCGGAAATTTAACATTTTAACCTCTTAGTGCAACGGCAAGCGCATCATCAACACAGGTCATAAAGACAATATTTATTTCATCTTTTACCTCGTTAGGTAGTTCATTAACTTGAGGAGTGTTGTCCTTAGGTACAATAATCGTTTTAATACCACTTCTTAAAGCCGCTAAAGACTTTTCCCGTAATCCGCCAATTGCAATGGCGTTTCCACGCAAAGAGACTTCACCGGTCATCGCAACTTCAGCACGCACCTTGCGATTTGTCAACGCAGAAATAATTGCCGTAGTTATCGCGACACCGGCCGATGGGCCATCTTTAGGAACTGCCCCTTCCGGAAAATGAATATGAATATCATCTTTTTCAAAGATATTACTATCAATCTTATATTTATCCGCATTAGCGCGCACATAGTCTAAAGCAATTGTGGCTGATTCTTTCATAACATCGCCGAGACTACCGGTTAAAATAAGTCTTCCCTTTCCCGTATAATGTGTAACTTCAATTGGAAGAATGGCCCCACCATATTGCGTGTAAGCAAGTCCAGTTACGACACCTACTTGATCTTTTTTCTCACGCTTTTCTTCGGTAAAAAGTTCGGTGCCTAAAAATTCTTTAACTTTCTTTTCGGTGATTCTTATTTTCTTATTCTCGTTCTCATTGAGAATTTCCACTACTACTTTACGACAAATTGAGGCAATTTTACGTTCTAACTCACGGACACCAGCCTCACGTGTGTAATTATAAATAATAGTCAGAATGGCTTTATCATCAAATTTAATTTGGCTTTCTTTTAATCCGGCAAGATTAATTTGTTTTGGAACAAGATGCTCTTTAGCAATGTGAAGTTTCTCAATGACTGTATAAGAACTGACCTCAATCAATTCTAGTCTATCACGCAGAGGACCAGGAACATTTTCAATATTATTTGCGGTTGCGATAAATAAGACATTCGATAAGTCGAAAGATTCTTCGACATAATTATCATTAAATTTGACATTTTGCTCCGGGTCTAAGACCTCTAACAACGCAGATGCCGGATCTCCCTTATAAGAATTGGCTAATTTATCAACTTCATCTAATAAAAATACTGGATTATTGACCCCAACTTTACGCATACCGGCAATAATTCTTCCCGGCATGGCCCCGACATATGTACGACGATGTCCGCGAATTTCTGCTTCATCTGAAATGCCACCTAAAGCAATCCGATGGAATTTACGATTCAAGGCACGTGCTACACTTTTTCCTAAAGAAGTTTTGCCGACACCCGGTGCACCATACAAACATAAAATCGGTGCTTTTAAGTTTCCAGTCATTTTTTTCACAGCAAGATATTCAATGAGACGATCTTTTACTTTTTCAAGGCCGTAATGGTCTTCATCGAGAATTTTTCTTGCATGTTTAAGATCATTGTTATCTTCAGTTGATTGATACCAGGGTAAATCCATTAAGGTCTCAATATAATTTTTTATAATGGAGCTTTCAAGAGAAGCCTGTGGCATCATTTGATAACGTTTAAGTTCAGACTTTACTTTCGCCTTTATTTCTTCGGGATAAGGATTATTTTCAAGCCTTTCTAAAATTTTTGATTCCGAAGTTTCCGAATCTTCATCTTCACCTAATTCACTACGAATAGCTTTTAATTTTTCTCTTAAGATATATTCTTTTTGAGCCTTTTCCGTAGAATTATGGATTTTATCGGCGATAGTTTTATCGACTTCCCGAACAACTTTTTCTTGATTTATGGCTTTTAAAAGTAATTCTAAACGATCATTGACATTTAGAGTTTCAAGTATCTCTTGCTTTGCTTTTATAGTAAGAGGCATATTGTGTGCCAGCATATTGGAAAGCTGGACTGAAGAAACGCCTTTAGAAAGTTGATTTATAAAAGATTTTGGCAAGCTTTCCAAAAGATCTGCCATTTGCTCTAATTCGTTGATAATAGCGCGAATCAAAGCTTCTTCTTCGATGCGATCACCTAAAACATCATTTAATTCAACATAGGAAGCCAAAAAACTGTTACCATCTGGTCCGGGTACAACTTCTTTAATTTTAACGCGATATTTTGGTTCAATACGTACGCGAGTATATTCTTTTAATTCGTTGGCACCTATTACACGGCCGACGCGACAGAGCGTCCCTACGTAATAAAAATCATTTAAACTTGGCTTATCAATCGCAGCATCAATTTGCGAAACAACTAAAATATTACTATCATATTGCTTAATTGATAACTCGATACTTGCTAAGGTAGGAGTTCTAATAGCCTCAATTGTTGTTGAACAACCTGGAAAAGTAACTAATCCGCGTGTGATAACAAGTGGAACAATTGACTTGTTTTCTTCCATAATAATTTACCTCCTTTAATATTATAAGTTAGAAAAAATGGCCGAAGCCATTTTTTATTTATTGTTTTGTAATAAAAATGTAACAATTTGATTTTGTTTGATATCCGCGACAAAGCGCTCTTTATCTTTCAAAACTATTTCTTTTATCTTATCGGTTTCCATACCATATTGTTCAGCCATCTTTGCAATTTCGAACTCAATAGTATTATCGTCAACTTCAATCTCTTCGGCTTTAGCAATTTCTTCCATTAAAAAGTAACGAGTAATGTTTCGCTTGGCATCTTCACTCATTCTTGCTCGGACAGTTTTCTCGTCTGTACCGGCAATTTTGTAATAAGAATCCATATCTAAGCCATTTTGTTCGACTTGTTGTTTAAGATTGTTAAACATATGTTCGGTTTCATCATCAATGAATTCTTGTGGCATACTGGTTTCAGAGTTTTTCGCAATTTCATCTAGTAAAGCATCAAAATAACGTTTATCTTCTGCTCGTTTGGCCTTGTCTTCTAAATCCTTTTTTACAAATGCGGTGTATTCATCTTTTGTTTTAACATCTTTTATATCTAATTCCGCAACGAATTCATCAGTTAATTCAGGAACGATTTTTTCTTTGACTTCATGGACAACAACTTTAAACGTTGCTTCTTTGTTATTTAAACCATTAGGATAATTATCTGGGAAAGTCACGATAACATCTCTTTTTTCTTCTGCTTTAGCTCCGACTAATTGGTCTTCAAAGCCCGGCACAAATTGATGTGATCCTAATTCCAAAGAGAAGTTTTCTGCTTTTCCGCCTTCAAAAGGTTTTCCATCGACAAATCCTTCAAAATCAATAACAACGGTGTCACCAAGTTTAGCCGCATCATCTTTAAGCACTAATTCGGCATTATCTTTTAATCGCTTAGTAATTTCATTTTGAAGTTCTTCTTCGCTTATATTGATTTCCTTATGGCCAATTTCCAAACCTTTATATTGACCTAATTTAATCTCAGGGCGAGTAGGAATTAAGATAACTAATTCACACTCTGTGTCAGATAATTTGTTTACATTCACGGTTGGGCGTGCAACCGGGACAAGATTTTCTTCTTTTAAAATTTTTGTGTAAGCATCTTGTAACAGTGTATCCACAGCATTATTAATAATGTCTGCTTGATGAACTTTCTCTTTGGCTAATTGTAATGGAGCATGTCCTTTTCGAAAGCCTTTAATTTCTACATTTTTTACAAGTTTATTTAATGCCACATCCTGAGCTTTTTTCCATTCTTCTTGTTCGAAAGTGATGGTTACTTCTGTTCGGCAATTTTCTAATTTTTTTAATGTTTTTTGCATAAAATACCTCCATATACGTTCATACGCAATATAAATTATATATTAAATATAATTCTAATACAATAAATTATTTTTGAAATTACAGCAAATATAAATATCGTAAATTGAAAAA
>CANQQL010000047.1 GCA_947625975.1 uncultured Bacilli bacterium
AATAGTATTTTCTTTCTATGATATGTTTGGCTATTTTGATTTTAGCATATTTAGCAGTCGTTTTCTAGAACACAGCCTATTTTGTTATTATTTAATTGCTGGGGTGAGTCAAAATGTACAAACAGTTGTTGGCAAAATTTATCGAATCTCTTAAATCAATTTTACCAATAACTTTTTTAGTTGTTATCTTAAACTTTACTCCGCTGATTAATTTATCAACTCGTGAGCTATTAGTTTTTTTAATTGCCGCATTTTTCTTAGTTGTGGGAATGTCGCTTTTTAATATCGGTGCGGAAATGGCAATGACACCGATGGGAGAACAAGTAGGTTCAGGGTTGTCAAAAACTAAAAGCATGGGCATTGTTTTATTGGTATGTTTTATTTTAGCATTATTTATTACGATAGCAGAGCCGGACTTAACAGTTTTAGCTAAGCAAGCCAAAGAAGTTATCAATAGCTCACTACTTATAGCTATCGTTGGTATAGGTGTGGGTTTATTTTTGGTTTTGGCAATTCTTCGAATCGTTGAAGGAACGCATCTTTCGCAGGTATTAATGTATGCTTATTTGGTTTTGTTTGCCCTGGCTTCTGTAGTTTTAGTAAGTGGAAACGAATCTCTTTTGGCAATTTCTTTTGATTCCGGAGGAGTTACAACCGGGCCAATTACAGTTCCGTTTATTATGGCACTGGGTGTTGGCATATCTTCCGTTTTAAGTGGAAAAAATAGTAATGAAAATAGTTTTGGCATTGTTGCAATGTGTTCGGTTGGTTCAATCTTAGCCGTCTTAATATTGAGCATATTTATAAAAAGAGAAATTAGTTATACTGTTTTAAATTACTCGCTGGATGAAAATCTTTTATCTTTCATCGGTAAAAATTTTTTACTAACAATGAAAGATGTGACGATATCTTTAGGTTTAGTTATTATTTTCTTTTTTATAATACAAAAAGCTTGTTTAAATTTACCACGAAAAAAACTTATGAAAATCGGAATAGGAATTATTTATGCTTATTTGGGTTTATTAATATTTCTCACTGCTGTAAACACGGGTTTTATGTCTGTGGGATTTACGATTGGTAAGCAATTAGCAGAAAAAAACCAAATAATTCTAGTTATAATCGCCTTTGTTATTGGACTTCTTGTTGTGCTTGCTGAGCCTGCTGTTCATATATTAAATACCCAAATTGAAACAATAACTGACGGACAAGTAAGCAAAATTTCTGTTTTAATTGCTTTGTCCGTCGGAGTGGGTATATCGATTTGCTTATCGGTTGTTCGTATTATTTTTGATTTTAGTCTTCTATATTATTTAATACCAGGATATATCTTGTCGTTAGGACTATCTTTTTTTGTTCCAAGAATTTATACGGCAATCGCTTTTGATTCCGGTGGCGTTGCAAGTGGTCCCATGACCTCGACCTTTGTTTTACCATTTGCAATCGGAGCATGTATCGTATTGCAAGGTGAAGGTAAGATTTTATCAGATGCATTTGGAATTGTGGCGATGGTCGCAATGACACCCTTAATCTCTATTCAACTTTTAGGCTTTCGAGCCACAATTAATTCAATGATAAAGAAAAATATTGCCATAAGAAGAATTACCGAAGCAGACGATGAACAAATTATTGATTTTATGTAGGTGAGATTATGAAAAGTGAAATTAAAAGTAACGAAAAGAAAAATTACTTTGCGCCGATTAAGTTAAAATTGTTAATTACAATTGTAGATCGGCAAAAAGTTGATTATTATGTGGATTTATTACAGGATTTTGAGATTAATATGCAATTTGTAACTTATGGATTGGGTACTGCTGATTCAGAGATGTTGACCTACTTAGGTTTGCCTGATGCACGAAAGGCCGTTATATTTTCAATAGTTAAGGATGAAAATTTACCAAAATTAAAAGATAAGTTGGAAGAAAAATTTGTCAAGATAAAAAACGGAAAAGGCATTGCTTACACAGTTTCGTTAAGTAGCGTAATTGGCGTAGCAATCTATCAGTTTATGTGTAATCGCAAGATGAAAAAGGAGGAAAATTAATAATGAATTATGAGGTAGTGTTTTGCATTGTTAATAATGGATTCAGTGAAGTTGTTATGGATGCTGCAAAATCTTATGGTGCGCAAGGAGGCACGATTTTACGTGCACGGGGAACCGCTAATAAAGACGCAGAAAAGATTTTTAATATAACGATCCATGCTGAAAAAGAAGTAGTTATGATTATTGTTCCTTCTAGTATAAAAGATAATATATTACATGCTTTATATAAACAAGTAGGTTTAGACACACCTGGACAAGGAATTGCTTTTTGCTTGCCTGTTGATGATGTAATTGGTTTAACTCCAATTGAGAAAAATAAATCAAGTGAAACAAAGGGAAATTAAAATTAAGGCAATTGCAAAATTTTCACTACTTCACTTTATATTTACTTGTAGAAGATTATGATATAATAAACAAAGAAAATCGACAAATTTGACAATCTTGTTAAATAAACTTAAAAAGTTAAGGTGATTGAAAATGTTAAAAAGAAAAATAATTGAGCTAATAGGAACTATAATTATCGGCATTGCCTTTATTTTGCTGGGTGCTTTAGTGCCGGCAAGTAGTTTAATATTATGGCTTTTAAGAGGCCTAGGGATAATGATGATTTTTATAAATGCAATTAATTTAATTATTACGCGAATAAATCTCTATGAAATTATTAATTCCCTAATAGGCATTATTCTTGGTGCTTTAATCATTGCTTTTCCCTCTAATGTGCTCGCTATCATTATCATAGTGTACCTCGTTATAATCCCATTAATTAATATTTTTTATTTCCATAAGTTATGGCTTACCCAAGATATTATCAAGATTATTTTAGGATTTATATTTTTGCTGTTTACACAATTCTTTTATGATATGACAAATAGTATTATTAGCGTATTTTTAATTGGTCTTGGTATTATAATAATTTTAGGAGCTATTTTTTATTTGGGATTTATTTTGCACTTAAAAAAGGTAGCGCATAATGTAACAAAGAAGGGTCAAGATGTTTCAAATGATGATGTGGATTTTGACTTTTCCGACAAAAATTAACTAGTTAACAAATTATACTTGAAAGTAGCACAAAAATGTTATACATTTTTAAATAATATGAAAGGAGTGTTTTAATATGCTTACATTAAAAAATATTAGTAAAGACTATTTTATAGGCAAAAAAAATACTAAAAATTATCAAGTGGTACATGCTTTAAAAAATATATCAATAAATTTTCGAAGGCATGAATTAGTATCCATATTGGGTCCATCGGGATGTGGCAAAACAACTCTTTTAAATATAATTGGTGGTTTGGATCAATATACTAGTGGCGAACTATTAATTGATGACATCTCCACTAAAAAATACTCGGATCGCGATTGGGATAATTACCGTAATCACTCAATTGGTTTTATATTCCAAACCTATAACCTAATTCCCCATCAAAATGTGTTAGCCAATGTGGAATTGGCTTTGACACTTTCAGGTGTTAGTAAAGATGAACGGAAAAAACGAGCAACAGAAGCTCTAAATAAAGTAGGCCTAGGAGATAAAATTTACTCAAAGCCCAATCAACTATCAGGAGGTCAAATGCAAAGAGTTGCCATTGCCCGCGCTCTTGTTAATAATCCAGATATCATTTTAGCTGATGAACCAACGGGTGCACTTGATTCCAAAACCAGTGTACAAATTATGGATTTACTTAAAGAAATATCCAATGATAAATTAATTATTATGGTAACTCATAATCCTGAGTTAGCCAAAAATTATTCTACACGTATTATTGAATTATTTGATGGGCAGGTTATTTCCGATTCCAGACCCTATAATCCGCTTGTTTACAGTAATATTAACGAATTAATTGATGAACATAAAGCTGTTTTACCGGATGTGACTACGGTAAAGCAAATACGTCCCGACATGCTTTTAGAAGATACCATTGCGATTCTTGGCAAGCCACAGCGAATAGTTAAAATTGATGGCAAGGATAATTTGGAATTCGATTTGGCTGATGGAGGCAAAATGGTTATTGCTATCAGTAATCAGAATAAATCTGAAAAGACAGTAAAAAACAAAACAAGAATGTCATTTTTAACCGCTTTATCACTATCTATCAAGAATTTATTTACTAAGAAAGCACGTACAGCTTTAGTTTCTTTTGCAGGCTCAATTGGTATTATTGGTATTGCATTAGTACTTTCAATGTCTAGCGGTTTTCAAAATTATATAGATAAAGTTCAGGAAGAAACTTTATCTACCTATCCTATCAGTATTCAATCGCGCAATAGCGATATGTCCTCACTTTTAAATATGTTTGCCGAGCAAAGAGATGCGGTAATTGATCATGACCTTGATGCGGTTTATTCCAATAATGTATATTCAAAATTGGCTCAATCCATTGTTAATTCCATTAAAAACAATGATTTGGAAAAATTTAAAACTTTTCTTGAAACCGATGAAGAGGCAAATGAAATAATTTTAGATGGCAATATTTCTTATAGTTATAATGTTGATTTGCAAGTGTATAAGGATGAAAATTCTACGCAGCCACTAAATGCATCAATAAGCAATATGTTTGGTAATATGGGTGAAACACCAATGTCAGACTATTTAAATGTATGGTCGCAAATGATTGACAATGATGATTTAATTTCGCGACAATATGATATAGTAGCGGGAACTATGCCCAAAAATTATGATGAAATAGTGGTAATTCTTGATGAAAATAATGAGATTAATGACTTTATACTATTTTATGGACTTGGTTTAATTTCTGAGGACCAATTTAGAGATGTGTATGAAAATCCTGATACTTCGCGAATAATGATTGATTATGAAACAATCCTTAAGCAAACATATATTGTTTTGCCTACTGCTTATTATTTTAATTTAGGTTCGGACAATGTCGCACTTGATTTAAGGGATAATCCTAGTTATTTGAAAGAACAATTAAGTAGCAATAATGTAATTAAAGTAAAAGTTTCCGGAATTATTAAACCCAAAGAAGAAACAGTTGGGGAAGTATTAAATGGTGTAATTGGATATTCCTCTGATTTAACCCGCAGAATTATTGAAATGAATAATAATGCTCCGGTCGTCAAATATCAAATGCAAAATCCGGAAATTAACGTCTTTACTGGTCATAGATTTGAAGAAGAAGAATTAAATTATACAGAGAGTGACTTAATCAACTACTTTGCTAGTTTAATTAATCTCCCAGAAAATGAACAACGTGTTTTTACCCGTTATGATTTTGCTCAATTTATCTATGAGGGTCTATGTCGCTGGGCATTAACAAATTCATTAGAAAATAGTAGTAATTTCTCTAGCATACTTCGTATGTATTGGCAAACTTCCGGCAGTGAATTAAGTTTTGATGATTTTTCGGATTATTATTATTCTTTAGACATCGATGCCAGAGTGGAGATATTTAAACCGATGATTAATATGGTGTTGATTCAATTTTACTCGGCAAGTCTTGATAATTTGAATCAAAGATCAACATATGAAACTAATGCTCGCACATTAGGAATTTGTAACATTGACCAACCAAGTGAAATAAATATTTATGCAACTGATTTTAAAAATAAAGAAGAAATTGTTAGTTTAATTGATAAATATAATAAAATGGCTGTCGATAATAATATGGAAGAAAATACTATTAGCTATACTGATTATGTTGGCTTGCTTATGACAAGTGTTTCTACAATTATTGATATAATATCTACTGTTTTAATTGTATTTGTAAGTATCTCACTTGTTGTTTCTTCGATTATGATTGGAGTTATTACTTATATTTCTGTCTTAGAACGTATTAAAGAAATTGGTATTTTGCGTTCGATTGGTGCCTCAAAGCGGGATATAAAGAGAGTATTTACGGCAGAAAGTGTTACAATTGGTTTCTTGGCAGGTGTAGTAGGTATACTCGTAACACTATTGATATTAGTACCAGGAAATCTTATCCTCAAAGCATTAACAAATATATCAAATCTTGCTAGTTTGCCATTACTAGGGGGATTAATATTAATTTTAGTTTCCATATTTATGACTTTTATTGCTGGATTAATACCGGCAAATCTGGCGAGTAAGAAAGATCCTGTTGTGGCATTAAGAACGGAATAAAACAAATAATTATTAAATAATTTTACCCCTCGATTTTTATAAGAGGGGTTTTTTGTTTAACTAGGAAATTGTATTTTAATGAGAAAAGTAAAAAAAGGACTCAAAGAAGAGTTGCAAATATAAAAAAAATTA
>CANQQL010000048.1 GCA_947625975.1 uncultured Bacilli bacterium
GATACAGCTTGCGTAGTCGGATATAGTCTTGTTCCTTTACCACCAGCTAAAATAATTCCTTTCATAAAAAACTCCTATCTAACTCTGTAACATTATCATAACATAAATCTTTATTCAAAAGAAGAATAAATTATTTAACTCATAAATATTAAATTGAAAAAACACCATTTTATTGTTAAAATATAATTGGAGGTAAAAGATGGAAATAAGAGAATTAGAAATACCAGGAGTTTATGTATTAACTCCAAAAGTTTTTGAAGATTATAGAGGTTATTATATGGAATCTTATTCTAAAAGAACTATGGAAGAATTAGGATTTGATACGGTTTTTGTTCAAGATAACCATTTATTATCGTTAAAGAAAAATACGATCCGTGGAATTCATTTTCAAAATAATCCCAAAGCTCAAGCTAAACTATTAAGATGTACTAAAGGCAAAATACTTGATATAGCAGTTGATTTAAGAAAGGACTCGCCTACGTATAAGCAATATGTATCAGTAGTATTAGATAATGATAAAAAAGAACAAATATTTATACCTAAAGGATTTGGTCATCTCTGTGTATCTTTAGAAGATAATACTGAAGTACAATACAAAGTTGATGAATTATACTATCCCGAATATGACAGATCAATTGCTTGGAACGACCCCGATATAGCCCTAGACTTAGGTGACATTGAACCAATAGTTTCAGAAAAAGATAACAATGCTCCTAAATTAAAAGATAGTGACGTTAATTTTTAGGAAGTTATTATGAAAAAAATAGCAATTAGTGGTGTAACCGGTTTTATAGGATCATCTTTATGTTATAAATTATTAGACATGGGTTATCAAGTAATAGGAATTGGTCGTAAAAAAAATGACAAAATTGAAAAAATCAATAATCCTCATTTTACTTTTGTCACATTTGAAGATCTAAATAACAATAACATTCTTAATAATGTTGATATTTTTTATCATACAGCTTGGAATATGGATTATTGTAATTCACCCGATTTTACAATGTCATGGATTACTGAATTATCAAATTTAAAAATGACTTGTGAAACTTTAGATATAGCCATTAAATCAGGTGTAAAAAAAATAGTATTTTGCGGAAGTATAAGTCAAGAAAAATATTGTTTTGATCAAAATCACGAGTTAACTGATATTAAAGGTAGTATTTACGGAATAACAAAACAACTTGCTAGTGATATATGGCGTCGAATTGCCAATGATGAAAAACGCGAATATAATCTTGCACTTTTAGCAAACACATATGGCCCAAACGATTTAAAAACTGTCACAAAATTTATTAAGAAAATAGCTTTAAATGAAGAATTAAATTTAGTTGAAGAAAACGATCTAGTTGATTTTATTTACATAGATGATGCAGTTAATGGATTAATAGCCATTGGCGAAAAAGGAAAACATTTAAAGACATATTATCTTGGTCATAGAAGAATTCCTACTTTTGGAGAACAAATTAAAACAATTAAAAAAGTATTACACTCTAAATCACATTTAATATTTGGTACATTCAAAGAAACAAAAGGTACTGACTATAAAAAAATAGATTTAGATGCTTTATATAATGACACAGGATTTGAATGTCAAAGTAAATTTGAAGATAACATTCAAAATATTTATAATTGGCTTAAAGAAAATAACTACTTAGAAAAATAATATTAGCATTAAATATTTTTCAAATAAAAAAACTCACTAGCTAGTGAATTTTTTTATTTGAAAAAGTTCATTACCACAATACCTACTAATATTATAATAGATCCAACTATCCCATTAACAGAAATTTGTTCCCCTAAAACTAATATAGATAAAACAAAAATTCCTATGTACGATATAGCAGATGTAAGCGGCATAATATAACTAATATTAAATCTAGGTATAATAAACATATAAAGTAAAAAACTACATAAATAACATACCAAGCCTATTATTGAAATAATACTTATTTTCATATTAAATATTGAATTACTAAAAGAAACTTCAAAAGATTTATTAGCACCATATTTATATAAAATTAAACCAGAAACTGTTAAAACTAAATAAAGTACTACTATCAAATATTTCATCATATTACTACTCTCCTCTTTTTTGAAATTATTATTTTTTTCAGAAGTATCATAAATTTTAGTAAGAACCTTAGCTATTTTTTCAGGCCAGAATCTTCTAAAAATCATATAATTTTCTTCATTCATAACATTATTATTTAAAACTCTAGTGGTTAACGAGTCATTATGTATTCTATGAGCCATCAAAGGTTTAGTCAGGTATACAAATTCACCTTTAAATGTAGCAAAATCCAAATAAGTATCCCAATCAATATTCGATTTTAAATCACTTCTTTTAATCGGATAACTTACCAACTCTTTATTATATGTCACACTAGGACAACAAATGGTATTCCCTAATGATAAAATAAATAATCTAATCTTTTTGAATTTACCTAAAAACAGAAATGGAAAATTCATAATACGCTTGACCAGTAATAATAAATTAAATTTTTTAGTATGACCATCTCTTAATTCATAATAATTAGTAAAAGCAATTATTGGCTTTTTCGCCTTTTCCATTTTCTTTACAACCTGTAAAGCATAGTTTTCATAATATACATCATCTTGATGGCACAATGTAACATATTTTGTTTTAGCTTGATCATAAGCAAAGTAAAAATCATTGATATGACCCTTAGTTTTAGTATTAATTGCTAATTTAGCATTATACTTTTTAGCAATATTTTTTATAAAATCATTGGGTGTTGAAGTAGAAATAATTATATCCGATTTAAGTGTTTGTTTTGTTAATGATTTAACACACTCTTCTAAAAATGGTTCTTCTTTATATGCACAAACGACAAATGTGTGTAATTTTTTCATTTTTTACTATCCTTGCTTTTTAATAAAGATATTTGTTGAGCCATTTCAGCAATTTTTATTTGATTTTCACTTATTCTTTTACTATTTCTAAAATTCATTAATACTAAGAAAACTATACAAAACACAAAGAACAATGAAGGTGGATAAGCAACACCAAATTTTTCAGCTAACCAATTTATAGAATAAGGAAATATTGATAAAAATAAAATCAATAATGCAGCTATAAACCACCAAAAACTTTCTTTTATAGAAAATCTCTTTTTTCTTACATCATGAATTATATATATAACAGAAATAATTCCTATAGCAGCTAAATAATATCTATTCATTTCCTTTAACCTTCTTTCTAGGAGTAGAAATTAAAATAAATGCGATTGTATATATCATATTAATCATATATTTTATTGGTTTAATAATTCCACCATGCATACTTTCACCAGATTCTCTTAATCTCATCTTAACTGGTACTTCTTTTATTTTATATCCTTCTCTTAACATTTCAATTATTAAATTAGCATCAGGAAACTCTGGGTATTTACCCATTTGGGCATACTTTTTAATAACCTTTCTATTTAAACATTGAAAACCGGATGTTGGATCAGCTATTTTTGTATGGCAAAACAATTTAATAATTAATTCAAATAATTTAGTTCCTATTCTTCTAAAAAAAGGACATGGATAACCAGTATCAACTAAATATCTTGAACCAATCACAATATCACAATTACTTTTTTCAATCTCGTTATAAAGTTTCTCAGCTTCCTTTGCTATATGTTGACCATCTGCATCAAATTGTATAACATAATCATAATTATTTTCATATGCATATTTAATACCTGTTTGAACCGCCATTGCATACTTCATATTAAAAATGTGATTAATGCATTTAACACCATTTTTTACAACAATTTCTGCAGTATTATCTTTACTACAGTCATTTATTACTAAAATATCAGCATAGTCAACATCCTTTTTTATTTCCTTCAAAACTTTTTCAATATTATCACTTTCGTTATACGCAGGAATAACGAATAATATTTTTTTCTTTTTCATTAAAACACTCCCATCTTTTAAACATAAAATCCTTCTGCAATTGTAAATACCACTATTGCAAAACTTATGATAAAGAAAATATTATATAACATAGATTGATTTTTTATTTTAATTTTAAATATATCTGTTGGTAAAACACATAAAAGTAATAATACTACAGGTATAAAATACCTTGATTGAAGACCCGCCACAGTTGTCGTATCTAATGGAGAATAATTAACTAATAATGATGAATATATAAAGCCAAATATTAATATTGCACTTAATAAGATAATTATATTAGCTTTTTTTTGTATTTTCTTATCAAACTTGCCAGTATCTGGAATAACAAATAAAATTAAGAACATAATTTGCATAATTAAAGCATATAAATTTCTTTCCCATTTTGTCGACCAAGCAAAACCATTAATAAGGCCACCTAACAAATCTAGCTGTCCCCTTTCAAGGAAAGTATTTATAAATATTCCTATTGTTCTAAATGGATGATGTAAAACAGTCGAGAAAGTATAATAAGGTTTATTAGATGATAAAACACCTGTGGACATCGTCATAACACCAAACGCCGTCAAAAATAAATTCAAAACTAAAAGCGAAATTAAAGTTAAATATTTTGTTTTCTTATTTTTAAATCTTTCTGTTGGAATTATAAATGCAAGCAATAATATTGGAAAATAAACTAACTTACAAAAAGCTAATAATATTCCCAAAATATACAATAAACCAATTTCCTTTTTTTGAATTTTATCTTTATCACATATTAGTTTTATAATAAACGCAAAAGTGATAAATAATATTGTATTAGTAATCGAATCCTGATTAATTGCAGCAGCTTGTTGCAAAGTTATTGGCAGTAAACCAATTACCATTAAAACCTTTTTAAATATTGGTATATTCTTTATAGAATAAAAAACTCCTATAATAAAAATACATAAATTAAATATTCTTCCTAAAATAAGTGAAAAGACTACTGAAGTATTAAAAATTCTACATATACCGACCGCTAAAGCAGCTAAAATATAACAAAAAGGATTCAATGTAGAAGTATTACCAAACCAGGTTAAAATTCTATCTTCTTCTTTAAAATTTTCAATCTTAGTTAAATAATTTGATAAAACTTTTTTTACAGATAACTTATAATCAATTGAATGAATATCTATATTATACTCATATAAAGTATCACTTATAGTTGAAGGCAAATAAATATTAGCATTATATTCGTGATTGTTTTCAACATATTTTTTAACATCTGATGGAGACTGAGTCATATTATATGCTCTGATATAATGCGAACCTTCATCTGGAACATGAAATGGTGGTAATATAAATACAAAATTCAATCCAATGAATAATGCAAAAATCAAAAAAATATTTTCTGTTTTCTTAAAAAGATCTTTATATTTAAACATTAAGAATATTAATATGAGTACTTCAGGAATAATAATACAGAAATTAAAAATTTCTAATAATACATAAATACTGCATTGAAAAATAAAAGCAACACAAGCTATAAATAACAATACTTGATACCATTTAATATTGCCTTTAGATAATAAATTTAGAAATTTAGAAATAAATTTAAATGCTAAAAAGGCAATAATAAATGAAAATAATAATATTAAAATATATTTTACTAAACTATTTTTATTTATATTGGTAATTTGATTATATAATATTTCTTTAACAGTTATTTCATCCTTATAGTCAACAAAATCAATATTTTTAGAATTTGTATCAATTGTTTGTGTTTTATCATTTACTTTAACTTCAAGTTTGGCATTACCCTCATTTTTAATAAAAGTAACTTTTATATTCTCTAAAGCTGATCGCTTAATAACCAATTCGGCCTCAGGTAATACCGATAAAAAGGTATATTCTTCATTATACTCTACACCATCAGTTACAAAACTATTTAAAGGA
Source organism: uncultured Bacilli bacterium (assembly GCA_947625975.1). GTDB lineage: Bacteria > Bacillota_I > Bacilli_A > RFN20 > CAG-826 > RUG131. The sequence goes on from CANQQL010000048.1 coordinate 5,848, forward strand.
TACTTAGTACCACCTAACATTATTTCAGAAATTTGTATTGAATTATCATCAAGAGATTTTATAGTTATCTCTTTTGTATTTTTACCATAATCAATTAACATTATAGTAGATAAAGCCAATATTGATATAACAATACTAATAACTATGAATATTATATTTGTTTTTAATGAATTTGTTTTTATCATTGTTAATCACCCTAAAAAGATTATAACTTATTTTATTACTCTTTACAATTAAAAAACCTTAATTTGGTTAAGGTTATTTATTTTTAAAATACTCATCTAAAATTTTTTGACGATTATTTTTAACAAAATTAATTTTGTCAACAATTTCATTTATATC
>CANQQL010000049.1 GCA_947625975.1 uncultured Bacilli bacterium
ATACACTTACATTTTAACTTTTTTGAAGTTTATTTTGGAATTACTTTATTTTTGAAGTTTTAATTTTAATTAAGCTTAAAATAAGAAGTTCTAAAATAAGCCGAAATTATGCATAATTAACTTGTATTAAGGATAAAAATATGTTACAAATATAAATAAAGGAGTGAATTTGTATGAATAAAACAAAACGCCGACTAGAATTAATTGCGGCAATTTTTTCGATTGTTCTCGGAGCAATTTTAGCTTTGGGAAGTGTTGCCTTGCTAGTAGGAATCAATGGTTTACAGGGTGTAGAAGGAGCAGAGCAAGAACTTCAAGCAGTTGGAGACATGTTGAAAGTTATTACTGTCATTGTTTTGATAGGAGCAATCGTTATAGTTCTCCTTGGTATTCTTCTATGTGTGCCACCAAAAAGTGGTAAAACGGGCAGAGTAGCTGTAAAAATTGCCTTGACTGTTATAGTAGGAGTAGTTGCAGTATTAGAATTAGTAGGCAAGTCACCATTATACTTTGTATTGTTTGGTGTTCCATTTGTCTTATTGATTATTAGTATGTGCATGAAAGATAAAAAAGTAGAAGATACTGATAATCTTGTAAATCCTGAACCAGAAAATTCTGATTTTTCACAACAATAATCAGATTAACTAAATAATTAACTAATTAAAAGACATGAAAAGTGTGATTCTATTTTCATGTCTTTTAATTTATGTTAAAACTAAAAGTAGTAACAAAATTTTATTTGGTTTTCAATAGTTGTTTTATAGAAGAAAAATTTATAGCAATCTTTAATAGATTATATGACAATATTTGAAGAAGAGTAAGTGTTTGGAAATTTAGACTAGATTATATTGGATAGTCTAGTGTTTTTTTTATATACCATTATTTAAAAATAAGCTTTATTTACTGATAAAAATGACTAAATTTAACCTTGACAGATCGCTACGGGGGGGGGGTATAATTTTTTGTGTTAAATAGATAGGAGTATATATGAACTTTGTTAGTATAGAATTTGCTGGTTTTTTAATTATAACCATCATATTATTTTATCTTTTTCCTAAAAGATTCAAGCAATTTCAATATGTAATTTTAATATTAGCTAGCTATATATTTTTTTGCTGGAACAATTTGTTTTATGGTGTGTATTTAATACTTGCCACAATTGTAAGTTATTTTGGCACTTTCTTTATAGATAAATATAAAAATAGAATAAAGATTAAGAAATTTTTACTTATCGCAAGTATTGCTTTAAGTGTTGCTCCACTATTAGTATTAAAATACTTTAATTTTATCAATAGTACTTTTTCATTGCTTTTTTCGAAACCTTTTAATTTTGTTGAATTTATAATACCAGTTGGAATATCTTTTTATACGTTCTCTATTATCGCCTATATTGTAGATGTTTATAAAGGCAAGGTGTCATGTGAAAAAAATATTTTAAAGTTATCTTTGTTTATTTCATATTTTCCTAAGCTCTTGCAAGGACCAATTTGCAGAATGCAAGAATTAAAGGATCAATTGTATGAATACAAAGATATTAATGATATATATTTTTTGCCTGCTTTAAAAAGAATAGTAATAGGCTTGGTAAAGAAAATCTTAATAGCGGATATTCTTGGTATATTTGTAGATTTTGTGTATGCGGATTTTAAAAATTTTTCTGGCGGAATATTAATTATTACTGCAATACTTTATAGTATTCAAATATTGATGGATTTCAGTGGATTTATGGATATTGCTTTGGGAGTAAGCGAATTGTTTGGCATAAACTTACCCGAAAACTTTAAAACTCCATATAAGTCAAAAAGTATTAGTGAATTTTGGAGAAATTGGCATATTACATTAGGCACATGGTTAAGAGATTATATTTATATTCCATTAGGAGGAAATAGAGTATCAAAGATAAGAATAATTTTTAACATTTTAATTGTTTGGTTAGTGAGCGGGTTATGGCATGGTGCAGCAATGCATTATATCGTTTGGGGTCTGTATTATTTCGCAATTCAAAGTGTAAATGTAATTTTAAATCCCCTATATAAAACCATAAATAAAAAGCTTAAATTAAATGAACATGAAAAAGTAAAGGCCATTTTTAAAATTTTTACTACTTTTGTATTCGTAACCATTGGATGGGTGTTTTTTAGAAGTACAGGAGTAAAAAACAGTTTATCTTTTTTAAAACGTTGTTTAGCATTCTATGATTTTACATCCTTTTCAAATGGTAAATTTGATAATTTTTATATTTCAATGTGGTGGATGGCAGTTCCTTTAGGGGCATTAATATTAATTAGCTTTAAAACATATATTAAAAGCTTTTTACACAAAATATTTTATAAGACAAATAATAAAACAGCGAAGTCAATTCTACAATATTCAAGTTTGTTAGTAATATGCTGGATTTGTGCAGGAATTTATATTTACATGAAAGGGTTAGATGTAACTCAATCAGGGTTTATCTATTTTGATTTTTAAATATGAAAAAGATATATAAGTTATTATTGTTTATTATTTGTGGAATAGTTTTAGTAACAGGGCCATACTTTGGTTTAATGCTTTATGGACTAAATACTAGTCCAAAATATCAGAACACATATTATGCGGCATTATCTGACAAATTTAATAATTTAAAAAATGATAAAGAGAAAAAAATTATTCTCATTGGTGGCAGTAATGTGGCTTTTGGATTTCAATCGTCATTAATAGAAAAAGGATTGAATGACGAATATAAAGTGCATAATTTTGGCTTATATGCGGCTTTAGGAACAAAAATTATGATAGATCTTGCTAAGGTAAACATTGGTAAAGACGATTTAGTATTTGTATTACCTGAAATTAATGAGCAATCAATGTCTTTATATTTTTCTTCTAATAATATGCTTAAAGCACTAGAAACAAATTGGGATATGTATAATTATGTTGCTTCAAGTGATAAAGAAAAAGTGCGAAGTGAATTTATTCACTTTTTGATTGAAAAAAAACAATATAAAGATCCAATTGAGCCAACAGGAGTATATCAAAGGAAAAATTTTAATAGTTATGGTGACATTGAATATTTAGATGAAAACCATCAGTCTTTAAGAATAAATAATATTATGTCATTAAATTATGATCCAACTATGAATGTGACCTATAATAAAAAAATAGTAAGTGATGAGTTTATAGATTATTTGAATGATTTTAATAAATTTTGTAATAAAAAAGGAGCAAAATTATATTATGGATTTTCTCCTGTCAATACTAAATCTGTTATTTCCAATGAAAAAGAAGCAATAGATTTATATTGGACTTTAAGAGAGAGATTAGATTTTAAAGTTATTGGTAACCCATTTGAATATATTTTAGATGAAAATTGGTTTTATGACTCGAATTTTCATTTAAATGATGCAGGTTCTATTGTTCGAACAAAAATATTTTTACAAGACATATTTCGGGATATTTTTGAAAGTGACAAGGTTATAAATATACCTACCCCTGATAAACCGGAATTAGGTGAAAAAGATGAACCAATAGGAGAAGATAGTGAAAGTGCATATCAATTTGAATACGAAAAATATGAGGATAGTTTAATTATTTCGCATTTAAAAGATGAATATAAAAGTCTTAAATATATTGATATACCAAAATTTTATAATGGTATGAAAATTGTGGGTATAAAAGAGAACGCATTTGAAAATAGTCAAATAGAAGAATTAGTAATACCCAAGACAATAAAAATTTTATTTGATGGATGTTTTGGAAATTGTGAGATAGCAACAATTTATATGGAAAGTGATAATCCAAATAATACTATAGTGTCATATACAGGTGGATTAGTTAATAATGTAAAAAGCACCTTTACAATATATGTGCCAGAAAACTCTTATGGCAAGTATATCACTGATTACTATTGGGGAGCGTACTCTAATTTTATGAAAGTTTATCTTAAAGGAGAATAGATATGCATAAATTTAAAATAATTATAATGGGATTTGTGATATTAGGAAGTTTAACTTGTTGCTCTTATAATTTATCTAGCTTGTATATCGAACAAAATAGCCAAGTATTGGTAAGTATTGAAAACAGCGAAGAATATGATGTTTTATCTGCAAATCCAATAAAATTAAAGAAAGGTGATAATGCCTATTTTGATATACGTTTTAAAGATAATTATGAATTTTCTGCATGCGGGAGCAACTGTAATTATCAAGATAACAAAATAATCTTGAATCATGTAGAATATTCACAAACCATAAAGATAGAAACTATAAACAAAAATAACAATGAAATTGAAATAATAAATAATGATAATTATGGAAGAATTACTATTACGGAAGATGGCGACACAAAATCCATTGAATGTAAACCATTAGGAAAAAATCATTTTATATGTTGGACCATTGGCAATGATTTGTCATCAGTAATGCCATATTCATTTGAAAGAAAATTAACTTTGAATAAAAATAGTAATATAAAATTATTTGCGAATTATCAAACAAGCGAAGAAAATTTAGTGATTTATCATGGAAATGGTGGAAAAACGAATACTGGCGATGAAGAGATTTATTATTCACATCTTTTGAATAATCATTTACGTGCAAATACAATGCAAGGAAGTAAATGTTTTTATCAAGAGGGATATGTATTAGATAGTTGGAATACAAGTGAAGATGGCACAGGAGAGCGAATAGGGTTAGGATCTCGAATAACTGTCTATAAGGATAAAACAATAAATTTATATGCTATTTGGGTGAAAGAAAGTGACTACAATAATTTTGATTTTCAATTAAGTGACGATATGCGCGAATATTATTTATTTAAATGTAAATCAAACGATGAAAGAATTGTTATACCAAATAATTATTTAGGAAAACCGGTTACCAAAATATTAAGCAATGCAATTGAAAATCTTGATGTTAAACAGCTATATATAAATGAAAATTGTCAAGAAGTAGAAGATGGTGCAATCATAAATTGTACTCAATTAAAAGATGTTCATATGTTTGATTCTCTCAATGTATTTTCAGATGTGGAACTAAATAATAAATTTAATCATTTATATATAAATGGAAATACAAATCCACGTTTCAGTGGTGGCACTTATCAAGCAATTTTTGCTGATAAAATAGATCGTTTAATACTAGGGCAAGGGGGAAAAAAGATTTTATTTATTGGTAATTCAAATACATTGTATTCGATAGAAGGCGAAATGGTAGCGGACTATTTTAATACAAATGTTGTGTCGATGGGCGTACAAGAAGGTATTGGTATTAGGCTTGAGATGGAAGTTATAAGAAAATATTGTAAGAGCGATAAAAATATAATAGTATTTTGTCCAGAATTTAATAGCATTTATAATTCATTAAATGTTTGTAAGGAAATTTTCTTTGCAGCGGAAAACAATTGGGACATGCTTACATCATTAGATTTCAGCGATACTACAATAAAAAATGTTTTTGATGCGTACAATATTTATAAAAACGAAAAACAGTTTATGGAAGAATTGACTTATTGGGAAACAGGTATAGTTCTAAATATTTATGGTACTAAACAATTTGCTCCTAATGATAGAAGAGAAAGTGATTGGTTTTCATCAAAAGTAAATATAAATAAAACCTTTTACAAAGATGGAAAAGCTAATTGGTTAAATAATCTTAAAAATGAATTAGTTAATTCTGATTTCTATTTTTCTTGTCCATCTTATAATATAAATGCAATTGAAGATAAAGATTTTTTGTTTAATGATTATCAAAGAAGCATAGGAGAGTCAATAAATTTTCCTATGATATCACAATTTTCAGATTATGGATTTACTGGTGAAGCATTTTATAACGACAATTACCATTTAGTTTATGAATATACTATTATTAGAACAAATAAATTAATTCAGGATCTGGATAAATTTATTTGATAAGCAAATAATTAATAATTTTTGTAATTAGAAAAAACTATCTGTCAACTAAACAAAGATTATCAAAATTTAGTTAATTAGTCTGCTAAAAATTATTAGAAAACAACTAAGTCACGCCACTAATAATGGTTGTGACTTTTTGCTAAATGTTAAGTGACAAAGTTAATGCAACGAAATAAATAATTTTGATGAAAACATAGAAAAATAATTAATCTGTTGCAA
>CANQQL010000050.1 GCA_947625975.1 uncultured Bacilli bacterium
CATTTATATCTTAATAAATTAATATCTTGGATGCTAGTCCAATTTCTTTTCGATTGCTAAATCGATTTTGTTCTGCTTTCATTATGATAAGAGCGTGAACTTTCTTGTTATTTTTTTTTGCTAAATTTCGTTTAATTATAATAGGTGAGATAATGGATATATGTGTTATGAAATTTGGTGGAATGGCGACAGGAACGAAAAAAAATCGTGAACTTATAGTAAATATAGTTAAAAATAAAAATAAGAAAATTTTACTTGTCGCTAGTGCAATGGGCAGGATAGGTTTTCCATACGCTACGGATACTTTGCTAGAATTGGTAGATGAAAATTATTTATTTTCTAGTGAGAGAAATCGTTTATTAGCGACAGGAGAAGTTATTTCAACAATTGTGTTAGCAAATCAACTAAAACAAAATAAAATAAATGCCTATGCAATGTCCTTAAGAGAATTGGGAATGTATTCAACGCACATTGATACGGCAAATATTAATTCTCTTTTTGAAAAATATGATGTCTTAGTTGCACCGGGATTCCTGACACTTAATGATGTAGGTGAAGTAGAAACATTAGCTAGAGGAGGTGGAGACTATTCGGCAGTTTTACTTGCTCATGCCTTAAATGTAAAAAAAGTTTGTTTGTATAAAGATGTAATAGGTATTATGCCCTTTGTTTTTCCTGGCTATAAAAAGATTAAGTGTTATGAAAATTTAGATTATCTTGACGCTGTGGCCTTGGCAAATATTGGTTGTAAGGTTATTCAGAAAGATGCTCTTATGATGGCCAAAGAATTTGACATCACCTTAGAAGTAAAAAGCTTTTTAAGTGATGATGCCGGTACGATTGTCAATAACTGCCTACGTAATAATGAATATATTGGCATGTCATTTACCAAAGATTCTCTTTTGGTAGCAGTAAAAAATATTGAAACAGCAAAAAAGGATTTAGAAACCACTTTTCTTGAAAATCGCCTATATTTTAAGGAAATTTTAGTAAAAAACGATTGCTTGGAATTCAAATTTGGTGTTAATCAGTTACAGCTAGCCAAAAAGAAGATGGTAGAAAAATATTTTATACATTTTCTGTAAAATTTTGTTCTATCAAAAGTATTACAATTTGTGTATAATATTAATGGTGATTTGAATGCCGAAAGTTCTAGCTTTAGACTTGGATGGAACTCTTTTTTATCCGAAAAAAAGAATCAATATGATTCCTAAAAAAAATATAAGCTTTATTCGTCGCTTTATAGATGAAGGAAATAAAGTTGTTTTGTGTTCGGGCAGAAATATGCCCTATGCCTTAAAAGTTCAAGAAAAAATAGGCCGTTCAATAGATGTTATCGGCTGTAATTCCGCTTTTATATATAGTGATGGACAATTAGTGAAATCTTCAGCAATGCAAGGACCACAAGTAGTGGAAATGGTTAAGGAATTTGTGGAAAAATTCGGAATAAACATTTGGTTACTTATGTCAAAAAAACAAAGTCTTGTTATTGCCGGTAAATTAAATAAGATGACAAAACTTATGTATACCATTATTTATAAGTCACATGGTGTATATGCAGAAAAATATGTTATATCGAATGAAATCTTTAAAGAAGAGCTATTAAATGGTGAAATTTATAAATTAATGATGTTTTTCGGTTTAGGAAAGAAAGCCAAAGAAGCCGCTTGTGAAGCTAATAAATATATTCGTGAACATTATCAAAATATTGTTGAAGCATCTTGGTCCGATAATTTTATCGAACTTACAGCAAGCAATGTATCAAAATCTAATGGTGTAAAAGATTATTGTAAAATTAATAATATTAACTTGGATGATGTTTATGTAGTCGGTGATTCCGGAAATGATATTTCGATGTTTCAGACTTTTTACGAGCATAGTTTTTGTATGAAACATAGTCCAGATAAAATAAAGAAATTTGCAAAATATCATATTGATAGCGTTGCGGATATTGAAGAACTTTTAAAGGAGATAGAATAATGGATAAATTTAAACATACCCAAATGGTAACTTATTTATATCTAAAAAACCTTCGTGAGATGCTAGAGTATTCTACGAATGGGAGAAAAAAAACAAAACAAGATTATGATACGAAAAAGAAAATTTTTGAGCAAGCTATCGCAGAAAAAGGTTTTTTAACTGAAATGGTTTTTAAAAGCAATCCAGATCAAGCAGAAAAACTAAAAGAAACTTATGAAGATTTTTTATATGATGTTTTTAATGAACGCGTTATAACTTTCGAAGATAATCAAATGAATTTCGACGATGCGATGAAGATGAATTTTTTCAAATCTATTTTTCAAGTGCGGGAATTATTCTTTTCAATTGCTTTATCGCAAATTCGATTTGCAAAAAATGATAAAAAAGAAAATTATGATGCAGATGTTGAAAATCTAATTTTTAAAGAAGATGCATTGTATCGTACGGTTTTTATGCTAGTGCTTCATATTGCAATACGCGATCAATTTTTGGAATTTGTAAAAGAAATGAATAATTCCAAAGGAAATCAAAATCCTCAAACGAATTTTATAACTAATATTTTATCCGAATATTTACGTATGGCCTCCGGTATTATGAATGGCAATCAAGGAATAAATGATTCCGATTTCGAAGAAGCAAAACATCGGTTAAAGACCACTATCGATGCGATAACAGGGCGCTTGGGTAAAAAAACACTCCAAGATCAAGAAAATTATTTTGTTGCGGCACGCGAGGCTATTGACAAAGCTTTGGTAAAATTTGAAAAAGAGTGGTATGAAATATATACGCCTTTAGTTAAAGAAACATTAGAATTTGAAAAAAATATTCAACAAAAATAATCAAAATTCGACAAATTCTTGTCTATTGAATGACACAATTTGTCGTTTTTTTTAAATTTTTTCATATAGTTTAAATTTACCCTTTTGCTTTTTGTAAAAAATATATTATTCTTTTGTCAAGGGGGTATGAAATATGAAAAAAGCAAAATTATCAAAATTCAGAGATTTACGAAAAAAAAGAGGTATTAATCTTGAGACTATTGCCAGAGAGCTAAATGTTTCTAAAGCTTATGTATCCATGGTGGAGACGGGCAAGAGAAGTTTAGATTATCAAATGGCTATAAATATGGCAAAATATTTTAATTCGACACCTGATGAACTATTTCTTGATGATATGAGCAAATAATCAATTATGAAAATTATTGTAACCCTAACGTAATCATGCTAAAATAATTTAAATCAAAGGAGAGTATGATTATGAAAAATAAGAAAATTAGTCCAAAAGAATTAATAGGATATATCATCGCAGGTTTATTTGCACTGTTTGGCTTATCTCTGATGATTACACATACAGTTGGAGTTTATATGCCTGGTTTAAATATAGAAAACGCTATTGCGGTAGCGGAGGCAAATTTAGTTACTAAATTAAATATTGGCTTAGACTTTTTAGGCTGGGGAATTGTTTTCTTATCAATAGGTGTTATTATTGCTTTAATTGTTTTATTAACTGTCGCGAAGAAAGTTGATTTGGAAGTAGAAAAAAATCAGCGACGTGCACAAAGACTTGGACAACTTAGAGGGAAATAATTTCTCTCTTTTTTTAATTAGTATGAAAAGAATTGTAAAAAGAATAGTAAAAATTTTATGCATAGCGCTAGTGATATTTATAGCAATTGTCGGGGGCTATGTTGGATATGTTTATTTGCAATACTATCGGATTGAAGATAATCTCAGTTTAGAAATTAAAAATAATAGTCCATTAAACTTAGAAAAAAATCAAACCTTCAAAATTGCCACTTATAATATTGGCTTTGGTGCTTATCGCCCAAACTTTTCCTTTTTTATGGATGAAGGATATATGCAAGATGGTACTAAAGTTGTAGGTAAATCGGCAAAGGCGGAATCTAAAGAATCTGTGATTGAGGCGACAAATGGCGTAATAGAGGAAATAAAAGAGCAAAATGTTGATTTTATTTTTTATCAAGAAGTTGATACTAATAGTACACGGTCATATCATGTTGATCAAAATAAATTAATTTGTGATTCATTTCAAGATTTTGCTAACGTATACGCGATTAATTATCATTCTGCATATTTGTTTTATCCATTTAATGATCCCATTGGAAAAAGTAATTCTGGCTTAACAACGCTTAGTAAATATAAGATTAAAGAGGCAATAAGAAAATCATATCCAATTTCTACATCGTTTGATAAATTTTTTGATTTAGACCGTTGTTTTATGGTCACAAGATATTTTATTAGCGAAACACAAGAGTTAGTGTTAGTAAATTCCCATATGTCGGCTTATGACGAAGGGGGAAAAATTCGTTCCGAACAAATAAAAATTATGCAGGAATTTTTTGATGAGGAAGTAAAGAAAGGTAACTTTGTTATTTTTGGCGGGGACTTTAATCATGATTTATTGAGCAATAATCCTAACTTTCAGTATAAAGAAGGAGAAGAACCTTCGTGGTTTAATTTTACACAACTTAAGCCAGACTGGCTGGCATATTTTGATTATGAAAAAGATTTGATGGAGAATATGCAAGTTGCTATTAGCGATAATGCTCCAACTTGTCGTGATGCGGATTTACCTCTTATTAATAATGAAAATGTTTTATATAAAAGTGTTATTGATGGATTTATTGTTTCAAAAAATGTGGAGATTTTAGAAACTAAAACCATTGATAATGGTTTTGCCTATAGTGATCATCAACCTGTAATTTTAAAATTTAAGCTAAAGTAAGAGAAAAATGGTAAATCATTTTTAAAAAGAGGTGAAAGGCTATTTTTAACAAAACAAAAGAGTTTATATTTAATGATGAAATAGAAAAAATCGCAAGATATATTAATTATGCCAAAACAAATGAAGAATTGATTAATCTTTGTGATAAATTAAATTTTGCTGATGAGGTATTTTTAGATACTGTGCCAACATGGCTTACCAAAGAAGCAATTGCATCGGCTTTATCCACTCTTCGAAAATATCCACGGGTTCGCACGATATTTAATTATTTTGGTACGCTAGGTGGTTTAGAGAAAAGAAAAGATAGAGTGCTTAGAAAATTATTTGGGTTCAATTTTATTTTAATTAATGCAATACTCAAAGAAATTAATAGCCTTATTAATAGCTGTAAAGGACAATTTAATGATAATATCATGGCAATAGCATTTTTATTAGAAGTTGACTCTTTTCAATTCGGAGGAATTATACTTAATGAAAAGCAATTAAATCCTCAATCGATTCTAGATGATTTGGAGAATGAAGTTAAAATGGGATATAGTCCGAAAGAATGTGATTCAATCAAAGCACTTGTGGATCATGAGATGGGACATTTGTTAGATTTTGATCTTACTATATCCGGTAGTGAAGAGTATAAAGAGTTTATTAATAATTACAGTGTGGATTTTATAGAAAAAAATCTCTCTTCCTATAGTGTTTTAGGAGGAATAAAGAACGATCGGGAGATTATTGCGGAATCATATGCTGAGTATTGTAATAACCCTATTCCAAGAATTATCGCTGCAGAGATTGGGCTTTTACTAGATAGACATTATAAAAAACGATATTATTGACAAGGTTTCAAATAATTTAATATAAAGTTTAATTATTGTACTAATTATTTTTTTAATACCTAAAATATAGTTAGGTAATTTTAACTATGTTCGTATAATTACCATTTACACTATGTTGAGATAATTAGAAAAAAACCTGACTTTTGGAGAAAAGGGCAAAAATAAAGGAAATTATATCTAAAGATATAAAAGGGCAAAAATAACTAGAG
>CANQQL010000051.1 GCA_947625975.1 uncultured Bacilli bacterium
TTATATATAATAATTATAAAAGTGTAAAGTTAATTTTTAGGAAATAATAAAAAAAAGAGCACTCTATTGAATGCTCCGAATTCATAATTTGAGATTTCAATAATCAAACATGTTATTATTGAGATACATCACGGCAAATATCGTAGAGAAAAATATTAAAAATAAAATAATAATAAATACCAAATAATTAATGATCCTCAACCACAATGTGCTTTTGCTCTCCGTCTTTACAAGCACTATAATTGCGGAAATCATATGCAAAACACCGAGAATAATGGTTATGAGAATAATCGGATTTTTATTTAGTAAGGTAATCTCAATTAAACTATAGTAGTGAGCGGTACTGTCATTGGGGAAGTTATGCCGATTAATCTTAAAAATCGGAATAACAGCGACCAGACTAAAAATACAGTTTACAAGTATAATCACATACGAAAAAATTTGATTTATAAGATTAGACAATCGATTCTGAAATAATGTTAATTCAACAACATCTGTGTCATCAAGCAAGTCATGAAAGTCAACGCCAAATAGCAAGGAAAGTTTTTCCAAGGTTTCTCGGGTAGGTAATACGCTACCATTTTCAAATCTGGCAATCAGACTTCGTGAAACAAATATTTTTCTTGCCAATTCTGCTTGTGTAAATCCTTTTTCTTTACGTAAGGCTTTTAATTTTTCGGGAAAGTTCATTTTTATACCTCCATCACCTCATTAATATAGCACAATATTTTGCTTTCAATTGTTAATTTAAATTTAACATTGTTAATGTTGATGTGTAACAAAAAGGCAATTGTTAATATTGCCTTTTTTAAATTATTCTTTCCAATCATCTAACGCAGAAAAACGAGCATCCGGCGTGTTATTTTTTTCTTTTTCATACTCATCTTCACTTAACACTCTAACACCCTCAACTTCTACTGGTTTAGCACCTTTTTTCTTAATCCGTAAAGGAATATTTGCAATAATTATCGCTAGTACCGAATCATCTAAATTTATTTCGTTTCCATCTATTTGTACGATTTCATCATTTATCGGTGAAAAGGAAAAATTCAAAATTTCTTCAGTTTTCATCCGATAATTAACATCCTCTAAAGAATATGAGCATTTTAATACTAATTGAGCGTCGATTTTTAAATGAATTTCAATTATCTCCCCAAAATTAGAACATTTTGCTTCCACATTGACTTTCTTTATTTTATTTAACGAAAAAACTTGTGCATATTCCTGAGGACTATAATTAATTTCATCTTTCATAATGATTGGAGCACTTGCTCGTTTCAAATCAGAAATAATAACTTTCATTTTAACCTCTTAATTTAATATCAAGCTTATCTTTTAAAGCTTGAATTACATCCTTTTCAATTGTAGAAATTTCCTCATTGGTAAAGCCTTTGGTCATATCTTCATAAATAATTTTCAAGGCTACTGACTTATATCCTTTAGATATATGTTCGCCCTCATAAACATCAAAAATATCAACTTGACGTATCATATTGTGTCCACTCTGCTTAATTACTTTAATAATTTCTTGTACTGGTGTTTCTCTTTTTGCCACTAAAGCTAAATCACGTTCGACAGCCGGATATCGAGAAGGAGGTAGAACTTTTATCGGACTTACTCTCATCTCTAAGAATTTCGTCAAATTTATTTCTAACATCACTACAGGGGCTTTACCTAAATCAAAGTCTTTCACTAAATCAGGATGTGCCTCCCCTATGATACCTACTAAATTTTTTCCAAGATAAATTTCTACTGCTCTACCCGGATGCAATTCTTTGAATTTATCACTGACACGAACGAGTTTATAACGTGTTGGTTCAATAGCTAACATATCCATTAAAGCTTCAAAAATACCTTTAACATGGGCAAAACCAAATGAAAATTTTTGCATCAAATGACGATATTCATCTTCACCTTGCATAATAAGGGCAAGATGAGATTCAACGCCGATTTTCGTATAGACATCACTTAATTCAAAAAGTTTTAAATTTTTATTTTGTCGCGATAAATTGTATTTTAGTGTCTCTAAAAGAGAAGGTAGCAATGTAGCGCGCACAATCTTATGATCCTCGGTCATTGGATGAAGCAGTCGATAGTGTTCAAAGTCATTTAAGGCTTTGAAATATTGACTTAGCTTTTCATTAACTAATGTATAGTTTAATGTTTCATAAAAACCATTTGCCACTAAAAAGTCTCTAATTTGTCGCTTTTTTAGTTGGTTTTCTTTTAAAGCCCCCACTGTGACCTCTTGTTTAGGAAGACTGGACACGATGTGCTCGAAGCCTAGTAAACGAATTACTTCTTCTGATAAATCCGCTCCTAACTTAATATCGATGCGATGAGGTGGTATTAAAGCCTTAAAATTATCCCCATCAAAGTTGTTAATTTTTATACCAACTCTTTCTAGGGTATGTTTTATCAAATCATGTGCGAAATGACTTCCTAAGCGGTTATTAATTTCTCGACAAGAACAATCAATTACAACCGGAGTATGATCTAATTCATCGTAGGTTTTTATTTCATAAATTTCTTTTGCACTTGCTATTTCTTCTAATAGACTTGCCGCTAGATCAAGAACATATTGGAATTGATCTTTGTTAATGCCTTTTACAAATCTTTGGGAAGAATCCGAAATTAAATTTAAACGTGTCGAAGTATGACGAATAGTTTTACTATCGAAATTAGCGGCTTCAATGACGATATTTTTCGTCTTTGCATCAACCGCACAAGCTAGAGATCCCATCACACCACCAAGACACATTACTTTATGATCACTCATAACAACAAGATCGTTTTCTTGAAGCTGATAAGTTTTTTCGTCAAGGGCAATAAATTCACCGGTAAAATCAGATTGCACACATAAATTTTGAGAAGGAAGTTTATCAAAATCATACATATGTAATGGTTGTCCTGTCAGCAACATAACATAATTACCAATATCCACAACATTATTGATTGGTCGCACTCCACTTGCCATTAAACGCTCTTTTAACCATTTAGGTGAATCGGCAATTTGAATATTTTTTACTTCGCGTATTGAAAATTGTTTACATAGATTCGTCAAAGAATTGACCTTAAATTCAGATTTTAGAACTTGCAATTCTTTTAAAGGTGGAATAATTACTTCTCTTTCAAAAAGAGCACCAACTTCTTTTGCAATATTAAACATTGCCATACAATCACTACGATTAGCCAATAATTTCAAATCTAAAATTACATCATCAAGACCTAAATATTCTAATACATTTTCTTGACCCACTACAGCATCATCAGGCAATTCTTCGATGCCATTGATTTGTGCTTCATTTAAGTATTTGGCCTCAACACCTAATTCTAAAAGTGAGCAACACATACCATTTGATTCCACGCCACGAATCGTTGTCTTCGCAATCGTTAGTTTTGGTAAAACTGCTCCAACACGCGCAACTATAACTTTTAAGCCTTTACGAGCGTTAGGAGCGCCACAAACAATTTGCTCAATTCCAAATTTTCCTTCATCTACTTTTAAAACATGCAAATGATCAGAATCAGGGTGCATAGAACATTCAATAATTTCACCAATAACAAGATTTGTGCCATTAGCCATGTGTAGAATATTTTCTACCTCAATACCGGCAAAAGTAAGTTTTTGGGCAATTTCTTCGGCAGTTAAATCTTTAATATTCACATAATTTGCTAACCATTTTAAACTGACTTTCATTGCTAACACCTACTTTCTTTTAAATTGACTTAAAAATCTGACATCATTTTGATAAAAACGTCGTATATCATCTATGCCATAGCGAAGCATTGCTACACGCTCAATTCCGACACCAAAAGCAAAGCCTTGATATTCGTTTGGATCATAACCAGACATTTTCAGAACATTGGGGTGTACCATTCCTCCACCTAAAATTTCAATCCATCCCGTACCTTTACACTTTGAACAATTCTCCTTACCACCACAATCGCAGGATACATCAACTTCAACTGATGGTTCAGTAAAAGGAAAATAAGATGAGCGCAAACGAATTTCTCTTTTTTCTCCATACATTTTTTTAATAAATAACTCTAATGTCGCCTTTAGATTACTTAAGGTAATATTTTTATCAACAACAAGTCCTTCGATTTGTCCAAATTGATGGGAATGTGTCGCATCATCATCATCACGACGATAAACCTTGCCCGGACAGATAATTTTAATTGGCTTACCCTTCTTTTCTTGCATAACACGAGCTTGAACAGGTGAAGTGTGGGTGCGCATTAACGTGTTTTCATCAATATAAAATGTATCTTGCATATCGCGCGCCGGATGATCTTTAGGAATATTTAAAAGTTCAAAATTGAAATGGTCTAACTCTACTTCGGGACCTTCAGCAATTTCATAACCCATACCCAAAAAGATATCAATCATTTCGTCTTGAATAATGAAAAATGGATTTTTTCCACCAATCTCATAATTTACAGCAGGCAAAGTAAAATCTATTTCTTCTTCTTTAAGTTTCTTTTCCAGTTGCTTTTGTTCAAGTAGAATTCTTTTTTCTTCGATTTTAGTTGTAATGTCATTTTTTGCCCTATTTATCGCTTCACCAAAAGCTTTCTTACCTTCTATTGTCAATTCTTTCATTTTGGCCATTAAACCCATAAACCTTGACTTTTTAGACAAGTAATCATTCTTTACTTCATTCAAGCTATCCAAGGAATCGATTTTTTCTATATCTTTCATTGCATTTTCGTAAATTTCTTTTAATTCTTGATCTTCCATATTTGACCTCCATCTTTCAAATAAAAAAGTCATTCCTCATTTAAGGAACGACTGAATTGCCGTGGTACCATCCTACTTCGCATGAAACTATGCGCACTTAATTAGTCTTAACGCCGACTCAACGTATACTCAAAGGTGAATTCATTAATATCATTTAAGAGCATTTTCACTTTTTTGCTCCTCCCTAATAAATGAGTGATTAACTACTATTTCTTTTCATCGTATATTTTATAAAAATATAGTAACATAGAATATGCAAAAATCAAACATTATTTTTTATAAATTTATCGGCCAAATTAGAAAATTTTAAGTTAAATGCCCGTTTATACGGGAGGGGTTTTCCTGCTATAAAATGTAGATAATTATATCTATTCTCCTTTTACTTATTAATTGTCAACTAAAAAATAGTTCTTAACAAATTTTGTTTGTGGAAGTTACTTTGCCATTAACAAAATTCATTTCGTATTCCTCGCCGTTTTTGTAATGATAAATGGCTTGCCCGTTTAAAACCCCATGCACCCAATTACCTGAAAAATCATCACCGTTTGCAAAATTGTAGACGCCAAAACCGTGTGGTTCACCGTTCGACCAATCACCACTAAAATCGTCTCCATTTTTATAATGTAAAACGCCAAAACCATCAGGTTTACCTCGCCAGTTCGTCTTACCAAAATATTCTCCATCTGTATACTTAATTGTCTTAGTAAAAAGTCCCATAATTTTACCTCTTTTTTTATTATACCAAAGAAATTTAAATTTTGTATACTATCAATCACTTCGGTAAATATCTTGTTAAGTGACAAAGTAAACGCAACGGAAGAGAGATATTGACAAAAAGACAATATGATTATTTCCTTTTGATTGAAAGGAGGTAATTTAAATGAAAAGATTAAATATCGAAGAAAGAATGTTAATTCAAGC
>CANQQL010000052.1 GCA_947625975.1 uncultured Bacilli bacterium
ACACTTACATTTTAACTTTTTTGAAGTTTATTTTGGAATTACTTTATTTTTGAAGTTTTAATTTTAATTAAGCCTTTTGTAAATAAGTTGCTAACGATGTATAAGTGTAAATAATAAAGTAGTATTTAAGAATAAAAAATGATATAATTTTATTCAATTAAGCAAGTTAATTTAAGTTTGGGAGCGATGTTAAGTGGAAAAAAACGAATTTGGATCAATAATTATTTATTTAATTATGCTTGCACTATTACTTTTAGTAGGGCAAACAGTCGTAAATTTGGTTTTAAAAAATATTGATACTTCAGTGAATCAATATGTTTATCTCTTAATTTGTGCAATTTCATCTTTATTAGTTTTTGAGCTTACTTATCAAATTGGTCGTGTTATAGGAGCAAGAATAGGTAAATATAAATGCGTATATTTTAATTTTTTTGGGCTTTGTTTTTATAAAAAAAACAATAATAAATGGTCATTTAAACTTGAAGGATTCGACGGAGGATTATTTTCCGAAACACGATTTGTCCCGATAAGTAATGATGCCAAATGTAATCCCGCTCATTTTTTACGTGGTGGCTTGATAGCGTTTTTATTATCAGTTGTTATAAGCCTTGTAATTTTTATGCTTGATATTATTCCAGATACGATAAGATTCGCTATGTTAATTTATCTTGGAATTGGGTTAGTGCTCTTACTATATAATATTATTCCAATGAAAACGGACATTTTAAATGATGGATATCGTTTAAAACTTCTAGGTTCCAAAGAAAATGCTAAAGCCTATAATGATTTTATGCTTATTGAAAGCAATCGAAGGAATGGACTTGATGAAGGTGAATATAAAATTTATGAAAAGATAACTCCGATGACGATTCAAATTAATAATTATATTTATTATAAAGAACTTTTGAAGAAAAATTTTGAGCAAGCTGAGCATATTATTGATGTTATTTTAAAAAATCCGGAGGCTCTTGATAATAACACTGTTTATCGTTATAGAATTCAAAAAATGTTCTTTGTAATTCTTAATAAATCTAAAGAAGAAGCATCGGAATATTATTGGAAGACGATGAGTTCATATGATAGAAAATTTTTAGCAAAAGATAACTTTATTCCAAGTAGAAGAGTGTATCTATTGGTAAGTGGTTTGATTAATGAAAGTGCTTCAGAAAGTAGAATTGCTATTGAAGGAATGAAAAAAAGAATTAATCGAATTGTTGATACGACACAAAAAGCTGTAGAATTAGAACTTTATGAAAAATGCATAAACATGGTAACAGAGAGTTTAGATTTTAAGGAATTAATAAATTATTTTTAATTTGTTCTATCAGCATATAATTATTCATATAAATTAATGTAAATCCTTTAGCAGTAGCTAAAGGTTTTTTATTAATGCATATGAAAAAAGAAAATTTAGAGAAAAAATATTTAACATCAATCAAATCAGGTTTAACTAGTGAAGAAGCATCTAAAAGACTTGCAAAAGAGGGCTTAAATGAAATTACCCATGATAAACACGTTCCTTTAATTGTTAAATTTTTAATGCAATTTAACGACGTTTTAATATATATTTTGCTCTTTTCTGCCATAATTTCTTGTATTTTAAAAGAATTTGCAGATGCCATAATAATATTTATTGTCGTCCTAATAAATGGACTAGCAGGATTTATTCAAGAAGAAAAAGTAACGAAGTCGTTAGAATCTTTAAAAAAAATGACGACAAACAATGCCACAGTAAAGAGAGATAGTAAAATAATTCAAATTCCGGCCAACGAATTGGTAGTGGGAGACATAGTGTTGTTAGAGGAAGGAAATGCCATTCCCGCAGATGTAATTTTAATTAATAATTATGGATTGCTATGTGATGAATCGGCCTTAACGGGAGAATCAAATCCTGTTTTAAAAAATGAATTTTTTGAAGAAAAAGCTGATACTCCTTTGGCAGAAAAGTTAAATTATGGTTTTATGTCTACACTCGTGTTACAAGGGCATAGTGAAGCGGTAGTTATTAATACAGGTATGAACACGGAAATTGGTAAAATCGCGTATATGTTAGATGACAATAAAATCAATGAAACGCCTTTACAAAAAAGACTTTCCGACTTAGGAAAACTTTTAGGTATTATTACCTTATTAATATGTTTTTTGTTGTTTGTTGTGGCCCTTATTCAAAAGCGAAATGTCATTGAAATGTTCATTACTTCTATTTCTTTAGCGGTTGCGGCCGTGCCAGAAGGACTTCCTGCGGTGGTAACTATTGTTTTAGCTATGGGCGTTCAAAGATTAGCAAAATCTAATATGATTATAAGAAAATTGCATGCTGTTGAAACTTTAGGTGCAGTGCAAAAGGTTTTAACAGATAAAACAGGGACACTAACAGAAAACCAAATGACTGTTACGATGGTTAATTATGGGCTAAAATCATATTCAATCTCAAATTTTAAAGATTCTCATGAGTTAACGAAAATGTGTTATGCGATGTATTATTGCAATAGTGCATCAGTCGATGACACGGAAATTGGGGATCCTACAGAAATTGCGATATTAAAATTTGCAAAAGTTTTTTCAATTGAGAAAAATTTAAAAAAAATAGAAGAAAAAGCTTTTACAAGCGAAAGACAATTAATGAGTGTTTTGATTGATGATAAGTTTCAATATAGTAAAGGATCATATGAAAAAATAATCGGTAATTGTAATAAAATATTTTTTAATAACGAAGAACGAATACTGTCTCTCAGTGATAAGCAAAAATTAAATAAGATGTGCTTGGAAATGACAGAGCAGGCTTTAAGAGTAATTGCTTTCGCCTATAAAAAGACGAATTCTATAGAAGAACATAATATGGTGTTTTTGGGATTTGTGGGAATGATTGATCCGCCAAAAAAAGGTGTAAAGGAATCAATTGCGGCCTTAAAAAAAGCATCAATAGAAACCATAATGATTACGGGCGACCATGTAAATACAGCCTTTGCGATTGCCAAGAATTTAAATATTGTCGCAACTAAAGAAGAATGTATTGAAGGAAAAGAATTAAATAGACTATCAGAAGAACAATTAAAAAAGGTGATATTGACTAAAAAAGTATTCGCAAGAGTTTCTCCGATGGATAAAATTAAAATTGTACAAGCTTTTCAAAGCAATAATGTTTTAGTGGCAATGACCGGAGATGGCGTAAATGATGCTCCATCACTAAAAAAAGCAGATGTGGGAATTGCGATGGGTAAGCGAGGAACAGATGTAGCCAAAAATGCGGCCGATATGATTCTTTTAGATGATAATTACAGCACTATTGTGAATGCAGTCAAAGAGGGTAGAGGTATTTATGCGAATATTAAAAAAACCGCATTATTCTTATTATCGAGTAATTTTGCGGAAGTGTTAGCAATGCTGGTAGGCGTAATTTTAGGTTTACCAATGCCCTTAATTGCGGTTCATATTTTGTGGATAAATTTAATTACGGATTCTTTGCCGGCAATTGCATTAGGAGTTGATAAAACAAGCGAGGATATTATGAATGATAAGCCACGTAATAAAGACGAATCTTTATTTGCAAAAGGGGGCTATTCGATATTGTTTTTATATGGAATAATTATTACGTTAATTACACTTATCAGTTATTTTATTATTCCATTTGTAGCTGTTATAAAGCAAAATGGATTAAATATGCAATTATTTAGCAATATCAAAAATGTTCTTATCACGGATGAGACTATATTATTGAAGTCACGTACCTTTGCTTTTACAACTCTTGGTATATCTCAATTATTTCATATGATAGGAATGAGTAGTGTAAAGCAAAATATTTTGCAAATTGCTAAAAAGAAAAACTTTGTGATGCTCATGGCTTTTACCATTGGTTTGATACTGCAAATATTGGTAACGGAGATTCCAGTTTTAACTTCAATGTTTCAAACATCAAGTTTATCAATCAAAGAATGGTTATTCCTTATTTTACTTAGCGCATTTCCTCTATTTATGCATGAAATTATGGTTGATTTTTATCGAAAAAAATAATTATTGACGTTTTTTTGTCGGTAGAACATTATTCACAACTTGCGGTGAGTAATTGCTATCTTTAGTGGCATTTACATATTGGCCTTGAGCACTTATTGTAAGTATTATTTGCCCGAGTAATTCAAAAAAATTGCCAATCGTATTTTGTTGCATGGCAGAAAGAGGTTGCGACAAAATTATTCCAAGAGCAGCAGCAATAATTCCTACTTCGTTTGGAGTTAAATTAAGAATATATTCGACAAACTCACGCACCTTTTCGTTCTGCTCATTGTTCATAAATCTACCTAATATAAATAATATGAAAAGGATATAAAAAAAAGCACCCGAGCAGGGTGCTATAAAATTATTCTTTAGATTTTTCTTTTAATAAATCACGAATTTCTTTTAATAATTCGGTATTTTCGTCAACAACAGGCTCTGGTTCTGGTTCCGGTTCTGGTTGAGTTTTTTCTTCGACAACTTCATTTTTCTTCTTTAATGCTTCAAGTCTATTTTTAGTGCTGTTTATAACTTTTATAACAATAAATAGAACTAATGCAATTAAGAGAAAGTTGATAATCGCAGTGATAAATGCACCCCAGTCGATATAAATACTATTTTCAAAATCTATAGCGCCGGTTGCATCTTTTTTTTCAATCAGGAAAGTATACGCTCCTTGTAAACCACCATCTCCGCCAAGAACCCAGTTAATTATTGGCATTAAAATTTGATTTGTAAGTGCTGTTACAATTGCAGAGAAAGCACCACCGATAATAACACCAACCGCCATGTCAAGTACGTTACCTTTTGAAATAAATTCTTTAAATTCTTTGAAAAATTTTCTCATAATAAACCTCCACGTTCTAATTTTACTATTTATTAAGTTAGCGGTCTATATTATTTAGATAAAAAAGTTAAAATTTGATGAACATTCTGTTAATCTAAATTGAAAAAGCAACACAACGTTGCGATATGAAAGTGTTGCAAAATGAAACGAAAAAATAAGTGAAAAAATGAATGAATTGAAATAAAAAATTAGATTTGATAAGATAAAGATGTCCTTAAAGAACACAAAAAAAGCATACTGAAAAGAAAGTGTCAGGATGTTCAATTGAAATCGCAACACTTTGAGGAAGATAGATTAACAGGTGTTCAAGAGGATAAAACACTCACTACCCATTTTTAGGATTTAGCACTATAAAATTTAGGAATGAAAAAAATTTTTGAAAAATTACTTATTTATAAATAAA
>CANQQL010000053.1 GCA_947625975.1 uncultured Bacilli bacterium
TTAAAACTTCAAAAATAAAGTAATTCCAAAATAAACTTCAAAAAAGTTAAAATGTAAGTGTATCTGTTGTCGATATATAAATGAAAGGATTATGTTACCATGACAACAAAAAATACAGTTCATACTAAATACAAACAATTAACAAAAGAAGATTGCTTTGAATTACAGAAGTGTTTAGAAAGAGGTCAAGATCAATTAGAATTGGCTATGAATCATGTAAATTCGTATCCAAGAAAGATGTTCGGATTTAGAACACCTTTCACTATTTTCAAGGCATATGCCGATGAATTATTACTTTCACTTAATAATTCAAAGGCAATAGCTTTTGAAAAGGTGAATTTATCACCCAGCCTAATTAAGTTTAAATAACAATTAGGCAAATTTTTTAGACAACAGATATGTTCCCTAAACAATATTACTTTTTGAAGTTAAAACTAGAATTAAAAAAATTCCTAGGCGTTAACTACTTTTGTCATGCTTTTTTTTGTTGTCTAACAAGTATTATTATACTTATTTTTGGTCCTGATTCAACTCAAAGCCTATTCTTTTATATGTTCAAAGGCTCAATATATCTCTATTTTGAAGTTACTTTTTTTATTGTGCTTTTCGTCTTCGAATTTTTGAAGTTTTAATTTTAATCAAGCATATTGTTTTTCATTATCTAAAAAGTGCACAAAAATTTGTGCACCGATATATTTAATTTAAGGAAGTCTCAATTTTGCTTTTATTAAATTGGTCATTATATTGTGAAGTGTAATTACTATAATTTAAAGTTTTCTTTTCCCTAATATAATCTGCCGTTATATCACGGTAATTGTAAATATCATATCCTTCTTTCTCCAATTTGCCCAAAATTTTCATTCCTCTAAAATAATCATAATCTCGTGAACTATTCCTATGCGTTGCTAGATAGTCAATTACTGCTACTCGGTAAGTTTTATTGATATCAAATGGTTCCTTATCTAATCTGCATATATAATTTGAGTCATAATCCATTTCAGCTTTTAATCTTTCTCCTGTAGTTTCAATAACAAAGACCTCATTATCAAAAGGCAAAGCACGATATAGTTCGGCATATGTCACTTTACCGCTTTCAATAGTCGCACGTCCATTATTCACCATGGCATATGCGATATCATATCCGGTTTTAGTAGCATACGAAGAAACGGCTTCACAAACCAAATTTGGCAATGACCCACCACTGGATGAGAAATAACCATTAAAAGTGCCTAATTCTTCATTACCTACTAAATCGCTTTCTGTTTTATATGTAGAAACTAAATCCGCTAATTCTTGATCAAAATATCCATTCGTGACTTGAAGCGCATCTAAATTCTCATTTAATGTGCAAACAACTACACCATTTTCATCAATATTTAATTCAACATTCGAAATATACTTTCCATTGCTGGCTCCTTGAATGAATGGAACACCATTAATCATTGATTCGGTTTTATAATGAGAATGAGCACAAAATACAGCATCAACATATCTTTGATGAGATTTAGAGGAAACGCTAGTTATTTGGTTTTTATCATAGAAATTACTTTCACTACTACCTGTAATAGAATATTGATCGGCATGGCAATCAAGAAGTACCACATCAACATTCTTTTCAATTCTTAATTCATCTGATAAAGTTTTGATTATACTCGAGGTCTCATTAAAATTAAGATTATCAACATGTTGAGAAGTTATAGAAGTTATTTGGTTCTTACCAATTACGCCAATGATACCAACTTTTAAACCATTTTCCAATTCTCTTATAACATACTTATCTCCAAGATTTGCGTAATCTTTAATAGTTTTAGAATCAATATCATAATTGTAAATATTTGCCGCTAAAAAAGGTGTTTTATAATTATTGGTACTACTTCTTTCTCGATTTAATTGAATATATTTTTGTCCCCAATCAAATTCATGATTACCAATAGTAAAACAATCAAATTCAATATTGTTCATACAATCTGTTAAGAGATATCCATGATTATAGTTTGACTCAATTGATCCTTGCCACAAGTCTCCCGAATTCAGCAATAGTGTATTTCCTTCACTTTTCTTTTCTTTTAAATACGCTCCAATTTTTATGATGCCCGCTTCATCATTGCTAACATTTTCATTTACCGATCCATGAAAATCATTTATAGCATATATGCTAAGTTTTCTTGAACCTTCAATAGTGGTTGATTCTGAATTACTAACTGTTGTACTTATACTATCAGATACCTTATTACTTTCAGATACAGAATTATTACTTGTAAAAAAATTAAATGAACATCCTGTTAAAGTTAAGGATAAAAAAGTCATTAAAAAGAGATTGGTATGTTTTTTCATTATATTTTCCTCATAGTAGAATTTTACCACGAAAAGCGATTTTTTAAAAGTAATTAAAGTTTATGTTTCTATCAAACAATAAAGATATTGCCAAATGTTATAAATTTTTAATTTGAAATGGTAAGATTTTTCACCCATTTTTTTTGTTTAACAAAGATAAGTCCAATCAAAGCTTTAACTATATCTGTAGCCTGAACAGCAAAATATAACCACACAATATCAATATTTGTCAACGAAGCCAATATCCACGCAACGGGGAGAGTTATACACCACATTGAAATAAAATCCATCAAAAAAGTATGTATTGCCATCCCTCCAGATTTTAAGGTATTATAAAAACATGTACACATACAGAACGCCCAAAGCAGTGAGCCGTAAATCGCTATTAGTTTTCCCGCAAGTATCTTTTGATTTGCATCTACTTTAACAAACAACAAGGGAATTATTTGGGAAAACAGAATCATAAAAATACCAACAATAATGGAAATTGTAATGCCTATTACATATAATTTTTTATTATTTTCCTGTGCTTTTTTTAAATCTCCAGAACCTAATGTATTACCAACCATTACGCCGATACCTATAGCTAATCCTTGGAAAATTATTGAAAAAATGTTAGACATTGTCGAAACTATGGATAATGCCGACAATACACCATTTCTTTGTGATAACGCAAGAGTCATCAATACTTGTCCAGTTGACCAAAATAGTTCATTAAAAAAAAGCGGAACTGATTTTATGAACAAACGCTTTAGTAATGGTTTTTCAATACGAAAATGAGAAAACACTCTTTTATCAAATTCAAATTTTTTTATCTTGCAAATTGCAACTAAAATAATTAGTTCAATTAAGCGCGCAATTATTGTTGCATAGGCAATACCTTCAACGCTTTTTATTATGTCCTTTTTTGCAAACACATAGATAAATAAAGCATTAAAGACAACATTTATTCCTAAAGAAATTGAATTAGCAATCAGTGGAATTTTTGTTTTTCCCATTTCTCTAAGTGTATCTGAATATATTGCCGCAACGCATTCAATAACATAACTTACAATAATAATATTTAAATACTTTTTCCCTAACTCAAAGATAACATAATTATTTATATCCGATTTGCAATAAAACCATATTAAATCCTTGCCAAATATATAGTATAAAGGCGTCATAATTAATAGTAATGCAAGCATAACAACCCATTTATAACGAAAGCATTGTCGCACATGCTTGTAGTCCTTGGCACCATTAAACTGCTGAACAAATATCGCCGCTCCGGATATAACGCCATAACCAGCAATTAGGAAAATATATCCGGCTTGATTAACAGCATAAACTGCTGAAACTGCATCATTTGAAACTGCTCCAATCATAAAAGTGTCCACGAAGGACACAATAAAAGCTAGTAATGATTGAATCATTACCGGAAACGCTATTGAGAAAAAAGATTTTAAAAATTTTTTATCTTTAAAAGTTTCAGTTAATAGCATAGAACTCCTCATAAAATAAAAGTCCGATTTCTCGGACATTCAATGCAAATGGTGGGCCTTAATAGACTTGAACTATCGACCTCACCCTTATCAGGGGTGCGCTCTAACCAACTGAGCTAAAGGCCCTTAAATGCTTACGCGATATAAATATAATACAACGCCATTAAAATATCAAGAATTTTTTTATAATTATGCAAATTAATAAAAAGATTGGGTTTGAGATTCTATCTAAGTTTTACTAAAACAGAAATAAGTTTGCAATTTCATGATTTTTTCACAAAATTGTAAAATTTGTTTCTCTACTATTTAATTATCTAAGATCACTTCATTAATTTTTTTTGTATAAGCCATGCAGATCAAAGCAATCTTATTTTTGGTTATAAATGGTTTAAATTGGCTTTTGCTGCAAATTCTTGCCCTTGTGCAACAAAAGAAAATTGATAATTTCTTGTGATTGACAACCACAATAAAAAGGTCTCCACAAACAATAATTTGTGTAGGTTATTGCTTTAATCAAAACATTCTTCATCAAGGGCTTTCATTCATTCATCATAAATACTATGAATGTCAGAACAAACAAAATACTTCCTATTCATCCCACAAGTCACTTATTGCAAAATACTGCATATAATGGCACAGATTTTATATTATTTTCAAAGCCAAAGTTTTTGGCCGAAATACGTATTGCATAGGCAGACTTAATTACTCCGTATAAATTGAAAGGCTTCTTGAACGAGTATTGTCACTGGATTTCACTTCAATTAAAGTATACTCAGGCAAAACTTCTTTCCTTTTGTAATTAGAAATCTTTTTTATAATGTTTTGCGGTATTAAATCAGAAAAAAAGTTGGCAAGTCCTTTCTCTCTCTCAAAATTACAATAAACAACATTCGCATATTCTTTACTACCAAACAAATTGACAATATAGGTTTTCTATCTTCTAAGTTTTTCCACTCAAGTAAATGATTATAAATTTTTCGTTTCATAATATCTCCTTGCCATAACATTAATATTATATTATTGTGTAAAAGTTAAACCATTTTACATTTTTTGGCACATAACGCCGAATGAATACAATTTGCAGTCTTTTTACTGCTAATAAACGTAAATTTTTAGAGTAAAGTCCGTTAAATAAGGGATATTAAATCATTATCAGATAAAATGCCGTTTATAAAAGATA
>CANQQL010000054.1 GCA_947625975.1 uncultured Bacilli bacterium
TTAAGCAACTCTACAAATGGGTACTTTCCACCTAAATAGCATAATTTATTATATTTCTTCCACGCTTTAGCGTAGTCATTACGCATTTCTACCAAGAATTGAAACGCTACAACTTGCGCTAATGTGTAATCAATGTAATAAAAAGGTGTTTGGAAAATGTGTGCCTGTTTTAACCATAGATTGCCTTCTTCATAAACCTTAAACCCTTTGTAAGACTTTAAAGGAGTATACTTTTTCTCAATTTCCCGCCATTTTAAGCATCTTTCCTGATGAGTAGCATGCGGATTTTCATAAACAAAGTGTTGAAATTCATCAACGGTTGCTCCATATGGTAAAAACATAATTGCATCAGTTAAATGAGCATAACGATATTTGTCAGCATCTGTGCCAAAAAACTTATCCATCCATGGCCAAGCAAAAAATTCCATAGACATGGAGTGAATCTCACAAGCTTCTAATGTTGGACTACGATATGAGGGGACTTCAATATCGCGTGAACAATATCCTTGATACGCATGACCAAACTCATGTGTTAAAACATCAACATCCCCTGAAGTTCCATTGAAATTGGAGAATATAAATGGTGCCTTATAGTCAGGAAGATACGTCATGTATCCTCCTCCTTGCTTGCCGGGTTTGGCCACCAAATCCATTAAATGATTTTCAAGCATAAAATCAAAGAAATCTCCTGTATCTTGAGACATTTCTTGATACATAGTTTGAGCCTTTTTCACTAATTCTTCAGGATTTCCTTGTGGTATTGGATTACCAGTCAAATAGACCAAACCCATATCATAAAATCTAGGATTACGTACTTTAATACGTTTCATTTGAAGTTTAAATAATTTTTTCCAAACTGGTACGAAAAATTTTTCAATCTGCTCGCGATAAAGTTTTACCATCTCCGCATTATAATCCGTACGTCCTAAAGCCATATAACCTAGTTCAATATAATTTTTAAAGCCCAGTTTTTTGGCCATGTTATCACGAATATGCACCAATTCATCATAAATTTGTCCAAGTTCTTCATGATGTTTTTCAAAAAATTTTGCTGTGGCTTTTGTCGCTTTTTTCCTCGTTTCTCGATTAATATCTGTAGCGAATTTACCCATCTGTGATAGATTATATACTTGCCCCTCAAACTTAATCTTTGCACTAGCCATTATTTTGTTATATTTCGAAACTAATTTGTTTTCTTTTTGTAAATCTTCAACAATCTTTTCATCGAAACATTTTAACGAAATTTCAATTTGTTTAAAAAGATATGTGCCAAAAGTTTTTTCTAATTCTTTACGAAATGGGGAATTTATTAATATTTTATTTATTTTGTCATTATAAACTTCTATTTGCGGTGCGATTTCGTCAAGTACATCTTGTGCTTTAATATATTCTTCATTAGTAGTATCCAAGGAATATCGAATAGATATCACCGTAAAAATTGTGGATACATAATCGTTAAATTTCATAACTTTGCGATATTGCTTAATTTGTTCTTTGGCAGTAGAAGAACCTTCTAATTTACCTATTAACTCATTATACTGTTTTTTTAAATCCTCTAATTTAGGTATTACTAATGGGATTTCCTCAAATTTCATATTTTTATACCTCTTTTCTAAAGATTTTATACTAATTTGTCACTATTTTTCGTTTTTATTTAACTTAATCTTAATATACCATTTTTCTGCTATTGATTTACTAATTTTATGCATAAAGTAGTAGATACTTAGCACTTACCACGTTTATCCTAAAAATTTACAAAAAAATTAGTAATTAAAAGGATTGTTATACGCAATCCTATTTAATAATTAAGCTCTCTTCGTTCATCTCAACAGGTTTTTCTGCACCTAACAAATCAATTATTGTAGGTGCTATATTTGATAATTTACCACCTTCTTGACGAAGCTTGATATCTTTTCTGGTAATAATAACCGGCACCTTGCTAGTAGTATGTGCTGTAAATGGTTTTCCATTTTCATCTTTAATAATTTCCGCATTGCCATGGTCTGCGGTAACTAGCATAGTTCCGCCATTTTTTTGCACATAATCATAAATTCTACCGACACATTTATCAACTGTCTCAACAGCTTTTATTACCGCCGGTTCAACAGCTGTATGACCAACCATATCACAATTTGCAAAATTAAGAATCACTACATCAAGATCTTTCTTCTCTAATTCTTTTATCAATTTATCCGTTACTTCATAGGCCGACATTTCCGGTTGTAAATCATAAGTTGCAACTTTTGGTGAATTAACTAAAACTCGACGGCATCCTTTTAATTCAGGCTTCTCAATTCCGTCATAATTAATAGTTCCATCAAAGAAGAAAGTGACATGCGCATATTTTTCAGTTTCGGCAATACGTAACTGCTTATAGCCATTATTGGCAAGCCACTCGCCAAATGTATTGGTTAAAGTAGGCAAAGCAAAAGCTATTTCACCTTTTACTGAATCGGCATATTTCATCGTAGAGACAAAGAAGATATTCTTTAATACATGCTTTGGTACATATGGTTTAAAAGCAAAGGTTCCATCTTCTTTTTTAGGAGGATTTTCATAAAAATGTGGATTAGAGATAATTGTACCAATTTGAATCGCGCGATCCGGTCTAAAGTTCATAAAAATCACGGCATCATTATCTTTAATTCTTCCGTCAACTGAACTATTGAAATGCGGAACAATAAATTCATCAGAAGCATCTTTACCAGTGGTAGGAAGAAAAGCGTATTGTTCTTTAAAGAATTCTTGATAATCTGTAAAACTTGGTCCATCATGATCCACCATTACTCGATAACTTACATCATTACGCTCAAGATTTTTATCTCGATCCATAGCATAATATCTTCCAGAGATATCTGCTAAATGGCCAAAATGTTCTTTTTCCATACAATCCATTATTTGCTTCACGTATTTGGCACCATCTTGGGGGTCAACATCTCTTCCATCCATAAAAGCATGAACAAAAACATCATCTAAACCTTCTTTTTTAGCCATGCGAATCATTGCGATAATATGGTTAATGTGCGAATGGACTCCACCATCAGATAATAAGCCCATAATATGCAAATGGGAGTGATACTTTTTAGCGTGGGCTATTGCTTTTAAATAGTGTTGATTAGTATAAAATTCCCCTTCTCTTACCGCTTTGTTTAATAAACTTAACGATTGATGCACAATTCTTCCTGCACCAAGATTTAGGTGACCAACTTCAGAATTTCCCATTTGTCCTTCTGGTAATCCTACATATTCACCAGAAGCCTCAATTAATGTTGTGGGGTAAGTTTCCATCAACATATCAAGAGTAGGCTTTTTTGCTTCGGCAATTGCATTGCCATATAAATCTTTTCTGATTCCATAACCATCCATAATAATTAAAATTATTGGCAGTCTATTCATAAAAACACCTCTTCCAAATATATTATTATACACATTTTATTTATGAAAAAAAGTCATTTGCTTAAAGCTTAAATATTTAGTTATTAAGAGACAATTTCTTTATCTTTAAATTTCATAATAAAGGAAATTGGACGAAACAAAGGAAAATGAATCCAAT
Source organism: uncultured Bacilli bacterium (assembly GCA_947625975.1). Taxonomy (GTDB): domain Bacteria; phylum Bacillota_I; class Bacilli_A; order RFN20; family CAG-826; genus RUG131. Next base: position 3,554 of record CANQQL010000054.1, read on the forward strand.
AATTGAATCCAAGTGCATCGGCGTTATATAAAGCAATAGCTTTTCGATAATTAACATCTATTTCCAACAAAGATTTTTTTAATATTTGGAAATCGGCATCATTCTTTATATTTTCATTTGCTTCAGCGAAGTATAAAAGGTTTTGCGAAGCTTTCATAAGATAGGCTTTAACTGTTAGTCTTTCCGTCAAAGTCAATGTTTTTAAAGATTCATCCATTTTAGGTGATAGTTCTTCTTCAAACTCACTTGGAATATTCAATTTATACTTTTTAAACAATTTAGCTATCAAAACTAAAATATCAAATTTCTGCATCAATAATATATTCATATTGTGATTTCTTTTCTCTATTCGCTCACTGTGTTTTTTTAATATACTAAGTGCCATAAGTTCAAATAAAAAAAACAAAAACAAGACCACACCTATAACAATTAAAATTACTTGCAAAGCGCTTAATTGATTTACAGCATCTTCTAAAATAATCATAATTTCTAATATTCACTCCTAAAATATTTTATATTTAATACTAATTTTATGCAATAAAATTATTAACGTTTATTTTAAATAATTACTAAAAAATTTCAAGATTCAAAAATAAGTACTTGCTTTTTACTGAAAAGTCTTAAAAGTGCTCATTACAACGGCTTATTATTTACACAAAAATCAAATTAAGTTATTATATTAATGATAATTGGAGGAAATTATGAAAAAACCTATTGTAGCAATTGTTTACGACTTTGATAAAACGCTTTGCCAAGAAGATATGCAAAATTACTCATTTATTCCGGCATTAGGAATGACGCCAAGTGAATTTTGGCATGAAGTATCAGTTTTCCCGTCTTTTGTAAATTACCTCGAAAAATTTCGGAGAAATAAAGTAAAAAAAGAAACTATAATAATAAAAACAATG
>CANQQL010000055.1 GCA_947625975.1 uncultured Bacilli bacterium
AAACTTGATTTATTATACCATATTCATACTTATTGCCGTTTTCTATCTATAAACGGACTTCCAAATGTTAATTATCATTCACTGCTAATAAAAATCAATAAAACTAGCTACATCTATTGGAAGATATTATAATGCAGATATCTATGTTATCTCGGTGTTGCTTGGTCAATTAAAACATTAGTTTTACTTTCATATAGCTTTACTTTATTATGTGCTAGTAAGCTAAATGATTAGAGCAACTTATTTATAGGCTATTATATTTTAATGACAAATTTATTTTCATTCCACCCTTTAACACCAACTTGTCTTTTAAATAATCATTAGTATTAATGAGTCTCATTACATAAGATAGTCTTAAAACTTTGAATAAAATTCGTTTCAAGAACTAATTTTTTGTAAAAAAGGTGCGTAATAAGCTACGCACCTTAATTAACATTATCAAAAATATTACTATTCGGCAGAAACTGTGATAGAAGTAACTTTTACATGGCCTGAGGAACCATTAAATTGAATACTTACTACATCCGCATTGGCATCTGCAGTAATGGTTATAGTATTTGTACCATAAGATGCTGTTCCTCCGGTAACAACACTATCCTCTAAAGAAATCGAATTTCCTTTAATCGAAGAATATTCGATTACAATTTGTGTCATAGTTCCATCTAATACTTCAAAAGTTAATTTTTGACCACCGTATATTCTCAATTCTGAATAATTTTCCGGTAAACCATTATTTGCATTTGTACTGGAATTACTTTTTTCTAATGTCACTATGCCATTCCCAGATTCAAATACTACCTTGTCTGCTGCGTCTTCAGTTGGAATTGTATTTACACTTGTCATATCAAAAGTAGCATCTTCCAGTGCCGGAATAATTGTCATGTCTCTATCTAATGAAGCAAATACTTCACTGGTTAAGACATTTTTAATAACTAAAGATGTAGCTTCACTTACAGTAATTTCCATAACATATAAAGTATCATTGATAACAACATAAATTCCATCATTATCCATAGTAACAACCTTAACCGGCTCACCGTTTAAAGTAATTGAACTTGCTGTAATTACAACTGTTTTATCATCATTAGTGTAGGTTCCTTGATGATCTCTGTCTAACTTAATTGTTGTTACTTTAAAGCATTTATAAGTATTTTCTGTATCCGTTAATGTAACCGTATTATCAATAGTTAATGTCATTGATTCATTGCCATTCATTAAAGTATAATCATTATTATCGCAACCGGTAACTAGCCAAAATTTTTCATCAAGCATTAGATAATCGTTTGCAATGCTCATTTCCTTTAATGTACCGGCTTCATCCATAATTACATACTCACCATTGTAATCCTGAGATAAAATAGTTGTTTCTTCGCCTATACGATAAATTGTAGCAGAAACGCATAATCCTTCTACAACCTGATAAAATTGAATTTCCATAAACATTATTTCATCAGGATCAGTTGCCTCATATAATTCTATTCCAAAATATTCTAAATAAATTTCATTTAAGGCTACTGTCCATCCGGCTTCTTGAAGAGTATTAATATAATCATTATTATCTAAGAAAAATACCCAAACATATGGTTCTGTTTCTTCAGTCTCTTCATCAGTGAAAAAGTCTTCGGTATAAAGTATTTCATCTTCTAATGGATCAGGTAGTTCAATTTTTGTACTCAAATGCGCTTTAAACTCATCTTCGAGCCATGTATCAGATAGATAAGTATTCTCTTCAGATAAGAATTCATTTTTTACTTCTTCATATGGATACAAAACGTAGCCATAGACTTCGTTTCCTCCATATTCTGGATCATCGATAAACCTGATGGCAACCTCAATGATACAGCCGTTATCAATTTCTTTGATATAATATTCAAAACTTTGTTCATCTTCTCCATCATACGTGAATCCCAAATTTGTAAAGACAGCGGCCAAAGATGCCGTCAAATCTTCAGTTGAATAGTCATAAGCAGTTAAAGAACCTTCTTCAAAAGAGTATTCAGAATTTTCACCTAATTCAAAGAATGGAATTTCAAAGCCCCAGGTCGCTAACATATTTGCTTTTTCTTCTTCCGACCAATCAGCTCTTACCGCATTCATATATGCGTATACACAGTTTCCAAAATTTTCTCCATCATCATAATAGAAGATTTCAACCAAAAGAGTGCCTAAATTATTTTCCTTGAAATAAATATCTTGATCTTCGCTATAACTATAACCATTTCTTGTAAAAATAGTAATTAAGGCACTTGTAAAATCATTACTGTCATAATCCTCTGCATAAAACATTATGCCATAATCTGGATCATCATAAAAACCATACGCGGCATCTGTTCCTAACTCAAAGTAAGGCAATACTTCTCCTAAATTTGCTTGCATGTCTGCTTGAAGCGTAGCATCCCAAGTCTTTTTTGTTGAAGTCGATGTTGAAGTACTTGGAGTGTTAAGCGAAGAACTAGTTTGAATAGATGAATCACCGGTTTGAATAGATGGATCACTAGTTTGATTATCTGTACAAGCTGTTAAACCACAAAGCACAAGCATAGAAACTAAAAAAGTTTTTGCTTTTTTCATAATATAATTCTCCTTTTTTTATTTATATTATGTAAATAGTAATCAACTGATTTTTATTTGTCAATTAATTTTTAAATCTCCCTCTTTAATGAGATTAAGTTTTCTAAACAATAAGTCAATAAATAAAACTAGTAAAGCCGGCGCAACTAATTCTAAACCAAAAACTGCTATCCACGTCTGCCAATTAGATGCTCCCATAGACATAATCGTTCCAATTTGTCCTACTAATCCTGCTGTTCCCATTCCCGCATCGGCGCCAAAGCATTGCACATGAAGAACCAAAGTGGCAAATGGTCCTAATATTGCACTTGCAATAATCGTAGGAAGCCAAATAATTGGTTTTTTTAGAATATTTTTAAATTGTAGCATTGACGTTCCTATTGCCACCGAGACTACCATTCCGAGTTTATTATCTTTTCTAGATTGAATTGCAAACCCTATCATTTGTGTGCAGCATCCCACAATTGCGGCACCCGAAGCAATTGCTAATCCAGGACTATTTTGAGCATTACTGAATACTATAGCCGCAATCGCCGCCGAAGAAATGGGAGCAGTTAAGGCCATGCCCATCAAGACGGCAACGACAACTCCCATAATAAATGGTTGAGCAGTTGTTGCTACATCAATTACCCATTGAATTGCATAAGTGATATAAATTGTTGGATATCTAATTAAAATGGCTGATATCATACCAATAATAACCGAAAATAAAGGTATTAAAATAATATCTACCGGTGTCTTTTTCTTCAAAATAGCATTAATTAAAATTGCCACAGTAATTACAACCAAATAAATTGTTAATGGGTCTCCTATTTTAATTACATTAGATATCGTTCCATCACTGACAAATTTCGTTGACAAAGAGAAGAATGCGGCAATTTCTCCGACAATCGCTAAGGCAATGGTTTTTAAAATATCAAACTTTAACGATAAAGCTATACCTATTCCTATTCCCACCCCTGTTAAACTTTGCAAAACCGTGCCACTTTCATTAAAAGTCGTAGATAAAAAGTTACAGACTGTATTATCAAAAAAACCAAAAATTCTTCCTATTGCTCCAATAATGGTACCAATAATCAAAGTGGCAAATAAACCATATGCCATCCCATTTGTAGTTGTTAACACAAAATCAAAGACTTTTTTTAACTTATCTTTCACAAAACTCACTATCCTTTAAGATAAAACTAGAATAGCATTATTTGCTAGGAATTAAAAATAATATTTTAAAATCTTTCTCCTAAAGTATAATTTTCAATTCCTTCATATAATTTTTTAGCAAATTCTTGCTGATATAGATCATTTGTCAAATTATGACGATCTTTAGAATTGGAAATAAAACCACATTCCACTAAGATACCTGGAACTTTTGTGTTTCGAAACAAATAAAAATCCTCAGAATGAATAGGTTTATCACATTTTGTAAAATCATTTAAAACACTTGACACTTCTTTAGCAAATCTTTCAGATTCATAATTGTTTTTTTCATAATAAACCATTGGTCCATTTACCTTTATATTTGCCGGATATGAATTCATATGAATGGATATGAAAAATTGTGCTCCAGAATTATTAATAAAATCTACTCTTGCTTTTAAATCTTCTTTTTTATGATTAATGGTATTTTCACTGGATAAATCATAATCATCTACACGAGTTAGCGAAGATATTGCTCCATCATTAATACTGATATCCATTAATTTTGTAGCAATTTTGAGATTAATTTCATCTTCTACTATTTCATTATAGCAAGACCCATTATCTTTTCCACCATGTGCAGGAATAGGAAAAGTCCAAAAATATCATTATTTCTTAAAATTCAATGTTCCATTCTATTTCTA
>CANQQL010000056.1 GCA_947625975.1 uncultured Bacilli bacterium
AACTTAATTTATTATACCATATTCATACTTATTGCCGTTTTCTATCTATAAACGGACTTCCAAATGTTAATTATCAATCTTTTAATAATTTAAAAAAAATATAGAATTAATAGTTCTAATATGCTATTATTACATAGCGTAAGTTTCTATGGGAGGTGTAACTCATGAGAGATAACATTATCTATCGTTGTACAGAATGTCAAAATGAAAATTATATTGGAACAAAGAATAAACGTAATCATCCGGATCGTATGGAGATTAAAAAATTCTGTCCAAAATGTAATAAAATGACAGTACATAAGGAAAAGAAATAATTAAATTAAGCGAGTTAATACTCGCTTTTGTTTTTTATGAAAATCACAACATTAGTATACAAACAAGGATTCAGCGCTAATACACATCTTCTATACTTAACTAATTCTGAAATTGTAGCGTTTGACTTAGGACAAAGTACGGATTCTTTTGCTCGATATTTAAAAAATCATGAGCTAAGTCTGCGGGCGGTTTTTCTCACTCATGGTCACTTTGATCACATTGCTTTTGTTGATAACATACCGGAAAATATCCCGGTTTATATACATTACGCAGATAGAGAGTTGCTTACTAACCCTTATAAAAATTGTTCAAATAACATGTGGAATCCCATAAAATGTAAAAGGAAAATTATCGATTTACAGGATTCTGACATTATAAAAATAGGAAGTGCTGAAATTAAGGTCATTAATACACCTTTTCATACTATGGGCTCATCAATGTTCTTAATCAATGAATCTTATCTAATAAGCGGTGATACTCTTTTTAAAGGATCAATTGGGAGAAGTGATTTGCCTACTTCATCACCGCGCCTTATGCCTAACTCGTTGAAAAAGATTATAAGTCTTTACAAGGAATACGGGGATTTGAAAGTGTATCCCGGACATGGTGAGAATACTACTCTAAGACATGAGATTGGAAATAATTATTATTTGAAGAATATAAATTAAAGAATCACCTAAAATAATTTTGGTGATTTTTTTGACTCTCAAAGAAAATATAATTCTTACCTTTTATTTAACCATAGTAAGCTTTATCCTTTTTGAAATATCGTATTTTTTGAACTTTACAATTTTTTCTTTTTCGATTGTATTAAATAAATATTTAATTCACTCTTTGGCGTTATCGTTGATTTTTGAATTTATAGTGTTTTTTCTTTTGTTCTTTATCTATAATTATTTTACTAGTAAAATTTTTTATATTTATAATCATATTTACATATATGTAATTTTAGGACTAGTGGATTATATACTTTTGGTTGGTCTATTAAAAATTTTTAATATTTTACCAAATTATCAATATTTTACAACCCAGCTATGCTTAATTTCCTCATTTATTATCTTAAAATGTATTAATTTATATTCCATATTTTATATAAATTTGATAAAATATCAAAGAAATTAATTAAAAGGAGTGTATTTATGATTAATATTACAGAATTAAGACCTGGTAATGCTTTTGAGTATGAAGGAAACGTATACACATGTATTGATATTGCTTTAAATAAGACTGCAATGGCAAAAATGAAAGTAAAAGTTAAATCCAAAAATCTTCGTACTGGCGCAGTACTTGAATTATCTTTTATCGGTGGCGATAAAGTAGAAGTTATTCACCTTGATAAAAAGAAAATGCAATATCTTTATGATTCTGGTGATGCTTTAGTCTTTATGGATCAAAACACCTATGAGCAAATTGAAATTGCCAAAGAACGTATGAAATGGGAATCTAATTTTCTAAAAGGAAATGAAGAAGTACAAGTAGTTTTCTATGGTGAAGAAATTATGGGGATCTCGCTTCCTACAACCGTTGCTTTAACCGTCACAGAATGTGAACCTGCAGTTCGAGGTGATACTGTTAATAAGGCGATGAAAGAAGCAGTTACAGAAACTGGCTTTAAAGTTCGAGTGCCATTATTTATTTCCGAAGGAGAAGTGGTTCTTGTTCGTACTGATAATGGTGAATATGATGGTCGCCAACAAAAATAATTAATATAAAAAGGTTCGGATTCTTCCGAATCTTTTTATTAATATTTAATAGATAAAATAATAAATATAAGAATCTTTCAAAAAATATTTTTAATTTTATATTTCTTCTACTTTCGACAAACAATTATTTGATAATATTATTGTTCTTTTTTATATTTTGCTTGCGTAAAATCTAATGAGTAGGAGGAAAAAGTATGAATAAACGTGTGGTGACATTCTTATCTTTGTTTTCTTTGGTCATGGTACTATCTGTTTATTATGTTATGCTGCCAAGTGGAGTAACAAATAAAGATGGTAATTCTGAGCCGGTTACTAACATTATTACAAATGCCGATGATCCTTATATTGAAGGCATTATTTTAGAAAGACAAGCTGCATTACAAGAAGATTTAGATGCACAACTTGAAATAATGGCCAGTTCAGATTTTTCTGCAACTGAAAAAGCTCTTGCTGCCGAAAGAATCGAATACATCGAAAATATCATTAATGTGGAAGAAGATATGCGAACATCGGTCAAGGAAAGAGGATTTGTATCAGCCTTCGTGGAAATTAAAGATAAATCGGTAGATGTTTTGGCCATCAGTGAGACTAAAACAAAAGAAGAAGTTCTAACGATTATGGAATGTATAGATTCGTTTTTTATTGATGGCGTATTTCGTCAAGTGTACGTACATTTTCGATAATTTTGTTTGTAATAACCACCTAATTAATGTAAAATGTTTTTGAGGTGAAAATAATGATTATATTAGCAGGAGTAGGAGAAACAATCCTTTATTTGGCTATTGGCCTTGTCGTGGGAGGAGTTGTTGGCTTCTTGGTAGCTCGTACACTTTTAAAAAAACAATTAGATAAGAACCCGCCAATCAATGAAAATATGATTCGTGCGATGTTTATGTCCATGGGACGAAAACCTTCTGAAAAACAAATTCGTGAGGTAATGCGTCAAATGGAAAAAAATAAGTAATTTAGATTTGGTGTAAAAGCCAAATCTTTTATTTTAATAAAAATTATTAAGAATAAAAAATGGCAATACCATGATTGCCATTTTTATTTTTTTACTGAACTTTTACTAAAAATCTACTAAATTTTTACTATTTTAGCCATTTTACTTTTGATTCTGTCTTATTTATTAATCTTACAATGTTTTCTCGATGTCGTATGAGAAGCAAAAGAGTATTAAAGAAAATGCTGATAACAAATAAAACAGAGGATTGTAAGCCAGGCCACATACCGAGCATTTGCGGATTGATTAAGTATAAAATCAGAGTGACAAGCGAAGTTGCAAAAGCGGCAATCATTGAACCTAATGAAACATATTTACTAATCAATAAAACAATTGCAAATATTGCCATAAAAATTAAAAGTAAAATGTAGTTTGTAGCTAGTAGACAACCAAAGAATGTGGCCACAGCTTTTCCACCTTTAAATTTAATATAAACAGAAAAACAATGAGCTAGGCAAGCAACTATTAAGGAAATATATTGCAAATTGTAAATGTGATTTTCTAATCCTTGAACATTTCCCAAAATCAACTTGATTAGCCAAAAAGGAACAACAATTTTCAAGGCATCAAGAGCAATTGTTAAGATACCAAATTTATAACCTAACACTCTTCCGGCGTTTGTGCCACCGGTATTATGCGATCCTTCAGAACGAATATCGACTCGCTTAAATATTTTGCCTAATAATAAGCCGTTTGGAATAGCTCCGATAAGATAACATACTATTATTGTAGCAGCATAAATTAAAACTATCTCTAAGGTTGTCAAAACTATCACTCCTAACTTTTTTATTGTATTAATAAAATTTAGTAATTGCAATACAATTGTTTTTATAAAATCCCGTTTGATAATTAACATTTGGAAGTCCGTTTATAGATAGAAAACGGCAATAAGTATGAATATGGTACCTGACTTTAGGCAGGAACCCTAAAATATAGTGTTACATCAATCAAAAAACAAATCAGCATCGAGAATATACTC
>CANQQL010000057.1 GCA_947625975.1 uncultured Bacilli bacterium
TTTTGCCCTTTTTCTGGACTTCTCTCTTTCATCCTTTTTACACTTTATGATTCTGGATTTTACTTTTTCAATTCACGTAAAACAAAAAAACCTGCAAAAAGCAGGCTTTAAATTTTATCAATCTCTGAAAAATCAACTTCAACAACCGTTGATCGACCAAAGAAAATAGTTTCAACCTTGACTGTACCAGTATCGGCATTAATTTCGGTAATATGACCTTCGCTACCTTCGAGGGGACCACGTAAGACCTTTACTAAATCTCCCACTTCATAACGAGAATACATACTCTTATCAACCATTCCCATACTCTTTAACACCGGTTCAATTTCTTCAACCGGAATTGGGAAAGGCTTTGTACCTCCACCAGATGATCCAACGAATCCGGTAACTCCCGGCGTATTACGAACCATAAACCATGCTTCATCAGTCATAATCATTTCTATGAACACATAGCCTGGATAAAGATTTTTAATCTTTGTTTTTCCAGTAGGCATTCCATCCTTTAAGACAGGCTGTTCGGTTTCCGCAACTATAATTCTAAAGACATAATCTTCAAGTCCCATCGAAACAACACGACGCTCCAAGTTTGCTTTTACTTTTGCTTCATGACCAGAATAACTATTTACCACATACCATTGCTTTTCCATTTAGTCATCCTCCTCATATCACTTTACAAAAGTGTCGCGTAAAATTTGTAATAATTTGCCAGCAATTAAATCATCAAGTGAAAGCCACAATGCGGCAACAATTGTAATAAATAATACGACTCCCAAAGTTTTTAAAACAGTTTCACGATTAGGCCATCTAACTCTTTTGCCTTCTTTTACAACACCTTGAAAGTATCTTTTTGTTTTTCCCATAAGTGACCTCCTATTTGCTTTCTTTATGTAATGTCTGTGCATTACATTTTGGACAAAATTTTTTAATTTCTAAACGAGTTTGTGTTTTTTGTTTTGTCGTAGTGTAGTTACGTGATAAACATTGCGTGCAAATTAGAATAACTTTTTCACGCATACAAAAACACCTCATTTCGATATTAGAATATAGCACGAACTTTAAAATTAGTCAATTTTATATTTGTAATATAAATAGAATTTAACAAAATATCCTACATTTTTCAATCATTTTAAAACTATTTTTTTAATTTTTTTTATCGTAAAATCCGCATGAGATTTCGAAGTATTTAATTTTTTTGCTGCTTCGGAATATGTATACCCAGATGCTCTTAAATACATTATGTTTTTATCTTTTTTAGATAAAATAGCTTCCTCAATTCCATCAAAATAGTCAAATTTTTCATTTGTATTATACCAATCCACAATTGATGATCCGGGATCTCCAATTACTTCATCCCATTCTAATGAAGAATTTTCATAAACATTATCTTCAAAGCTTAGATATGAAGAAAGTTCGTAAAATCTTGTCTCAATCTTTTTTACATACTTCGCCAATTCCTGATTAATAATCAAATTCAAGAAGGTCTTAAAATTCGATTTGGTTTTGTCGAAATATTTTAAGCTATTAAAAATTGCATATTCGGCGACACTTTTAAGTTCTTGAAAGGTAATTCCATATTTTTTCCCTCTCTTAATATAATTAATACAGATCATTGAAATTATTCCATTGCACTTAAAAAGAAGCATGTTAAATGCCTCTTCGTTATTGTGTTTTGCTAGTTCAATTAATTCATCATTTGATGTATTTATACTTATCATAGCCCTCCATCAGGAAGAAAATCTATCTCTATAAATTTGTGCCAAATACACCGCAGTTGCAACCGAAGCATTTAAAGAATTAACATGCCCAATCATTTCAATTTTTGTGACAAAATCACTATTTTTTAAAACTAACTGGGAAATTCCCTCGCCTTCTGAACCAATAACTAAAGCAATAGGGATTTTATAGCTAACTTGGTCATATAGCAATTTTGCTGATGCATCGGAAGAAACAACCCAATATCCATTTGCTTTTAAACTATTTATAGTTTGAACTAGATTGGTTACCATACAAACAGGAACATAATCAATCGCTCCGGTAGACGTTTTAGCCACTGTACTGTTAACTGTAACTTGTCGATTTCTTTTTATGATAATCCCATCGGCACCAAAGGCATCGCATGAACGCATTATAGCACCTAAATTATGGGGATCTTTAATTTCATCTAAAATTACAATAAGTGGGTATTGTGATTTTTTTGCTTTTTCCATTAAGTCCTTTAAAGTTATATATTTGTAATCCTCTATTAAACCAATTACACTTTGGTGGTTCCCACCATTGGCTAATTTATCTAAATCTCTTTTATGAACAATTTTAGTTTCAATGCCCTGCTCTCTTATTTCATTCAAAATTGGCTCAAAAGAAAAGTTATCGCAAATATATATACTTTTAACTTTATGTCCTTTTAATGCACTTAACACGGTATTTCTTCCATATATATATTGTGCCATACTTTCTTACTCCTTTGGTCTCAAATTTGTATCATTTATTATAAAATTTTCTTTTCAATAAGCTGTGCGCGTAGTCTATCACTTTTTGCAAAATCTTTATTTAATTTAGCTTCGTTATATTGCTGATATAACTTCTTGTCCTCTGCTGTTAAAATAGGATAATCAATTTTTAACCCTAAAATATAAAATTGATCACGTAATGTCGCAAACAGTTTTTGTAATAAATCTAAATCTTCATCTTTATTTCTTAAATTTTGGTTAGCAAGTCGAATCACTGCATATACTTCAGCCAAGGCATTCGAAGTATTCAAATCATCTTTCATAGCATCAAGAAAAGGTTGAATGTAATCTGCGTTATTTGAATTCAAAGCCATGTTATTAATTTGCAATTTGACCGCTAATTGTTTCATAACATTACTCATTTTCATAAGCTCAACATTATTAGACAATAATAGATCTTTCGAAAAATTAACTGGTGCACGATAATGCGTAGATATTAATAAAAGCCTTACACTATTTCCGCCAAATTCTTTTAAAGCATCATGGGCTGTAATAACATTTCCTAATGATTTCGACATTTTTTCATTATTTATATTTATAAAGCCATTATGCATCCAATAATTAGCAATCGAATGACAATTACATGCTTGCGATTGAGCGATTTCATTTTCATGATGTGGAAATTTTAAATCAAATCCTCCGCCATGAATGTCAATATGTCCATTTTCAAACAAGGAATTTATCATAACTACACATTCCGTATGCCAGCCCGGTCGCCCTTTCGACCATGGTGAATTCCAGCTAATACCTACATCAGTGTGCTTCCACAAAGTAAAATCTAGTGGTGACTCTTTTTTTGAATTTTCTTCAATTCGTGCTCCCACTAACAAATCAGCAATTTTTGCATTACTCAATTGACCATAATTCTTCACTTTTTCAACACGGAAATAAACGTCTCCATCAATTACATATGCTGCTTTTAATTCCACTAAATTTTCAATAAATTTAATTATTTGAGGCATATATTCAGTGACACGTGGAGTTATATCAGGCTTCATAGCATTGATATGCTCTAAATCATCTTCAAAAGCTTTAATATAAAACTCTGTGAGTTCATTTTCCGGTATATTTAATTCTAAAGCGCGATTAATAATTTTATCATCAACATCTGTATAATTACTTACAAACTTAACTTTGTATCCCAAGTAAATTAAAAGTCTTCTTAAAGTATCAAAGACAACAACGGGGCGCATATTACCAATATGAACATAGTTATAAACTGTTGGACCACAAACATATAAAGAAACTTCTTTTTCTTTCATAGGTTTAAATAGTTCAATTTTGTTGGTTAATGAGTTATAAATTTTCAATTCCATATCCTATCGCCTCGCCAATGATTATAACATAAATAAAAAAGAGTTGATATATATCAACTCTAATTATCATATGAATTGATAATTAACATTTGGAAGTCCGTTTATAGATAGAAAACGGCAATAAGTATGAATATGGTATAATAAATCAAGTT
>CANQQL010000058.1 GCA_947625975.1 uncultured Bacilli bacterium
ATTATTTATTGATATAAAACACAAACTTTTATAGTACTTTAAAGTGTGTTATAATAAGTTAATGAAGGCGATGCATGATTCTGAGTAAAATATCATGTTATATTCTGTTTACACGTTAAAAATATATAAAAGGAAGAGTTTAATATGTCTAGTAAAGAAATATTAGAAAAAATAAGAAAATTATCCAATCAAGAAAAAAGAAATATTTCATATGAGAATTTAGTTGAAATAATAAATCAATTATCAACTGATGAAATTGTTGAATTAAGTAATATTATTGGTTATCCAGTATTTACACGCTTATGTATGGGAGTATTAAAACATAAATTTGTCTTACTACAAGATGGAGCTGCAGCTATTATTGTAAATGATAATGGACAAATTTTATTACAATCTAGAGCAGATAATGATAAATGGGGACTTCCTGGGGGCTGTCAAGAATTGGGCGAAAGATTTGAAGATACTATAATACGTGAAGTTAAAGAAGAGACAAATTTAGATATAACAGAAGATAACTTAGAATTAATCGCTGTTGTCTCTGGTAATACTAGAAAAAATGAATATCCCAATGGAGATGTTGTTTTCAATAATACAATTTTATATTGTGTAAAAAATTATTCTGGAGTTTTAAGATGGGATGAAGAATCAAAAAATATGAAATTCTTTGATTTAGATCAATTGCCTGTTAACCAAAATGATTCTGATTTGATTGAAATTTATAAAAAAACCTTAAATAAAAAGTCTTTCTAATAAAAACTATATAAATAATAAAACAAAAGCATCTGAAGTCAATAAATGTTGAATTCAGATGCTTTTGTTATTTAAAAAATACAATCATAAGAATAACCAAAAGTTATAATAATATAAAAAAATGAAACTTTTTTCTTTTTAATTTAGTTATTATAGTGAAAAGGCTTTTCAAAGAAAGGAGATTATTTATGGACGAGGAATATGCAAGGGTATTTAATCTCTTTAAAAATGATATTTACCGGTTAGCATTTAGTTATACTAAAAACTACTTGGATGCTGATGATATATTACAATCTGTTTTTATCAAACTATATAAAAATTTTGATAAATTTGAAGATGATACAAGTATTAAAAAGTGGTTGACAAAAGTAACTATAAATGAATGCAAGACTTTATTTTTATCCGCATGGAAAAGAAAAATTTTTCCTATAACTGATAAAGAAGAAAATATTCCAATTAATAAAAAACAAGATTTAGATCTTATAAATACCTTATTTCAATTACCGAAAAAATATCGATTAGTTCTATTTCTGTTTTATTATGAAGATTATAAAATAAAGGAAATTGCGGAAATATTAAACGTTAAAGAAGCAACAATAAAAACAAGATTATCTCGTGCTAGATCTCTATTAAAAGATATGCTTGAAGGAGGCATAAAAAATGAATAAGAAATTTAAAGAAGGCTTTGCAAACATTCGTGTTTCTGATGAATTAGAAAGGAAAGTTTTAGATATGACAATTAACAAAGAAATAAATAAAAAAAGATTGCCAAGGCTAGTATATGCAAGTGTAATTATAATCATGTTAGGAATGTTTTCTTTAACATTAGTATATGCTAAAGAAATAAAAGAATTTTTTCAAAATTGGTCATCTAATATAGTGTTTAAGAATGGTGAAAAACAAACAATAGTAGAAAATGGTATTTTTAAAAAAATACCAGCAACTGCTAAAAAAAGTGGAAATGACAGTGGAATTGAAATGACTGAAAATGAAATCGAAGAGATGTTAGGTTTTAAAATTCTTGGTTATGATAAGGCAACTAGTAAAAAGATGTTTTATACGACAGGCTTAAATAATGATAAGACAATTGGAAGAATTGATATCTGGTATCCAGAATTCATTTATGATAATGATGAAAAAAATATATCTATGTATATTTCAATGTTAAATGAAAATGCTGATAGTGGTTATGTTTACGCCTTTCAAGAAGGATTAGATGCATCAGGTGGAAAAGATTTAGAAAAAACATATAATTCTGCTAATTTAAGTGTTAAAGTTATCATGTTTTCAAATGATTGGAGTAAAGAAAGATTAACTGCAACATTCTGTTATGATAATGTTTTATATGAATTAATAGGACACAATATAACTGAAGAAGAAATGATAAATATTATTGAAAACTTACATTTATAATTATCTTAAAAAAATAATTTTAACAACTTGTGTTTGTACTAAATGAAAGTAGAAATTTCAAAAAATAATACGACTTGATGGCAAGTCGTATTTATGTTAATATGAGTGTGACACGCGATCATTTGAAAGGGTGTCATATTTTATTTTAAGTATTTTAAAATAAGGGAGTAGGTTATGGAAAAAGAAAATTATGAAAGTTATACACCTTTAAATAAAGAAACTATTGGACCTAAAAAAACTAGTTGGCATATTTTAACTGAAATATTTGGTGAAAATATAACAGAAAATAAGGGAATTGGTTTATTGAGCCCAGCTTATATTTATGTGGATCAAACACAAAACAAAGTTGTTGAATATCAAAAAATACAAAAATTTTTAGATAAATATATAGCAAAATTTGCAAAAGAAAATAATATTGCAATTGACAAATTAAGCTTGGAATTTATTAATTATGGGCAAACAGAACTTGTCTTTGTTTTAACAAAAGAAAAGGGAAGAAAATATACTTTACTTGTTAAACAACCTCACGTTTTACTTGGTAAAGTTAAACAAGAGGCTCAATACCTATGCTATTTGCAAAAAAAAGACCAAAGGGTTGTTGCACCAATAGATTACTTTCAATTGGAAGATCAAGAATTATATGTTACCCCATATATTAATCAAGCTAGATGTATAGCTAGTGATAATACTTGGGGAATGTATGTCCCAGAACCATATTATAGATTTGTTCCATTTACAAAAGAACAAGAAAGAATAGTTAATGCTTGTATGATTGCTAAACTTATTAGTTTATATGATTTTGAAAATAAAGAAGGAATAAGTTCTTGTAAATTGGGTGGGGGAGATTTCATGTTACCAAAAGGTTGGGAAGACGAACCCCTAACCATTGAAAATACCCTTAATAAATTGTATTTAATAGCTGCAAGAGAAAAAATAAAGTGTTCTTATAAAAAATATATTTCTTGTATAAAAGATGAATTTGCTAGAGCAACAATATGTGAAAATCAAGAAGACTTAAAAATAAATCTAAGAGGTAGAGTGCCTATGCAACTGCAAAATATAGATTTAGGAATTCAATTAAGTCAGGACATTTTAAAGAATAATGAGGATTCTTTACGATTAACTAAACTTAATAAATAAAAAATAAACAAAATTATTAAAAAAAATTAAAATTCGACATTTTTCGACAAAGCGATATGTAATAATACTTTTGTGCTAAGCTAAAGGAGGAATAAAAATGGAAAGTAAAGTTAAATGGTTTAATAATGAAAAAGGATATGGATTTATAGAATATAAAGAAAATGAAGACATCTTTGTTCATTATTCAGCTATTATTCAAGATGGATATAAAACGTTAAATCAAGGAGATAATGTTTATTTTGATTTAGTTGAAACAGATAAAGGATATCAAGCTAAAAACGTTCAACAAATTCATCAAACTATTTAATTACTTAGTATTATTAAACATTATAAATTGATTTACGGATTTCAATAATATTATTTAATGTTTAGCACAACAAGAATTTAGTAAATCATTATAGAAGTTTAGTATTATATAGGTAAATTATAAATTGCTTTACAAAAAGCAATTT
>CANQQL010000059.1 GCA_947625975.1 uncultured Bacilli bacterium
AATCCCATAATACGGGATTTTTCTATTGTAAAGTAATTTTTATTTATAATCGGGAAATTCTATTTTAATTCAATCTTTTTTTCTTTTTATCTCCAAAAAAGTGCCAAAATGCTTATTATAAGTGTAATTCAACAATCGTTTGTCCATCATTCATTCCATCAAGGTAATATTTTGAAACATATTTACAGTGTTTTAAATAATCATGTGTAACTTTTTTTAAAATGCCCTGCCCCTTCCCATGAATAACAACAATTTTATAATTATGTAATTTAAGGTTATCTCTTATAAATGAATTAAGTGGAGCAATACACGTTGCGGCCGTTTCACCGTGTAAATCTAAGTGAGGTAAACGACTAGTAAAAGGATCATTGATAATTCTGATCATATATATTTTTAATTTCTTCTAAAGTTGGAATAGAATCAACCGCACCGATTTTTGTTGCGGCTAAACCAGCCGCTATTGAACCCATCTTAACTGCTTTTTCTAAGTCGTTTTCACTGACTATGGTATGAGCAAAAGCTGCTCTAAACATTATTCCACAGCCATGAGTGTCTTCAACTTTTACTTTCAATGAAGGACTTACTTTTATTTGATTATTTACACAATACAAAGCTCCTTTTTCTCCTAAAGTAACAATAAACTCTGTATTTAAATACTTCTTTTTTAAACGTTGATATAAATTAACTAAAGTTGAGGGAACTTGAAAATCTATTTTAACTCCCGCTACTGTCTCAGCGAACTCCTGCGTACAAATTGCATATTTAGCTTTTTTTAATAACTCAATAACCGGACTAGTTATTAAATTAGCATACAAAATAGAAGGACAACGAGGAAATCTTTCTAACAAATTCTTAGCTTGAACAGAATCATACCCATCAACACATATAACATCTGGAGTAAAATCAAAATCGCATTTTTTAAGACTTATATATTTATCAGATAAATTATAAATTGTATGTAACTTAGTAGAACGATCAATTAAAATAACCGAAAGTGACGTATCATTATCATAAGAAGGTTCAATATATCGTGTATCAATTCGTAATTTTTCAAATTCTTTACGAATTCTTGTCCCATTAACATCATTGCCAATTACTCCAGCAACTGCTGTATTAATGCCCCATTTAGCTAAACAACAACCCATAACGGCTGCTTCGCCACCTATATTTCCTTTCTTATCAAAAAACTCCGTAACACTTCCCTCTTTCGGAACAGTATCAACAACTAAATTAATATCATAACTTATTCTTCCTAAACAAATTGACTTTAACATTACAATCACCTTTTATTCTTTTATAATTATAATATAATTTTTTAGTCTTATCAATTGTATTTTTTATATATCCCCTTAAATAATTTAGTAAGTCTTAATAAAATAAAAAAACTAAAATATTTTCCTATTTTAGCCTTTGTTACTTTACTTAATTTTATTACTATCTTTATTTTTAGTAAAAAATTTTTTTATATTAGCGAAGATTCTTCTTCTTTCATGATTATCAATATAATCTCCAATTAACTTAACCATATTTTTATTATTACTTTGATATTTATTAGGTTTAAAATCTTTTATTTTAGCTATAGCATCTTCTAATTCATCCATTTCATAAACTGGTATAATAAAATTATCTTTACTAAATTCTTCTACAATTTGCAATTGATGATCATTATTATGTTCTTGATATTTTGAAAGGCGTGGAATAGCTATTATTTTTTTATTTTTCTTTAAACAGTCAAAAATTGTTCCAACTCCCGCATGAGTAATAACAAAACTACTTTTTTCAATATATTCTTCTAACTTTTTTTTATCTACATAATCAAATATTTTCATATTTTTAGATTCATATTTAGTATAACCAGCTTGAACAATAACTTCCTCTTTAATAACTTTTTTTTCGATTAATTCATCTACTTTTTGTAAAATTCTGACAAAACTTTTATCTTGTGTTCCTAATGTAATCAATATCATAAGCTTCTCCTAAAATATCCAACCACCATAAGTAGCTTTGGGATATAATTTTAACATTTTTGGCCATTGAACAATAAATAAATCGGCAAATAAATAAATTAATCGGCCAGTAATGGTCTTAGTTCGCATATTAGCAAATGTTTCAATATAAATAATTCTACTTCCAAAAATTTTTCCTAAACAACAAATTGGCCCTGCAGTATGTGACCCCGTAGTAACTATAAATTCTGGTCTTATTTTAAAATAAAAATATACACTCTTTAAGCAATTGAAAAATAATTTAAAAGGATATGTTAAAGGATGGTCTTTAGTTCCATAAACTAAGTAATCTATTTTCCCTGGATATTTCTTTTTTAATCCAATAGTTGTTTTAGTCTTTTCCGTAATAATATGATAATCATATTTTTTAAATAAGTCATTTAACATCATCATCTCAGTTAAATGCCCTCCCGTACTAGCAACAAATAATACTTTTTTCATATTAAGCCTTTCCTTCTAATAAATCTAACCATTTTTCCTTAACAATATCCCTACTATAATTTAAACTAAATTGTCTAGCCTTATTTCCTAAAGCTAATCGCTTATTTTTATCTGTAGCCAACTGTTCCATCTTTAAAACCATTTGCTCAACATCCCTATTTTGAATTAAAAAACCCGTTTCATTATCACTAATTAAGTCATTAGCTCCTTGAGCTGATGTAAAAGCTAAACAAGGTATTCCATAAGCCATAGCTTCTATTAAAACAATACCAAAAGATTCCGTATAAGATGTCATTACGTAAAAAGACGTCTTACTTAATAACTTATTAATTTCCATTTTATTTAAATAACCATGCATTGTTACAGCTGTCGTTAAATTATAGTCATCTATCTTTTTTTGTATTTCATCTTTTAAAGCTCCATCTCCCACTAGATCTAAGTGCCATGTAGGATACTTATCATGAAATTTTTTAAATATATCTATTAAGTCACTAAAACCCTTTTCATAAGATAATCTTCCGATAGAAATAATTCTCTCTTCAGTTAATTGAGAAGTCTTCTCTGGAATTTCATCTAACATATTAGGAATAAACACACACTTGCACTTTAAACCTCTTTCTACCATCTTCTTATTATAAAATTCATATAAAGAATTAGATACTAAAACTAAGGCATTTAAATTAACACAAGATTTAAGTAAATCATTAATATATTTTGTATTATCTTGATGATGATTGTGTTCCCACCCTATTTTAAAAGCCTGCTTATTTCCATATTTTCCTAACCATTTATTAAAAAGAATTCTCGTTGAAATCATAATGTCACTATTGCATTCTTTCATTGCTTTAACTGTTTTAAATTTCTTTAAAAATAAAACAACCATAGCTTGCCAAGATTCTTTTATTATCTTAAATAAATTAAATTTTTTTACAGCTTTTTTCCATTCTTCCGGATTGGGTTTATATTTTTCTATTAAGTATGTAATTTTAACATTATCTTTAACTTCAAACCCCGTTGTTGGTGCTATTTTATAAGTTGAAACAATTTCTACTTCATATTGCTTAGCTAACAAATTAGCTAAACTGATAACACATCTTTCAACTCCACCATACCATAGATGAAGAGAAAAAATCGTTATTTTTTTCATATAA
>CANQQL010000060.1 GCA_947625975.1 uncultured Bacilli bacterium
TTTCAATCAAAAGGAAATAATCAAATTGTCTTTTTGTCAATATCTCTCTTCCGTTGCATTAACTTTGTCACTTAACAGACTTTTTGCTAAAGCCAGTACGGCCTATACAAAACGATAGTTTTATGTTATATTCTATACGTTATTGATAAACGGCTTGTTGCCAAGGAGAATGAATTAAATATGATTGAATTTAGAACAAAATTAAATGACGCAAAGTCCTCTGCACTTAATAAAAATGTTTTTAAAAAATTGTGGTGGCTTTATGCACTTTTAACAATACTTTTAATTGGAATAGGTATTTCGGCGTTAAAAGAAGATAAAATATTTGGTATCATCTATATAGGATTAGGTTTATTGATTACACCGCTCTCTTATTTTTTAGTTTTTATCATTCAAAAACGTTTCAATAAATCGGCAAATTATTTAAGTGATGAAACAGAAGAAATCTTTACATTTGATGAAGAATATATGAATATTACACAAGTAAAAGGTGATTCTTTTTCCTCAACATTGAAAGCAAAATATTCCATAATATATAAAGTTATAGAAGATAAAAACTATTATTTTGTATATATTTCGAAGATGCAATGTTTTGTTGTGAATAAGTCTTCCATCACTATTGGCACCTTAGAAGAAGCACAGGCATTATTGAAAAAAAATTTAGGAGATAAATTTAAAACTAAATGAAATTAATAAAAAGGTAGAATTTATGAAAAAATTTACAGAAAATTCTCAAAAATCTGAAGGAGAAAAAATAACAGTAATTCGAATGACAAAAAGATTACCGATAATTTTTATGGGTATAGTTTTAATTGGTGCTTTGGGTGTAGGGGCTTGTTTATTATTGTTATTCTTGTCGGAAACACTTTATCCTGAAATTGAAAGTCTTTTTGTTTCTCCAGTTTGGTATCAAATTTATATATATGTTTCATTACTAAGTTTAATAGTTGGTTTAATCGGTTGCGCATTTCTGAAGAACCGACAAAACACATCAAAAGCGGAATTATATGTGGAACTCGCTTTAATGGTTGTGGGATTTGTTAGTATGTTTATCTTTGCTTCAGCACGTGAGCAATCTTATATATTCAACATATTTATGTGTGTTGGCGGTGCTATTTGTTCAGTAGGCTTTTTTTGCGGAATTGCTAGTTTAATTGGCTATTTAAAAAAAATCATTGATAATTCCTAAAATTAGTGCTTTTGAATACTGGCATAAGCTTCTTTAAAGGCTTTGATTTTTTTGTATTTTGAAATTGAAGCTTGAATTGTCAAGAAAATTTACAGCTATAGCTTATAAAGGAAAAAATTAATTTAATTAATGTAGATTTCTATGGAGGACTAATATGGATTTGTTTGAAGTTGCATTGACTAGTGTTTCTATGGCTCTTGATGCGATGACTGTCAATGCCACAAATGGTATAAAAGAAAAGAATATGAGTTTTGCTAAAATGTTATTTATTTCTTTAACATTTGGCATTTTTCAGTTCTTAATGCCTTTACTTGGATATTTAATTGGTTCGACATTTAAACAAATTATTATAAATTTTTTGCCATGGATTGCCTTTATATTACTTTTTCTCTTAGGTATTAAATCACTCATAGAGTGGATAAAAGAAAGAAAATCAAAAGATGCGTTTCCTTCACCAAAAAAAATCACCTTTTTTGATGTAATAATTCAAGGTATTGCCACCAGTATAGATGCTTTCTGTATTGGCTTTGTTTATTTACCACTCGCATTGAATGAAGCTTTGGTAGTTTTCGGAATAATCGGTATAACGGCTTTCGTCTTACCACTTTTAACTATAATATTTGCTCGTTATTTGGCTAAATACTTGGAAAATTGGTCCGGTTTAATTGCGACATTAGTATTTTGGGTAATTGGTATTAAAATACTTCTTGAAGGAATTTTATAATAAGAGCAAGACAAATTTTATAAAATATGCTACACTTATTAAGCAATAAGCGAAGTTCGATCTCGAAATCCTTCGCTATATAAATTAAAACCAAGGAGACTTTTTTTATGCAGAAAAAATTAACTTTTACTCAAAAAGCCAAAAAAGAATTTCAAGAAACCAAACTGTTATTACGCTCAATACCATCTGTAGTTGTTGCTTTATTTGTAATTTCGGTTATCGCAATGAATATTTTAGCCAATAAAACCATCATTAATGAAACGTGGATTGCTATTGATGGTGGTATTTTAATTTCGTGGTTATCGTTTTTAGCCATGGATATCGTTACCAAACATTTTGGTCCTAAAGCCGCAACTAAAATGTCAATATTTGCCACAATGGTTAATTTACTTATTTGTCTGATATTTTTTCTTGTCAGTATAATCCCTACCAAAGATGATTATAGTGCTTTTAACACTATAATAGGTGGGACATGGTTTGTTTTATTAAGTAGTACGATTGCATTTTTAAGTTCTGCTCTCATTAATAATTTTCTAAATTGGTCGGTAGGAAAAATATTTAAAAAAAATCCAGACGGAAGACTTGCATTTATGGCTCGCTCATATATTTCGACATTTATTGGCCAGTTTTTTGATAATTTCATTTTTGCAATTCTGACTTTTATGTTTTTTGCCCCTATTTTCTGGGATGGATTTTCATGGACATTTTTGCAATGTGTAACTTGTTCATTAACGGGAGCGATTCTTGAATTATTGATGGAAGTAATATTTTCACCATTTGGTTATCGAGTGTGTCAAAAATGGAAAAAGGAAAAAGTAGGAGCGGAATATTTTAATTATTTAAAGAAAGAAGAAGAAAATCAATGAAAGTATTAATAACTGGTTCCAGTAATGGTATTGGCTTAGCCACTGCTAAAAAGTTTTTACAACACGGGCATGAAGTTTATGGCATCGATTTAGAGAAAGAAAAAATTAATGATGCGAATTATCATCATTTTGTCTTAGATATTTCTAAGGCTAAATCATTACCGGATTTACCGGCAATGGAGATTATAATTAATAATGCGGGGTTACAAAATTCTCCGGATGATATTGATAATAATCTTAAGGGCACAATAAATGTTACGGAAAAATATGCATTTCAGCCAAATATTAAATCAATCTTATTTAACGCATCTGCTTCTGCTCATACCGGATTTGAATTTCCTTTATATACGGCTTCAAAGGCAGGAATAATCGGGTATATGAAAAATGTAGCTGTACGTGTGGCAAAATTTAAAGCGACATGCAATTCCATTTCTTGTGGCGGAGTGCTATCTAAATTAAATAAAGAGGTGATTGAAGATAAAAATCTTTGGCAGAAAATAATGAATGTTACACCTTTGAAAAAGTGGGCAACCTGTGAAGAGATTGCTGACTGGATATATTTTTTAACTATTATAAATAAGTCTGCCACAGGAATTGATGTGCTGATAGATAATGGTGAAAATAATTTGAATTGTACTTTTGTATGGCCTAATATTGATCAAAAATAAATCTCATTTTAAAACAATTATAAATTGTTTTAGCCTAGATATTTTGTGGCTGTGTTCTAGAAAACGACTGCTAAAAGACATTTTTGATGTATTCCCAAGATAATTTTTTATGTTTTCCATATA
>CANQQL010000061.1 GCA_947625975.1 uncultured Bacilli bacterium
GGAAATGTTACCACAACATTTATATGACAGTTGTTTTTAACATTTTCAATGGTGCAACTATAATTGTTTTTTAAAAAATATTCAAGAAAATCGTCAGTTATGTCATTATTTGAATGTTTTTTCTCGATTTCTTCATCTAACTTTGCCAAAGTTTTTTGCTCAAGCTTTAAGTACCATAGTGCTTTATTACAGAAATTTTCCATTTCCAAATCAGATTTACGAAATACTTCCAGAAGAATTTGATCTGCTTTATCATATTGACTTGACGCGCAAAGAATAATAATGGCAACGAATTGAGATATTTGCCAGATAAATAGACTGGTTTATAATCTAATATTTTTATACCATCGTTTCTTATATTCGCTTGAAAAATTGAAAATGCTTGTTCCCATTGTTCGGATAGCAAATTCTGATCAAGTTCAGAACACTTATGTATACCTAATTTTGGACTGAAAGTAATTCCTAATATATCAACTTCGTTTGTTGCGAATATGCTATTAGCACACCCTAAGATTTTGTTCCACATATTATGGTCAATATCTTTTAAAGAATCTGGAATAATTATTATTTCGTGAGGTTCATCCCATGCCTTATCTATTATACGTTCATCCAAATCCACAAGATCCAAATCAAAGCGAGGAAGTTGCATAATATATTCTAAAATCGGGAGTATTGGAATCATATCTGGATCGAGTAAATGAATACAATTATTTCTCAAAGTGCGTGTCAATTTATTGTTAAACACAATTGGATCATATTCTTCGCCAGATATCCTTTGATGAAAAATTACCACATAAATAAAATAACCTTGAAACATAATGTACCCTTAATTTCTTTAATTTCATTATAACGATAAGTAAGGCATTGAAATAATCTCCGCCTTTTCCCCCGTTTCACACCATGAATACGACTTTTAACGCACACATGTTCCATCAATATTACAACTTCATCAAATTGGCATTACTTTCAAAGCAAATTTGCTTTGTCGTAGGCAGTTCACCCTTGGGATTTGTTTTTCTCGGATAAAATCCAAGTTATACTTAAGGTTATGAACTTTAATACTTATGATTAGTTTGTAATATTTACTTGTATCTGTCCCTACGTTTTCCATTACAGAACACATCAACAATAATGCCACTTGATTTGTCCGCAATCAAAACGGCTTATTATTCTTCGTTCATATCGCTAATACATATTGTGGGCTGTAACATTCCGACAAGCCATCTTTACACTTACATTTAGGTGTCTGCTATAAGTCGAAGATGTCGTTAGCCAACTCTTAGAAAAGGACAATGACAAAATCTTTGAAGAAATTACCATTTTTTTATTCTAACTGACTTCATCCATTCTGCGTCATTGTCCAATGCATCGGGATATACTAAAGTTAGTGAATCCAACATACACTCAAAATGTTCATAGCACATTGGGTGCAAAACGTAATAATCATCTTTATTAAGAGATAATCTTCCTTTCACTTGGTATTCAAACTTCGCTTCCATTACCCGTATTTCTTTTTTGGGGATTTCTGCATTATCATTATTATCTTTATCATTCGAAATATATAGTGAAGAAATTCTATTAATTTTGCCAACAAGACCACTCTCCAATAAAATACGATTGATATCTTCTCTGTCATATCCAAACCTGTTGCTTTCAGCTTCTTTCAATCTTTTTTCTAAATCTTTCCCCTTAAAATAGAATTGTTGACTACGAAGTACAATTTCACATGCCCTCAATATATCAGGATATGACGTAGTGTACATACTCAAAGCAGAAATAATAAGATCTTCTTGTGTGGAATGGATAATGATACTGATTTTATCTTCATGTTCAATAAAATACTTGAAATTGTTCTTTTCAAGGATTTCGTGAACAAAAGAATTAAAAATTGCCATTAGTTCCCTAGGTTTTTTCAAAGTATGTCGTATACAATAAGGTAATGTTTTGTGAGAAAAATCTAAAGAGGTTGGACAGAATTCTGGCAAAAATTCGTGAATAAGTTTTTTAGCATTATCGGCTGCATTCGAATTATCATCGTAAAAGTCGGAATACTTATAATTGCCATCAAATTTAAGAATTTTTCCTTGATTTGTTTTTGAAAAATACAACAGTCTAATGGCAATCATTTGTATTAAATCTTTACTTTTCCATTGGATTACTACTGTATTTCCTTGTTGCTTGCCAGGTAATTGTTCTATGATGTGAGTATGAATCTCGGAAGGAATTGATATCTTTACATATATGTGATTTTGTGTGGAATTATTGTAGTAATCAAAACACGTTGCAATTAAAGCTTTTACACTTGTCACGATTTTTACATCTCGAAGATCATACTCATTAAGTGTATCAATTAAAACTAGAATCTTATAATTTTCTAATGCTTTCATCATTTCACTGTACGCTTCTTCGTACCCATTCTGTAAAAAGGCTTCAACTATATCCATAACTGTTACAACGTTATCTGCTATTTCACCAACTTTGTTTTTCAATTGTTTAGTTGCTTTAACCATATTTCGAAACTTGCTTATCCCATTCCTTTGAAATTCTGTTTCGCCAAGTTCATACAAGTCGTTTTTTGAAATATAGTTGTACATTTTAGAAGACTTATCTACCACACTTTTCTTTATTAGAGTTTTCATAATGTAACAATTAATATACATTGATATGCTATTTTTAAGCTGGTTTTTAATTGGACTAATTAAAAAGTCATCTACAGTATCTATAAGATTATTCAAAATTTCATCAAATGGAACTATAACAGCACAATTGTAATCAGTAATAGCTTTCCTATTAACATTTTCGCAAATGCATCGTAATATTGACGTTTTTCCCGTGCCAGTTCTACCTAGAAGTATTAGGGAATCCTCATTAATAAAATCATGATATGACTTTGTATGAAGAAATTTTGTATATGCTTCTTCCGGATTATCATTCCATTCTTTTTCTGCGCCTATCTTTCCAAGATACGGCATAACATTACTTAATATTCCATCTACATTTTGCATAGTAATCAGATTGTCCTGATAGTCTTTTATACGTTCTTCAATTGACTTTGAATTCATAATAAAATTCCTCCACTATAAAATATATAAGATAATATACAATTATCCATCGTCTAATCATCACCCCTATATATTCCAACACACCTCTTCACGCCCTTCAACACCATTTGCACAAATAACAGAAATACTAAATTTTTACCTACGCTTAATTTAATCAACACTATTTACCTAAATCATCACTACTTATAAACAGAATTTTTGCAAATCATAAATTTAAATTCAGTTTAGTGATATTCTGAGCAAATGCCGCTTTGCATTTCTCTACAAACTCCATAATAGT
>CANQQL010000062.1 GCA_947625975.1 uncultured Bacilli bacterium
TTATATTTGCAACTCTTCTTTGAGTCCTTTTTTTACTTTTCTCATTAAAATACAATTTCCTAGTTAATAAAAAAAGCGACAATCTATGTCGCTTTTTATATTTTAAATATCTCTTACTTCTAAATAATCTTTCAAAGACCTTTCAACGCTATCTAACGCAACCGGAGATAGCTTACCATCAGCCGCAATCGAAATACGACCAGTTTCCTCAGAAACAATAATTGTCACAGAATCGGTAGTTTCACTAATACCCATCGCGGCTCTATGACGAGCGCCATATTTACCAGACAATGGTTTAGTATTTGGCGTATAATACACACTCGCAGATACAATCAAATTATCTCTTATTACAATAGCTCCATCATGAAGGCGTGTCCCAGGATAAAAAATAGTTTGGATAAGTTCTTTGGTAATAGGCGAATTAATAATTGTTCCTGTTTTAATATATTCATCTAGTGAATCTTTTCTTTCAAATGTAATTAATGCTCCTGTTTTAGACTTAGATAAATTTGAAACAGCTTCGGTAATTTCTTTTATCATACTTGTTTGGTCAAAAACTTTATTTTCGAAATCTCCATTATTACTAAAAGACTTATAACTTTTAATTTTGTCAGTTGAATTTGCAATATAATGTCTAAATATTCCGGCATTAATCATCGCCACTACTATGGCAAACACGCTAAACGCCATCGAGAGAATATTTGCGGCAGTATGAAAACTAAATGCATAAGCGGCAAGGGTTAAAATTGTCATAACAATATCTAAAATTAAAACAATTCTTCGCCTGAACAATAAGCCTATTATCAATGCAAATATTAATAGGACAACTGCTCCAACAATAAAATCCAAACTTTTAATTGTCTCTAAAACAACTTTTAAATCAACTAAGAACATAAAACCGCCTCTTTTACAACATTTTAACTAAGTTAAAATGATTTTCTCTCTATTTCATTTTAACAAACATACCACATAAATCAATTAAAATATTGTAATAGTCAAATTTTTAAAATAAAAATTGAGTTTTAATGAAATCTCTTAGTTCTTTTTCAATACCTTCATACTCTTTTAAGAGGTATTTTGTTATAGCAATAAAATCATCATTTAAGATATTAAGATTTTTTCTAATATATCGGTTTAATTGATAAATGGCCATATGCAATGTTTTTAAAGCTTCCACACATATTTCAAACGAATCCTTAATCATTTTAATGTGCATTTTTTTCATACAAACAATCATTCTTTGCATAAGTGATAAGAAATTACCTTCCTTTTCAATATGCATTCTAGCTTTAATTTCACTTTCGTGTTTAGAAAATTTTTCAATAATATTATTTAAAAAATCTTTAGTTTCTAAATTATTTGCGCATTGTGCATACTGGCGAAATAAATTGGCAGCCATATGCACATAACTTAATAATTCATTTTGCTCTTTGGTTTTCATAAGTTTATCTCCTATTTAGTTATTCTTTGCATATTCTTTAATTAAATACTAAATTTTTTATCTTTTAGCACTAATTTTCTTGTATCTTTTTGTTGCTTGTAATATTTTCTAATGTCGCTTGCCTTTCGATTTTTTCTGTATTCAAATTTTTTTTAGCTGGCCCATCCAAAACATTTCCATTTAAAGCAAATCTAGAACCATGAGCCGGACATTCGAAAGTATGCTCTAAATTGTTATATCTTAGAGCTACACCTAAATGCGTACACCTTGGCTTACGAAAAGTTAACATATTTTTTAAAGTGTTTTTAATATTTATAAATAATTGTTTATTTAGCCAAAATCTTTGTGGATCTAGAAGATTAACGCCGGCTTTCCCCTCAATCATATCCGCAAGTACAAAAGAGCTAACCATCGCCCACGTAAATCCCCATAAATTAAATCCAGTAGCGACGTACCAATTTTTATGAAAGTAATCATATTTTCCTATATATGGAATTTGATCAAGTGTAACGATATCTTGATTACTCCAACTATATTCAATTGTCTTAAACTTAAACTCTTTTTTTATTTTGTCTATAAAAGTGCATTCACACTGTTTTCCAGTATTTCGATCATTACCACCTATTAAGAGATAATTATCGTGACAACGAAAATAATATCCATTATCATCAATACTGCAATAAGTATCTTTAAAGGGAGGATGTTTAATAGCTACAACATATGACCTTTTTTGAAACAATTTTAAAAAATACAACCCCACTTTATCCACTAGAGGATAATGACTAGCAATTATTACTTTTTTAAATTCAATAATTTTCCCATTTGCATATGCTTTATTACCTTTTAAATTTTCTACACGAGTATGTTCGTAAATAATCAATTCCTTAGCTAAATTATTTATTAATTTTAAAGGATGTAATTTACCTTGATTATTAAATTTTATACCTAATTTAATGCTTAAGTTATTAAAAGGTAGTGTTTCAATTAATTCGGTTTTATAACCCAAATTGTCTAAAATCTGTTTTTCTTTTAAAATTTTACTATCAGAATTACTAGAGTACATGATTGATGAACAATTTTGATAATCAATATCAAAATTTCTACCAAGTTCTTTAAACATGTCTATGGCCTTTAAATTTAATTTCAAATACGATTTTGCCGCTTTGTATCCTTTATTTTTGACAATATCTTGATAAAGCAATTCATGTTGTGCGGTTATAAACGCGGTAGTATTTTTACTAATTCCTTTTCCAATGGTATCTTGCTCTAAAACTATCGCATCTATATTCCTTTTTTTTAATTCATAAGCACAAAGAATTCCTGTTATTCCTCCGCCTATTATTAAAACATTTGTTTTTATATTTTCACTTAACTTAGGAAATGATGACATTTTCACATCATCAAGCCACAATGAGCAATTTTTCATATGCAATCACCATTATTTAGTATTAAGCGAAAGCATCAATATTATAACGTTTATTAATGGTAATTAAAAAAAAGTCCGATCTTATCGGACAATCTTATGAAATGGTGGGTGCTAAGGGAATCGAACCCCTGACCTTCTGTACGTCAAACAGATGCTCTCCCAGCTGAGCTAAACACCCAATGTTTTAACAACTATAAGACAAAAGCTATAATTGTTTCTTCTAATATTATAAATATATTTAATCAAAATGCAAGTTTTTTTTGTAAAACAGCACTTTACCCTGAATTATCATTGTAAATACCGGTTTATAAGTAAAAACTGCAATAAGTCTGAGAAAAATCTAAAATATAAATGTT
>CANQQL010000063.1 GCA_947625975.1 uncultured Bacilli bacterium
TTTCACTTGTTTTTTCGTTTCATTTTGCAACACTTTCATATCGCAACGTTGTGTTGCTTTTTCAATTTAGATTAACAAAATAACTATATCTTGATATAGTTAAATCAATTTGCATGTAATTATTTTATTAAAACGACGGAAAATCTAGTGAACAACGACGGAAGATGGGTTTATTTTTGTGTAAGGGAAATGTAAGGAAAAATTTATGTTGTGCTAGACAAATGAGTTTATAATGCTTTTGAGATAAGTAAAAATTTTTAAAGCTTAAATGAGGTTTATCTTTGATGATAAAAGTGATATAAATTATATATAATAATTTAAAAAGTTAAAAAGGAGTATAAGAATTATGAAAGAAAGTAAGCTATCTTTTATCCATTCAAAAGTCTATTATTTTATCACAGAATTATTTGTTGGTATTGCCTTAATGGGAGTGGAAATGTCTGCTTCTAGGCTTATTTCTACTTATTTTTCATCGAGTCAAGTTGTATGGACACTGATCATTGGAGTCATAATGATATCAATGGCTATAGGTAATTATTGGGGTGGAAGACAAGCAGATAAAAAGCCCTCTTATACTCGTTTATATCTGGAATTGTTATTTGCGGGTGCTTATATTACTCTTATTCCTTTTTTTGGACGTTTTATAATTGCCGGAGTCTCCGCTGTTTTTGCTCTTTTTGTTACAAGTAATCTTGTTATTTGGGCAAGTTTGATGTGTTGCTTGATTCTTTTTGTTCCTCCTTTGCTTTTTTTAGGAAAAGTTACACCTTCTTTAGTTAAATATTCAATGGGTGAAAAAGTTTCAGGTAAAGTAATAGGGAGTTTAGAAGCATTAAACACTATCGGATCAATTATTGGAACTTTTTTGCCAACATTCCTAACTATTCCTTTTATTGGAACGAGTAATTCTTTTGTGCTATTTGGTGCAATGATAAGTTTATTGGGTATAATTTACATTGTTGGAGAATTTATAGAGAATAAACAAAATAGTAATAAAAATACTGAAAAAAATGAACAAAACAAAAAAGAAATAAAAAAAGCAAGAATCAAAACTTCGATTTTGGCGATGTTTTATAGTGTCTTATTGATTCTTGGTATTACAATATCCATGAATGCATCATTTATATTTTGGGAAGACAAAACAATAGTAAAAGAGGATGAGTCAATTTATAATTATTTAAAGATTGATAAAAACGGTAAACAATATTCATTTTCCACAAATGTTTTATTTGGTGTGCAATCTACCATTAATGAAGATGATTCTTTAACCGGTATGTATTATGATTATCTTTTAATCAGTCCGTTTTTAGTTAAAGAAAATCCCAATGTTTTAATTCTAGGAAACGGAACAGGAACATATGCTACTTTAATGAAAAATTATCTTAAAATTGATTGTACGATTACAGCAGTAGAAATTGACCAAAAAATTATTGATTTATCGTATGAATATTTTCATATGAGTAAGGATATAAATGTTGTTTGTGATGATGGAAGAAATTTTTTAACAAGAACAAATGACAAATACGATATTATTTTAGTCGATGCTTATTCCTCTATTTCGGCTCCCTTTCAAATGACGACTGTTGAGTTTTTTAATCATGTAAGAGATCATCTTAGTAATGATGGAATAATGATGATGAATATTAATATGGTATCTACGGATAAAGATTCGATTAATGTGGCTTTATGTGACACAGCATTTTCTGTTTTTAAAAATCTTTATACATTCAAGGTGCCAAGTGGAAGCGGAATGGAAGTTTTTGCATCAAAGGAAATTTCAAACTTAAACTTATTGGATAAAATTCAAGCGGTAACTTCTCCACGAAGTGAATTGAACGCAGTGTTTAATCGTTTGAAAAGTGGTATAACTCCTTATGTTGATAGTGGTATTCGTCTCTATGATGATACTTGTAATGTGGAAATTAGAAGTATTAAAGCTTTAGATGGAATTATAAATGCCGAATTAGAATATTATCGTGCAGTATTTGAAGAGAAGGGCTTAAAAGGATTAATGGAAGAACTTTTTAAAAATTAATTGCGGATTTAAAATATTAAATTGGTAATAAAATAGTATTCTACTCAGTAAGTTTATAGTAATTAGTAAGAAATAAGTATATTGTTAGTATCGCGAACTAATAAGAAAGTTAGCTAATCTTTAGAAAAATTAATACCAAAATTTGTCAAAATGTATAAAGAAAAAGATGCATTTTGTTGTGTTATCCATTAAAAATATTATTGATTTTATAGGCATTTTTTAGTATTTAGAAATTTATGAAAATTTCAAGTTATTTTCATAGCCAAATACTCCCAAAAAATAATGAAACTCTTTATGTTATTATTAGTTCAGAAAGGGTGAAAAACACTATGAAAAAAGTATCTTTTTTAATTTTTATCGGTCTTTTAGTAGGCTGTGCTAATGCTGAGAATGATAATGCAAGTAATACTAATTATCTATCTTCAAGTACAGAAACTGTATTAGATTCTGTTACAAACGATGATAAGCAAGAGGTTGTTATAGGGCCTTCACGTACTGTAAAAGTATATTTAAATCCTTCTGTTCAAACGTGGAATAGTTATGTAAATAATTTAGGTACGGAAGCAGAGCATATGAATAATATTGCAAATTACATGATACAAGAATTAAAAGATTATGATTTTATTGAGTTAAAAGCTAATACAAATTATTTATCATTAAATGAATCAGTAAAAGAGAGTAATACTTTTAAGGCGGATATTCACTTTGCACTACATTCTAATGCCGGTGGTGGACAAGGTTTAGAAATTCTGACAATTAATTCAAAAAAATTTTCTCAAACAATGTATGATGGTTTTTTTGAATTAGGAGATTTTAAACCACGTGGTATTAAAAGTGGCGCAAATATTTACGAGATTAAGAATTCAAAAGCACAAGATGTAGCTTTAATCGAATTATTATTTCATGATAATATCAATGAAGCAAATTTTATTG
This sequence comes from uncultured Bacilli bacterium, assembly GCA_947625975.1. Lineage (GTDB taxonomy): Bacteria > Bacillota_I > Bacilli_A > RFN20 > CAG-826 > RUG131. Next base: position 2,969 of record CANQQL010000063.1, read on the forward strand.
TAAATAATGAAAAAAGAATAGCTAAAAATCTTACTAAATCCTTAATTAACTATGTTACAGAAAATTATTAATTCATAATGTTTCGCATAGACTATGTCGGTATCAACCGGCATAGTTTTTATTTTTAACTAGGAAATTGTATTTTAATGAGAAAAGTAAAAAAAGGACTCAAAGAAGAGTTGCAAATATAAAAAAAATT
>CANQQL010000064.1 GCA_947625975.1 uncultured Bacilli bacterium
TTGCAACAGATTAATTATTTTTCTATGTTTTCATCAAAATTATTTATTTCGTTGCATTAACTTTGTCACTTAACAGTTTATTTTATAAAAATAAAATGCTATCATTAAATAGGTGGTTTTAAATGAAAGTCAAAATTAAATATAATAAAAAAGCAATTAATTTAAATACTTACTTCTTATTTATAAAGCAGTACTACAAAAAATTTTTGATATTTTTGGGATTATCACTTATTAACTTTATAAGTTTAAGCGCTAATATCTATGTTAGACCATCAAGTCAACTAGAAAATTTTTCATCTTTAATTTCATTTAACGCTAAAAATAATGCTTATAAGTTGCAAAATCTTTCAATTGATAAAGAAAATGATAAGGATGATCGGATAAAAAATTTTTTTTCATCGTCAAATAGATATAGTTTTGGAAATGACTGCTTTTCAAATGCTCTTATTGTTGCAAAGCAAAGCAAAGATATAAATCAAAAACTTTTGTCAAATTTAAGCGAGGAAAAGCCTGTTTCGATTTTATTTCCTAGAACAATTAGTGTAGTTAAAACTAAGACGAATGGATTTAAATTGGAAAGCATAGATTTAGAATTATATAATAATTGCGTAAATGTTTCTTCGTTGTTTTGCTATGTTTCTGATGTTTATGCAAATGAATTGTTAGAAAAAAAGCATTGTGACACTTACGATGATATTATTGGTGAAAAAGTACAAATGCAATATAGTCTAAATGGTAGTATTGAGGTAGTTGATTTAGCTATTGCAGCTATTTATAAAACCACTACAGCAAAAGGTTCATATTATTACGATTTGTTTGGAGAATTTATAATCACAAACTTAGGGTTTAGAACAAATATAGATAATTTTTCTATATCGTTTGATTTGAATAGATCTATTTATAATAATTCACGTGCATTAACTATTTTAGAAAATGAATTTCCGGTATCGGAATATGAATGGAATTTCATAGAAAATACTCCAAATAATTACTTAAAAGATATTTACAATTTAAATGAAGAGTATGCAAAATATATAAATTTTGATTATGACAGTATAAATTGGATTAAAATATTAACCTATGTAATATTCTTTGCTTCAACAATATTGACTCTGCTTTTTCTGATTTTTTTAAATGTTAAATTAGAAAATTCGGGATATTATTACGAAAATCATAAAATTTATAATAGAGTTTTTATTTTTGGTTATTATTTGCTGTTTTTTATTTTGTATTTGGTGGCAAAAATCTTTGGGCTCAGTAAATTTATATTGTCCAATACAGTGGGTTATTGGTTATTACTAGGAATAATTTTTACGGTATTTATTAATATACCAAGTCTAGTTAGAAAGAAGGGAAAAAATGGTGAAGATTAAACAAATTATAAATTGTGAAAAAGAGCAATTTAAAGCAAATAAATGCAAATATTTACTTGAAAAATTTATGTTTTTTGTTTTATTTTTGCTTTTCTTTTCGTTAGCTTCTTTTTCGTATAGCAGTTTGCATTTACTACCTATAGGAATAATGGGTGTTCTTGCAGTACTTATTATTGTTTATAAATTATTGTATGATAAACTTTTTTTTGATAAAACAATGCTTAGTATGATTTTATTTTTATTATGTGTAATAATTTCATGCTGTATTAATGGATTTTTTGGCTTTAATAATTCCTTTTTTCTTTTACCTTTGATGTTTTTCTTTTTATATAATTTATTTAAGACTAATGAAAATTTTTTAAAAAAGTCGCTTGTTTTATTTTTTGTTGCTCAGATTTTCTTTGCTATATATTATATATATTTTTATAGAACTGAGATCTTTAGTTTGAATTTCTCTAGAATTGGAAGCGATTTTGGCGATGAAAATGTGATTGGCTCATATTTCTCGATGGCCTATGTTATAGGGCTTTATTATCTTCTCTTTAAGAAACAATTTTTAATTCTTCCGATTTTAGCAATGTTTTTGTTTTTAGGAGTCACAACAGGATCTAAGGCATTTTTATTATTAGCAATTATTCCTACAATCATTCAAATTATTATGTTTTTTGGCAAAAAAAGATGGTATTTAACGATTTGCGTTTTTGCTTTTTGTATTATAGCGTTTATTATTTTGTCAAAAATGAAATTTATGAGTTACTTAATGATTAGACTTGGAGATCTTTTTAATATGCTAAAAAATGGAGGCAATCAATTTTCAGATTTTTCTACGTTTAGTAGACTTTATTTTGTAATTGAAGGTGTCTTTCTTTTCTTAAAAAATCCTTTAGTTGGATTAGGAGCAAATGCATTTTATGAAAACGGATTAATAAGTGCATATACACATAATACGATAGCAGAGTCATTGTGTGATTTTGGTTTACTTGCCACTCTTATATTGATTTATCCAGTTGTAAAAAGCATAAAAACCAAAAAGAATAGTATTCCTTCAGCACTTTATTATTCATTGCTTTCACTAATTTTAATTGGAGCAATTACTTTGGTTCAGTTTAGTGATAAATTTTGTTATATACAATTAGCCCTACTTTGCTCTTTTAATATAAGCAGTGAAAGCGATATTTTGTTAGAAGTAAAGTTGGAGAAATAAACATATAAAACTTAGTTTGAACTCTGAAGTTCCGACCACTGAGATGGATACGGTTTTTAATTCTTTATCTGTTCCTTACATTCAAACGTTTTATTTTGAAGGTTCTGGCCTCATGCTTGGTTTCTTACATAAAGATAAAACTTCTGAAT
>CANQQL010000065.1 GCA_947625975.1 uncultured Bacilli bacterium
TCAAAGCCGTTGGCCCCGCTTCCGCTGGGAGTATACCCCTTCAGCTCCACGGTGTCGCCCTCGCCGGGGACGTAGCCGCTTTCATGCGGGGTGCCGTCGCTGGTAGACGTGGTGGTCGCGGAGACGCTCTTCAGCGGCAGCGGCTCCACGGTGAGGTCCAGCACGTAGTAGACCACCGCCGAACTACCGGCGCTCGACGTACCCGCAAAGCGGAGGATGTAGACCTGGTCGTCGGTGTTCTTGGCGTTCTCGCTGATGGTGATCGTCCCGGCGTCTACCCCGTCGCTCTCACCCGCGGACACGAGGGTGCTATCCGCCAGCAGACTGTTGAAGCTGACCGCGCCATCCTCGGCCGCATTCCTATCAACGGCAATCGGCGTAACCTTTTCGCTGTTACCCGCGCCTGTAAAGCTGTTGACATTCCACGTAAGGTCCGCAAGGTTCGCCTTGGCCGTCTTGTAGAGGGCCACGCTGACGTTGAGGTTGGTGTTGCCGTCGTTCGTCAGCTTCAGGCTCAGCGTCTTGCCCGACCCCACGTTGGCGAAGTAGACCGTCTCCTCGTGCTTGGCCTGCTGGTAGTTGGTGCCGGGGAGGCTGGAGGTGGCGGTGTGGCTGCCATCGTCCTCATCCTTCACGGTGAGCTTGATATCAGTGGCCGCCAGGTACACGGTGAAGGTCTGGCCGGCGGCCTCTACCGTCTTGCCCGTCAGCACCGAGCCCGTCACCTCGGCGCCGCCGTCGCTGTCCCACTTCATCTTGGTGATGGTGGTTTTGTCGCCGGCGGTGGCGGTGATGGTATAGGTGCCCTTCACCACCGTGAAGGTGATGGTGTCGTTATTGTCGCCAGTGGTACTGTTGCCACTTGTGTCAGTGATCCTATTTGTGGAATTGCCGGGGTTGATCGCACTGCTGGTCGCACGGCCCGTGGTAAAGGTGCCGCCCTCTTTTCTCGCCATGGTAACGGTGCTCACCGTGCCGGGCGTACCGCTGATGGAGCCGGTGACTTGATAGGTGTTCTGCACCAGCACGCCGCCGATGTAGGTCTCGTTGGTGATGGTCCAGGTTGTCCCGGTGGCATAGGCCGCAGTGGCGTCTTGCTGTGCCTTGCCCGCCGCGTTCTCCATGGTTCCGCCCGCGGCGTTCTTCGTCTGCCAGGTCAGCTTATAGTCCTGCTTCCAGCCCATCCCGGGGGCGTCGGACGCGGCATCGAACGTGGCGGTGATCTCCGTGTCCGCCAGGACGGTCTTGCCGTTCACGTCAGTATCGTTATGGGTGAGCTTCGGCGTGGGCATGGGGCTGCCAAACTTCTCGCCCAGGGTGTCATTGTTCGCGTAGTGCTGCGCGGTGGTCGGCTCGGCGTGCACGGTGTAATAGTTCGCCGTGACGGTGCGCGTGGTATTCGTGACCTTCTCCGCCAACGCCGTCTTTTCCTCCACCGTTTCCTTGTCGCTGACGCTGGCGTTGACAGTGTACTCCTTCGCCGGGTCAAGGAGCTGGTCGCTCAAGTAGGCGTTGCTCGTACCGTCCCAAGTGGCGGTCACCGCGGATTCACTCTCGGGGACAAATTCCACCGTGTAGCCGGGGTCGGCGCCTGTCTTCTGCGCGCCGTCCACGTTCACCCGGACCGCGCCCCGATACCCCGTCTGAACGGGGTCGGAGATGGCGGCCCCGGTGACCTTCCCGCTGCTGTTGGTGGCGTAGATCACCAGGTAGATGTGCTTGCCCGGGTACTGCTTGATGACGTCGCCGGTCAGCTGGGCATCCTCCGTGCCGATCTTCTCGGCGCTCTTGGTGCCGAAGGTCACGTTCCCAGCGCTCCAGGTCAGGTCGGTGGCCCCGATGTCCTCGTTGTCGCTGGCATACCAGGCGTAGTGGTAGTCTTCGCCCGGCGTCAGGTAGTTGGCCTCATCGTCCACCTTATCCTGAATGTTGTTTTCTTCCGTCGTATAGGTGCCCCGCTGCAGGGTCTCCGTCCCCTTCAGGTAGTCGCCGGCGCCCGTCATGGCGACGCTTGCGAACTTGGCGGGCTCCACCTTCACGGTCAGCTTGTAGGTCACCTTGGCGGAGTCCGATTCGCCCTCCGCATGGCCGAAGGAGAACTCCGCGGTCACCTCATAGGTGCCCACGGTCAGGCCCTGGGCGACAGAGATCGTCGCCTCCTTGCTCGAAGTCGCATCGTCCAGCGTTATCCCTGTCGTCAAGTCGCCCCTGTCCGCCGTGATCTTGCCGTCCGAGCTGGGAGCGGTAAGATCGCTCATCTTCACGTTGTAGATGGGCTGGTGCGTGACGCCGCCCACACCCGCCGCCGGCTTGCTGGTGTTCTGCACCGTCACCTTGATATCCTTGGCGTCGTAGCCGTAGGGCAGCGTCAACGTCTGCTCCAGCTCCGCGTCGGTGCCCTCCGTCTCGTAATGCGCCTCGCCGTAGTGAGCGCTGTCCAGATCGGTGGAGACTCTCATCATTTGCCCTGTCTGATCCAGGAGCACCTCAAAGCTGGCGTCCGTCGTTGTCACCGTTGTGCTTTCTTCCGTCTTGAGATCGCCTGTGTTGAACGGCACCTTATAGCCTTCCCGGGTCGTGCCCTCTTTCGGGGTCGCCTTGACGGTATAGGACCCGGCGATGAGCCCGGAGCCATCATAGCCCCCGGCGGGCACCCGGAAGGTCACGGTGGTCCCGCCGTTGATAGACTCATCCTCCTCGTTGTCCTTGAGCGCCGAGATCTTGCCGCGGGGATCGTCCGGCTTGCTGGTAAAGGTATTGCCGCTACCATCCGCCAGGGTGATCTCATCCACCGAGCCGGAGCCGGTCACATGGGCCTCGATCTCTTTGAGGTTCAGCTTTAACTCGGTCTTCACATCGGTGTTTTTGTTCAGATTCTCCACCTTGGCCTTGCTGCCGGTGCCGGTGGGGTCATCGGCCCCATCCTTTTCCGCGCCAGTCCAGGTAAGGGTATAGTCCTTCGTCCAGGCGGCAAGGGTGAGGTCCACATCCGTCCCATCTTGGACCCAGTCGCCGGAGTTCACCGTGGCCTCCCCCGCCTTGGCGGTGGGCTTCATGTCGTCAATGTTGCCTTTTTGCTCGGCCGCTTGGGTACCTTCCTTCGTGCCAAAGAAGTCCGTGCCCTTCAGCTTGTCATAGACGTTATCATAGGTAGTCCCCTGAATGGTGACCTGATAATAGGTCACCTCCGCCGTGCCGTAGGGCTGGCCATCGGCCACGCCGGTGATGGTCTTGCCGGTGTCTTTGGTGACAGTCAAATTCCCGCTCACCGTGCTGGCATAGACCTCATAGGTCACGCCGGGGGTCAGCACGTTGCCGCCGGTGGTCTTCCAGCAATCTTCCGCGTCGTTAAAGATCATGGATATCGCGGCTCCAGGCCCGCCTTCGGTCTGGGGCACCAGCTGGACCGTATACTTGCCCGCCTCGCTCGGGTCGGTGACTTTATTCGGGTGCTCCACCACCGTCACCCGGCCCTCGTAGGGCACGTCGAACTGGTGGGGCGGGAGCACCTCGCCGCCAGGCTCATTGGAGCTGTAGGCCGCGCCGGTGACGTTGCCGCCCTGGCCCTTGGCTACCAGGTAGATGCTCTTGCCCGCGTCCCCGGGCTGGATGTTGTACACGGTGCCGTGCGCCGTCACAGCAGTACCAGACGACACAGGCGTTTGCGGCACGCCGTTAATGGTCAGCTGGCCGTCCCCGTTCACGCCCACCTTGGCGTCGGGAGTGTAGTCCACGACGTACCACTCGTACACCACGTCCGTCCCGTCGTGCTCCGTATCAGGCACGCTCACGCCGTCCGGAACGGTGCCGTCTTCGCCCAGCTTCAGATCCTTCGCCGTCAGGGTTTTGGGGGCTTCAGGCGTATTCACCTCAAAGTCGATCCCCTTGACCTCCAGCGGATCCACCGTCAGGTCCAGCTCATAGGTGACCGTGGGGCCATAGACGCTGGTGCTCGCGTGGTCCGTGGAGGTGAAGGTGAAGACGTACTTCGCGCTGCCCACCTTCAGCCCCTTCGGGATGGTCACGGTAAATTCCTTCGTGCCGTCAGGCGCCAGGTCAAACTCGCCCGCATCGTCCAGGCCGCTGATGGTGATTTGGCTGCCGTCTTTGGCGAGTTTATCGCTGGTGTAGGTATCGCCAGACAGCCCTGTCAGTGTAACAGGCCCATCGTCCTCCGTCAGCGCCAAGGTCACGTTCAGCGCGCGGTTGCCCGTGTTGGTGACGGTGACGGTATAGCTGGTCCCATCATACTTGGCGTAGGTCTTTTTCCACGTCTCCGTAACGCCCTCCTGCTGCACGAATCCGCTATCTGTGACTTTTTCCTCGTGCCTCGCTTCCTTACTCTCTTCTACATTGCCCTTCACCTTCAAGGCCCACTTCGAGCTATCGGTGAAGATGGTGAACGCATTTTCGTTGGTCTCCGTGACATCCAGCTCCAGCGAATCCTCACTTCCGAGGTCAGGGCTACCTGCGCTTGTACCCTTGGCGTAGCCCAGCACCGTGACCATCTCATCCTTTCCAACCGCGGAGAGGGTATATTTCCCCTTGGGCACGCCGGTAAAGGAGAAGTTGCCGACCACGCCGTCTACTCCGCTAGAATCGAACATATGCTCATGCTCCACCACCACGGAAAATCCCTTCCCGTTCATCGTCAAGGTGGCGGATCCCAGGTGCCCCGCGCCCTTCACCACGCCCTTGATGGTGTACG
>CANQQL010000066.1 GCA_947625975.1 uncultured Bacilli bacterium
CCTGGTGGCTGTACCTGTATCATAGAGCCTAACCGGGGCGAGGCAATTCGCCAGGCAGTGCTGAGTTGTTCCGAACCAAGTGTGATCCTCATCACCGGGAAAGGCAGAGAGACACGGCAAAAGCGGGGACTAGCCTACATTGATACGCCCTCTGATGTAGAGTATGTAACAACATGGCTGCAGGAGTATGACGTGAGAGCTAAAACCAATCTGGCTTCAGGAATATAGGCAGTTTTCTGCGGAAAGGGCATCGGATTACTATTTTCAGTGCATAACCCTATATGGACTATTCTCGGAGATCTTTGCTATACGTAAGCAATTCTGCGGAAAGCATTCATCTTGCGCACCAAGGTATTGATGCATGGTGAAGCCAAGTCAGAAGCGCGAGGAGGCAAACAAACTATTAAACATGTTGAAAGAGGGCCGAACCCGACTGGGTTCGGCCCTCTTTAGACTAACTTGTTGTGCTTACTCTAGGCGTTTACACCGAGTAACAGCAATCTATATTACTTGCTGCCGTCCCAATCGGGATCGATGTTGCCGTAGTAAGGAGCGCCGTCTTCCAGGCTCTCAAGCAGTTTCTGGCTGTAGATAACAATGGTCTTGGTGCCATCATTGTTATTGTGGACACTAATAGTGGAGCCAACAGTCAGCTTAGACGTGTCTTCTTCGGACAGGTATTTACCGACAACAGCATAGATCTTCGCATTGTACAGGCTATACCAGCCAGAGGCAGTGAGAATACTTTCACCATTGTTTGCCAGAATTGTCTCAGTATTCTCTTCTTTGACAACTGCACTTACCTTACCATCTTTAAAGGTAAGTTTAACAACCATGCCAACTTTCCGACGGAGGTTTGCATCGGTAACGATACCAGCAGCACCTTCGAAGGTCTCCCACTTACCAGTGCGAGGATCAACAAAGTACAGATAGGTCTTGCCATCGAGCTCATTGAAGCCGCAATAAATGCCATAGGCAACGTTGCTCTGGTCATAAGACACAGCATCCTGGCAGATTACGACGATGTAGGTTGCAAGAGTCTTGCCATCACCAACCGTGTCGTTGCACATAACCAGAACGTAAGGATTACCGTACTTGGCAACATCAGTGCCAAACAGATCGAACTCGTGGTATGCATAGGTGCCCATCTTCTTAATGTTGGAGAAGCCACTAGCATCCTTGGTGCCCTTGAAGGTGTAAAGGATAGTATCCTCGTTTACGTAGACCGTGTGAGTCTTTGTCGTGTCTGCGACCTCGGATACAACGATGGAGTTTGTCCCGTTCTTAACAAGGATACCAGAAGACACAGCATACGTATTGGACCAGTCTTGGTCGTAGGCGTTCTTCAGGCTATAGACAAAGGTCTTACCCTTAGTGCTGGTAAGCGGATCAACAGTTTCCTTGTCGTAGAGCCCAGTATCGGCATTATAAACCTTGATCGACTTCACAGCATCTGTGCCAAGAGTGACGAACTGATGGATGAGGTCACCGAATTTGACTTCCGTAGGCGGTACTTTTTCAGCAGGGGCCTTAGCGGCATAAATTGCATCAAAGTCTACATCCCAGTAAGCGGGGTTGGCAATAACAAGCTTATCCCACTCACAATATGCGTTATAAACGCATTTCCGGTTAATATCAGTCTTGATCTTACCGCTAAGATCAACAGGATCAGTGGCCATGGCACTGGCTGTCGAATACGGGGCGAGAGTGTTCAGTATATAAACCTCTTCATCAAAGACTGTGTAGAACACAAGCTTACCACCGGCATAAACGGCGTTACCATCCTTGTCAGCGAGGACATATACAGGGAGAGTCTCGGGGTCAATGACTGTAGAGCCGTCCTCATTAGTGGAATAGAGTCTGAGTTTCACGCTGGGGATGACATAGGTATCGTTTTCGATCGTGTAGTAGGGGTTATCACTCTTAGCGGCTGGAGCAGCAATGCTGGCCGGGGTTGCAGTGGCATCACCAATCTGTAGCCCTGTAGCAATATTCACTACCTGACCATCTTCTACTTTGATAGAAGTGGCTTTTCCATCAGTACCAAGCAGCTTAATTCCAGCAACAGAGGTAATCCGATAGAAACCAGCGGTTTTCAGTGTACCGTCAGCCTCATATGTCGGCTTGGTATATGTTGCTACGTAGGCAAGGTCCTCTTTGGTCTTTTCACCTGTGAGAACGTTGACGATCTCGGCCTTAACCTCAAGGTTCTGCTCACGAGCGGTATCAAACAGAGTCGGATTTGCTACTGCGCGAGCTTGAATGCTTTCTACATAGTAGTGAGCAGCTGCTTTGTAAGGATCGGTTTTAACTGCTGTATTCACCAGGACAACGTAGTTATTGGTGACAGGATCCAGATAAACTGCCTGGTTGGCACCAACTGCAACTCTGGAAGCCTGATACTCCTTGGTTTCGGTCTCCTGCATGAAGTAGGAGAAATACTTAGCAGGATCAGTAAGGCTGGTCAGACGGAGATAATCGTTGTCGGGATCGATATAGGAAATGCCGGTAACCGATTCAAGCTTCTGATCGTTGCGGACAGTGTATTTCAGTTCACCATCATACGGATCCTTCTCGATGGAGACATCGAAATAGACGGCATCGCCTGCCTCATACTTGTCAGTCGGCAGGACAACGGTCCTGGACACATACTGAGGATCATTGTGAGCTGTATTCCAGCCAGCGAACAGGTCATACGGGAGTTCGAGGTGACGGCCGATCACATAGTCGTTGGTCAGGCCAGTCACATATCTGCCGGACTTATAGATCATATTTTTAGTGAGCAGAGCGGCATAGTGATGGACGATGACCACTCTCAGGCGAGGCCAAGCAGAAGTGGTATTGTTGATTTCAGTATCACCAAGACCCAGAATATACTTAAGGTCCTTAACGCTGCTGATAGCAGTATACTCATCAGCCATCAGATAAACTTCTACAGTAACAGCAGTGCCGCCGAGCTTATCATAATCATCATCATTGGCAGAGAGTACCCACGGGCCCTTAGGATCGCCGGTAGCCTTGGAGAGGTCATATTCCAGACCATCAACATAGTACTCAGTGTAAGCCTCCATGTCCTTGGCAGAGAGCGTCTCATAGAAGAGCTCGGCCAATTCTTTGCGGGTAACAGCATCTTTGCGGTAATAAGTCGCGATAGCCTTTGTGTCTTTGCCGATCTGAATGCGTTCGCCATCAACATAGGCAACCCACTTCGGGTTCATGGGACGGCCAAACTCATCCAGCTTCAGAAGATCCTTATCATCAGGATAATCCTTAGCAGAGTCCTTGTGGAATGCATGCAGTCCCCAGTAGGTTTCGCCCAGAGTCTTGTAGCCAGTCCCGTTACGGTCTTCTTCAACGTAATTCTTACCATCACTCTTCAAAACAACAACATGAGCAGCTTCGTCAGTCAGTGTGTTGAAGAGAAGGCCGGCCAGCTGTTCACGGGTAACATTCTTGCTGAGAGTGAGACCCAGACCATAAGTGATGCCCTTCTGAGCGCCCATAGCAGCGGTCTGGAGCTTGGCTTCCTCATAAGAGCCGCCAAACTCGTCAAGCTTGCCATAGCCAAGAGCCTGCAGGATGCCCTGCACGACCTGATAACCATCAACGGTGATCTCAGGACCGAACTTGTCGCCGCCGATGCCGTTCATGGCGCCGATAG